>PLSX01000276.1:7423-74296 GCA_003165315.1 Acidobacteriota bacterium
AGCGGTCGCGCGTCCAATCCACGGACGTACCCAAACGTTCCATCTGGAGGTGAATGGTGCCGCCATTCTCTGCTTTCCACTTCCAGCACTGCTCCAGGAACTTTTCCCTGCCCATTTCCGTGCGCAGGCGTTGACCTTCCCGCTGCCAAGCACTCTTGGCCTGGGACCCCTCCAGATCGGGGCGGGCCGCGCGGCCCAGTTCACGTTCCACGATCATCTGTGTGGCAATGGCGGCATGGTCCGTGCCGGGCAGCCAGAGCACATTTTCGCCGCGCATCCGGTGCCACCGCATCAAGATGTCGATTTCCGTGTGCTCCAGCATGTGTCCCATGTGGAGCGATCCCGTAATATTGGGTGGAGGAATCACCAGGCAGAAGTTCGGCCAGGCACTTTCATCCGCGGGCCGGTAGAGGTTTTGCGCGATCCAAAACCGGGCCCAGCGGGGTTCGATATTTTCCGGTGCATATACCTTGGGTATTTCGGTTTCCAAATGAACCCTCTCCTGAATAAGGCCGTGAATAGGCTTAAATCATTCAATATACCGAGTGCATGAAAGTGAGTCAAACCTACGGCGGACGAGTCACTTTTCAAAGGAACACTTGCGGTCAACTGGGGGATGGGAAGAGTGGGAAGACCCCTCGCCGGGAATCCAAAATCAAATCTTCATCCCACGACGGAGAGTCCAACCAAAACCGCCATTAAGCGTGAGGTTGAGACGATTCGAGATTGATTTCAGCAACAATCTCTTCGGTAAGCTGCTTGGTTATTTCCTCCACCGCTTCCGCCGTCAGGATGGGAGGGGCCATCTTAAGCACCACCTTTTCGACAATGCAATGGACCTGTTCCTGGTCAATTGCCGGGTGAGATGCGGTAACTGCTGGCGCAGGCTCGGCGGACGCGACTGCTGTGGCGGCTTCAGGCACAACGTCGTGCTGATGGACTGCTTCCGGCACGGAATCGACCGAAGCGATTTCGTGAGGGGCCACTTCAGGCACGGTCTCTGTGTGAGCAATTTTCGCATGAATTGCTTCCACCGACGCTCCAAGAAGGGCGATCTCCGCAAGGATAGACTCAGGTTTTGTCCCCGGCATAGCCATTTCCGAATGAGCTTCCTGCGGTGTAGGCTCCGGTGTCGGTTCCGGCGGAGCGATTTCCGCATGGACCCCATCCGGCAAAGTCTCGGATACAATGGCCTCTGTTGCAATCGCCTTCGGCATGGACTCGATGGGGGCGGTTTCGGTCCCGGTCGCTGCTAATAACGGGTCAGAAGCTGCAGTTTCTGTATCGACGGATTGGACCGCCGAATCAGAGGATGCGAGCCCCGTGTGCACAGTTTCCAGCTCTGGCGCAGAGGTGGCAGCTTCGACCTCGACCCCTTCCGGTGGGGGTTCGAACGGAGATGCTTCTGGGTAAACGGAATCTGTCGTCAATTTAGGATCAGCGGCTTCATAAACTACTTCTGGTGTGGGTTCATCAGATGGGAGTTCAGTATGAGTCGTTTCCGCTGGGGGCACAGTGGGAACGACCTCTGCAGAAACTGGTTCCGGCGTGGTCTCAGGCGCGATGGCAACTGCATATACGACTTCCGGAATGGGCTCAGAAGCAGTGGCTTCTGCATAAACCACTTCCGGCGTAATTTCAGAAGTTGCGGCTCTTGGATCGGCCACCTCGGGCACCAATTCCGCCGGGGCGAATTCCGCGGCGGGGGGGACCTCCATCGGCGCGGCATAGACAACTTCCGGCAACTCGGAAGCAAAGCGAACCTGTCCTGCGGCAGCATCGTCCAAAGAGAAGCTATCGAGACTTGTGGCGCTCACCGAATTGGGAGAGTGCGGGTGCTCATGAGGATGCGGATGGTCGGGTGAAGTTTCGGAGCTGTCCGCGGGCTCTTCCGTTATGAATTTTGGTTCCATTCCCTCGGGGGCAACGGGTTCCGGTCCTGGCACTGTAGAGCTTGTTTCCTCTTTCCATATCGGCTCCGCGATTTCCAGCGGAGCGCGGAAAATCGCCGTGCGCACTCCGAACGAACTCTCGGGCGGACTGGTGATGCTCTCGGGTGGCTCGTCGACAAATACTGGCGGCGGAACTGTCGGTTCCAAGCCCTTAAGAAAATCAGGAACGTCCCTTGAGTACTGTAGCGGGGGCGGGGGCGCAAAGGAATGAGGGTCCCACGGCTTCCCTGTCGCTAATGTATGCTCCTCAGCTGGGGAGGTAGGAAACTCGAACGCAGATTCGGGAAAGACAGCTGCATCAGCTTGCGGCGCAGCGAAGGGCACTCCCGATGGCTCTGGTGGGGGTTCGGGAGGAAATTCATGTGATCCTCCCCCGCCGGGCTCCTCAAAGGCTACACCCTCAGGCGCGGAAAAAGCGGGATCAACGTGCTGCACGATGGTGGGGGCATTGTCCGGCGCATCGCCAGCGGCTGCGATCTCTTCCGTGGGCTCGCGCTTGGGGGGTGGTGCAACTGGAGCCTCCGGGTTCGCGACCGTCGCCGCTTCAAACTGCTCGGCAAATTTCACAACAAGGGAGATCAATTCTCGCGCTTCAAAGGGTTTCTTGATGATTCCATCGGCTCCAACTGCGGCGCCCCGCGCGCTGTCATAGGGCTCCATATCGCTGGCAACGAGCAACACCGGCACCTGAGAGTGGTCGGGTGACTTCTTCACATAGTCGCATACTTCATACCCATCTCTGCCCGGCATGGAAACATCGGCGAGAACGACCACGGGATGGATGACTGCCAGCCGCTTGATGGCGGCGACACCATTGGATACGGTTTCAACTTCAAAACCTTCACCCTTCAGAATTCCCATCGCTCTCTTCTGAATGGTAGGGCTATCGTCGGCAACCAGAACAATCCGAGCCACAGGATTCTCCTATTTTTTGCGCCAAACCAGATTTGCTTGAGAAATACCATGACGCCACCCGTAAGTCAAGGCGCAACCAATTAGGAATCTTGGGTTTGCACATTTTTTGCAGGGGAGGCCAGGAGCATTCAAAGACAACGAAATAGCCTCCTTCCTCATGGTGAATTCTGCGTGCGGCAGCGATCAATTAAAAGGGGTCAACAACCTTCTTCAATACATGAAATCGACTCTTCTTCTTGGCTGGTGCGGCAGGATTGGTGGCATCGGCCTGCGCTTTTCCAGTGGTCGCATCTTTGGCCTTGGCACTGTCGTCGTTGGCCGGCGTAGCCGGTTTGGCAGCGTCGGGTGGAGTCTGGGTGGTGGCCTTTCCACTGTCATTGTTGGCCGGCGCCAAAGCCCCTGCGGGCTTGGCGGCATCAAGGCTCTTCTCGCTCACGGGCGATGCCTCGATCGTCGCATTGCTGGGGGACACGCCCGACTGGTTCGTTGCCTCAATCCCATTGCCCGAGGTGCCGATGTGTACAGGGCCAAATAGTGTGCTGCTGGTGTCAGGAGCGCTCGAGATCAACCCCGTTGCCTTACCTAACCAAGTCTTCTCTACATGGTGCGTTGCATCTGCTTGCGCGCGGGCCAGCATTGCACGTGTGGGCTTGGGGATGGGGGCCTTCAAGGCGGTCAATCGCGCTTTAGCTTGAGGGACCAGGGGGCTTAACGGAAAGTCGGTAATGATGTGAGAGTAGTAAACGACGGAATCGTGCCCTTTCCGTAGATGCTCCAGGCTCTGTCCCAGATAATAGAGCGCTTGGTCGCCTCCGCTGAAGTCCGGGTACTTATCGATGATTTCCTGGAAGCGAGACCGCGCCGCCAGAAATGCGTTGTGTTGATAATAAAGATTGGCGGTGAAAAAGTCACCTTGTCCCAGGACTTCCTGTGTCTGCCGCAACCGCCCTTTGACGCGCGAAATCAAGGGGCTGTCAGGGTACTTCAAAAGAAATTCCTTGAATTCCGATTCCGCCAGCAAAGCCTCTGTCTGGTCACGGTCGGCCTTTGCCAACAAGCGGAAATGCGCCATTCCTACCCGGTACTGCGCTTCCGGCGCTTCCGGAGCCGTGGGGAAAAATGTGATGAAATCCTTGTACTCGGCTTCCGCTTGGGTAAATCCGGAAACCCCGCCCTCATCGTAGTAGGAGTCTGCAATCGCCAGCTTCGCCTTGGAAAGATACTCGCTGTCTGGATAGGTGTTGATCAGGGTTTGCAGGGTCAGTCGCCCAACTTCGTATCGCCCGTGGGTGACCTCGTGCGTTGCCTTCTGATACAGAACTTTGTCCGGCTGATCGCCGGGGGCAAACACCAATCCCGGGTCGGGGTGATGCATGCGGTTAACCGCTGCGCAACCCGGAAGAAATCCGACGGCTAGCACTAGGAGGCCGACGATGACGTAGACTTTTCGAGCAGGGATGTTAATGGGTCCGTTGAACAGAAAACTAGCTCCTCATTTACAAAATCAAACTCTCGGTGGGCGGCGAATAGCAGGCGCTTGACCCATCATCTCCACCCAGCGGCTTTTAGCTTCCTTCTGAAAGATGTTGGAACCGGCCACGAGGATGTCTGCACCCGACTCGACCAGCCCATCAATCTGTTGCTCGCTGAGGCTGCCCTCGACTTGAATCGTGAAGTCCATCCGTCTTGCCCGCCGTAGCTTACAGGCAGTTTTGATCTTGCCGAGCGTGCCGGGAAGAAACGATGGGTTTGCGAATCCAAGATCTGCCGAAAGAATCAGCAAATAGTCAATCTCCCCCAACGCGTCAACAACCGATTCGACTGCGGTGGAAGGATTGAGTGCCAAACCTGTCTGGGCGCCTCCCGTCCTGATTAAACTGAGAGCATGGTGCAGGTTCTGAGTTGCTTCAGCGTGAATCGCGATCCGGTCCGCGCCGATCGCGATAAATTCCGCGATATACCTTTCCGGCCGCTCAACCAAAAGGTGCAAATCGAGGATCAGGTCCGTGGCCTTACGCAAACTCTTAACCACCGGCTGGCCCACGCTGAGGTCGGGAGCAAAGTGCCCGTCCATTACATCCACGTGGACCATCGATGCCCCAGCTTCTTTTATGAACTTTAATGCCTCTCCGAGCCGGGCAAAATCCGCAGCCAACAGAGAGGGGGCAATTTGAACCATAAGTGCTGTTCCACGATGGAGCCTGTTGCCGTGGGAAACGCTCTTTAGATTAGCACAACTCCCCGCCCTGCTGGAGGAGTATAATGCTCCTTGAACGGTGACCCCCCTCGCAGGGATGGAGGAACTACTCCATGGCACGCATTTTTACTACGCAGCAACTATCCGATTTTCTCTTTGACCGCATTATCGTTAATTGCCCCAAATGCCTTGATACCCGCTGTTTGAAGATTGCCTGTACCTTGGTGGCGGAAGAACTTACGGAAGAAGCTGACATTGTTCACAAGCTCGAGCCGGTTTCGGACGGAGGAGCTTAAGAAACAGTCCGGAGTTCGGGGTCCGAAGTCCGAAGTTTGGAATCTCGCGGACAAGTAACTTAAGACTCCGGGCTTCGCACCTCGGACCCCGGATTTTGATTCCCCACCATCCAGGAACCGAGCCACAATAGCGCCACGGCGTCGATGAGCCAATGCGCCAGCATGGAAGGATAAAGGTTTCCCCATCGCACCACTGGGTAGGCAAGCACCGCGCCCAGAAGTCCGGCGCGAATCATGCCGCTCCAACCCTGGTAGAAGTGCGCCAATCCGAATGCTACGGAAGAGGCAATCCACGCCCAGATGAGCGAGTGGAGCCAGGTGTCAAACTGCGCCAGCAGATAGCCCCGGAAAAGGAATTCCTCGCAAAATGCCGCTGTGGGCGATACGATAAGAGCCGCCCAGACCTTCTCTCGCCGGGTCTCCGGCATCAGCAGGTAAACCAGGTCAGGTTCGCGCGGCAGCCAACCTCTCCGTTCACACCAGATCACGAGGATTAAAGCCAAAAGGGCGGTTCCCGCGATGCCGATGCCCCATTCCAGAAAGGGGACCAAAGGCATCTCGGCAAACCCTTTCACGAAGACTTGGCGCGCGATCCCGTACACGACTCCCAAGCCTGCGGTCGCTAATAGCCACTGCGAGAACACGGCTGAGAGGTAAAGGTCCAGGCGCGCCAGCTTTTTGACTTCGCTATTGCGGGCAGTCGAGTAGGAAAGCGCCGGCACTCCCACCACCAGGATGAGCGTAAAGACGACGGCGATCAGCGTGGTGAACATGCCTGAATCTTAGTATCCCACCGTGGCGTGAAACGCACTACGGTTATCCTTCTAAATTGTCACGGACCGTCCGAAGGCTGGCCCACCGCAATACCCGGCTTTAACCCCGCATCGCAGTAAAATGTTGGCGAGACGGGGTCTTGGCACCCTATGTCTCCAGCACCCACCGGAGCGCCAAGTCTCTCATCGCATTACGAAATCGTCAAGATGTCCAGAAGAGTTGTTGACTTCGCGCCGGCGATCGGCGCCCATCGTAAGTGAAGCGCATGGTTATCACGCTTCACTTCGTGACTTCACGTCCCCGTATGGGATATGTTGTTGAGTGAAAAAGCTTCAGCCCGATTCATATTGATGATGTGGGACTGCCCTTGCGTTCTGGCGCAAGGTAAAAGCACACAGCGGGGGAAATTCTGACCGTGGCTGCCGCTTGCTTAACGGCCCCAAGGTAAGAAGACCATTAAGCGAACAACTCGAGGAGACCCATGCGGAATAAACTCGCCGCGTTTTTCTATATTACTTTGATGTTGCCGGGCTTTTCTCCATTCTGCCTCGGCCAGTCTTCAGTCCGCGCAGAATTTATTTCCCTTGAATCCGCGCGACCGATTATCGATGGAATGCGGGATGTGCTCCCGCCGGACTTAAATGCTGCTGGTCCTCTGGACGACGGCAAATGGTCAACTTGGGTTCAAATCAAAGACCGGGAAGTGCGCGACCGCCTGATTCGCGGAGAGGAAGATACCCTCGTCAATTTGCTGCGATTCGGCGTGACGTTCACTCAGGAATACCGTATCGATGATGAGTTTCTGGCCCGCTACGGGATTAGCTCGCTGGTAAACTCATTCGCGGAGAATCGTGCCAACGACTTGATCCGTGCCTGGATGGCTCCACATCCTTCCGCGGGTCTAATCGAGATGCGTACCTTTATCGAGAAGCATGGCCATTCACTAAGGACTTCAGCGGAGCGGGCCGAGACCAAGAAGTACCTTCTCGATAGCCTTGCCCGCCTGCGTGACGAATATCTCAAATACAAGGCTCAGCCCAAGGACGACAGGCGCTTTCAGATGTTTCAGGACCGTGGCATTTCTCTCGATACCAATCTCTGGCCGGATTACCTGCTGGACATGACTTTCCGATCCATGCTGGAAAAGGGGATGCTGAAGCCCGGCGGGGCGCGAAGGATCGCAATTGTGGGTCCGGGCCTCGATTTTGCCAACAAAGAAGCTGGCAACGACTTCTATCCTCCCCAGACAATCCAACCCTTTGCGGTGCTGGACTCGCTGATCCGTCTGGGGATCGTGAATTCCAATACGGTTGAGTTGGACACTCTGGACATTAGTGAGAATGTGAACGTCCATGTTGCTCGCATTCGAACCGCGGCCACCAAAGGGCAATCCTATATTCTTCAACTGCCCTGGAATGCCGAACGCCCGATGAGCGACGAGTACCGGGTGAACTTCATCGGGTATTGGCAGAAACTGGGCGGAAATATCGGCCAACCGGTGCCGCCGATCCGTGTGCCCGAGGCCGCCGCTTCCACCCGAACCCGTGCTGTGAAGGTAAGACCCAGCGTGGTTGCGCGAGTCACCCCTCTTGATTTGAACGTGGTCTACCAACGCCTGAATTGGCCGAAAGAACGCGCCTATGATCTGGTGATTGGCACAAACATATTTCTTTACTATGGAGCCTTCGAGCAGTCTCTTGCCCGTGCTAATGTGGCGGCGATGCTCCGGCCCGGCGGGTTTCTACTCTCCAACGATAAGCTGGCAGACAAAGTGCCCTCCAACCTGAACGACGCTCTTGAGGTCACCGTCGATATGTCCGAACAGCCCCTTATTCGGGACGTTGTGTTCTGCTATCGGCGTGGGAATTAGGCGCGCCATCGTGATGCCAGCAATCCAAATGAATCGTTGCCTGGAATCAAAGCCTGCGACAGCGGGTTATTACGAATTCGTTGGCGGCTTGACCGTGCTGGGTTTGTTTTGGCGGCTTTGCCATTCTTCGTAAGTGGCAAGTGATTGGCGCTCATGCCTTGCCTTCGTGCTGAAATAGTGGCGGGCTTCCGAGCTGGAGGGCCATGAGATGAAATAGAGACTCACGCCAAGGTAATACAGGTTCACTAGCTTTCCACCTTCTCACCGCGCCAGCACGCCCAGCAGGGCCTGGTAGTTATCTACCAGCAGGCCTTCATAACCCCACGGAATTCCGTCCCAGGTTTTCCAATCGTATGACATATCGCTGGGTCCAAAGCCCTGGAAGGCGCCTTTTTCATACCCCGCAAGCAGGGGAAAGAGGATCGCGTCGGCCTCCTTGCGCCGGCCCAGACTATAGAGGGCTTGCAACGCGTAATACACATAGCTCCCGGTTGCGCCGCCGTTTTCATAGATCTGGAAGGCATCCGAGCCGTCCTCCTTGATTCCGCCGCCGGCATACTTCTCATGGACCACGTAGTCGCCTCGGCGAACGGGAATCAGGTTGCCGGGCAGACCATATTCAAAGTGCGTGTACCCGACCTCCTTCATTTTGGCGAGCAGTTTGTCCATGATGGGACCGGCCTTGTCGCGCGGAACCAGCCCGTAGGTGATGGCCATGCTGTTCACAAAGGTGAAATAGTAATCGTGCAGATTGCCATCCGCGCTTTTCCATCCGGCCAGAACTCCGGTTTGTGGATCGTAAAAAGTCCGAACGTAAATTGACTTCATTTTTTCCGCGCGGGCTGAATACGACTGCGCGTCATCCGCCTGGTTTGCCATGCGGGCTACTTCAGCCATGCCCACAAGAGCGTGGTAGGCAAGCTCATTGGAGTAGGCGTCCTGATAACCAAACCCGATCGTGTCCCACCAGTTGGCCGGGCGCAGCAATCTCTGTTCCGGCCAGGAGTTGTAATTGCCGCTTTCACGGTATTCCAGCAAACCGTCGCCATTCACATCACTCGCCAGCATCTTCGCGGTCCAATCTTTAAGCCCGGAGTAGTTCCTTTCGATCCAGGCATGATCTTTGCTGGCTCGGGCGTAATCGCTGGCGGCAATCAGCAGGGAGGGATAGGAATCCATAAACCCGGGGCTGGGCGAGTTGTCGTAGCCCTCCATGCCGATGCCTTTCATCCCGCTCAGATAGCGGTCAAGTGTTTGACGAAGCAGATCGAGAGCCGTCAACCCTGGCGCGAGCGGCGGCGTGCGCTCCGCCACGGAGGAGTACATATAAACGCTGCAAGGGCAGGCGCCGCTGACACTATTGTTGGCCAATGCGCGATCACGCGGCAGCAGTTGAAACATGTTCAACCAGTCGCGCCGAAAGCCATCGAATCGGGCGTCATGCTCGATTCCGGGAACGTCGGGATGAATGGCAACAACTTCCAGATCGTAATCAACCTCGGGAATGGCAGCGGTGGCAGCGGGAAATGTGATGCGAATGTAATTGGCAGGATTTTCGGGAGGGGCGCCGTGACCGTGCAGTCGCTGCGCGTCGAAACCCAGTGCTCGAGCCCCGGTTGAAGGCGAAGTAATGCGCAGGGTTCCCAGATCGGGCAGATGAAGCAGCGCCGGAAGCCGCACGGAGCTGTCTTCGTTGATCAGCCCCAAGAGTGTTGCGTGGTTGAGATAGGGATCGAAATTCAGAACAAGCGGCGGCGGTGCGATTCCTGCGGCAAAGTTCGAGCGAAGATGAATACGTCGGGCCGAGAACTCAAACTTCCATGCTGGGGGCATGGTGGTTCCAGAGCTGGTCGGGCGATACTCAAAAGTCGAGCCTTCTTGCCGGAATTGGTAGGTTGACGTCGCGGGACTCGGAGGCCGCAGCGGATTCACGCTGAGCTTCCCCTTGCCCAGGGAATCCAGGGCAATCGCAGTGATGGCGGGCTGGTCTGGTGCGAGGTCAACTCGCATAAACGCCGATTGGTAGCGTGGTCCGTTGGCCGTTTGCGCCCCAACACTCGCGGCCGCCAGTAGAATTGCCGAAACCAAAAACGAAAAACCTTTGGACATCCGTTGCTCTCCAGGTTCGCACTCTTTGCGGTCGATTTTCAAGGCGAGATACTAACATACGTTACGGTAAGTCTGGCGGGCATAGGGTGGGGGCTGCGGCGGTAGAGTGAGAATGCCGCTGTCCAGTCAACATTTGGTAACACCGGGAGAATAAGTTCGAGATAGTTTTTCAATATTATTATGAGGGGATCACTGCCGGATCATTCCGATGCTTGCCAGCCAAACCTCTACCAACTGTGGCCATCCGGTCACCGGTAGCTTCGTGCGCCGTAACCCAAACGCATGTCCGCCTTGCGCATACAAATGCATCTCCACGGGCACACCAGCTTTCTTCAGCGCTGCATAGTAACTCAGCGAGTCTTCCACTCGGTCCACGTGGTCATCCTCGTTCTGAAGCAAAAACGTAGGCGGCGTCTGGCGGGTGATATGAACTCGAATATCCGGATTCAAGGCAAAACTGTTATCGGCAAGCGACAGGTGTCCCGGATAAACAGCCACGGCAAAATCCGGGCGGCAGCTTTCTTTGTCGGCTGCATCTTCAGCCGGGTACAATCGACGCCTGAAGTGAGTGCTCATCGCTGTAACCAGATGCCCGCCTGCAGAAAATCCCAGTACCCCAATCTTGTGTGGATCGCGATGCCACTCCTCAGCATGAAAGCGCACAAGCCCCACCGTTCTCTGTGCGTCTTCCAACGCCATGAGTGAGGCCGGATACGGTCCTGATTTCGGATACAGGCCCTCACCCGGCACTCGATACTTTAGCAGCACACAGGTGATTCCTCGGGATGTGAGCCAGTCACAGACCTCCGTGCCTTCAAGATCGATGGCCAGAATTTGATAGCCCCCTCCGGGAAAGACGACCACCGCAGCGCCTGTATTTTCTTTCACCGGCGCGTAGACCGTCATCGTAGGTTGTGAGACGTGACCCACATAAGCCCATGGCCTGCCGGCGACCAGCGAATCCGCAGCCATCCTTGTTTCATTCTCTGGCCCTGCGACAGGCAGCGCATCTGGCACCACCCCCGGCCATATCAGCACTTGCGTATGTCCCGGCGACGGCTGCCAGACAGGCACCTGCGCGATCAAACCGCAAGCGGCAAACACCGCACAGAGAACAAAGAATAAAGGTTTCATTGCCATCCCCACTACTTATCGCAGCAAATAAGCGCCCAGGACGGCTCGGCAGCGGTCCCGATAGGCTTCAATGGGGGCATCGCTTGGCGACATCAGCCACTGTAAGCAGTATCCGTCCACCAGGGCGCGGATAGTGGCTGCCGCTTCCTGCGGATTCACGCGGCGGAATTGCTGCTCTTCGATCCCCAGTTCCACAATTGCCATATCGCGGCGATGGCAGGCCTCAAAGAATCCTGCCAGGAGGGCGCGAAATCTTGATTGGCGAGTGCCCAAGGCTACAAAATCAAAGAACACCAGGTAGAGCTTGCGGTTTACCTCGGCACTGTGGAACAGAACTTCCAACTCTGAGACAAGTTTCCCACGAGCTGAGTCCTGCGCTTGCAGAACTTCATCCAGCGTCCGGTTCAGTTGCCGCAGCAACCACTCAAGAACGCCACTGAGCAAGTCTTCCTTGGTAGGGAAGTAATAAAGAGCGCCGCCCTTGCTCGACCCGGCTCTGGCAACAACAGAATCCAGCGTCGTCCCTTTAATACCTTTTTCCAGGACTTCAGCGTAACCCGCTCTAACCAATACATCCCGGCGGCGGTCAGCAAGCTCGGGATTGGCACGTCGAGGACTCATTTTTTCCTTCCAACATTAAAAAGACGTCTGGTCGGATTATTACCGTTTGGATATCATTGTCTACAGGTTTTAGGAATTGGATATCTGCAGGGATCTGCTTTGAAACACGGTATCCCCCGCACAAAATCTAGACTCATATCCAACAAATCACTTCAGAACTCCCCGGATTTCCATATCCTCCGTCAAGTGCAAAGGACTCCACACAGAGGACATAGAACAATTGTAAGCTTCTTGCCAATTATATTCCAGGCAGGGAGGCCGCGGGGAGGATGCTATAACTTAGCCGTAGTCTGAACCTAAGGTAAATGCATTATGCCCATTATTTTCCGCGATACTGAAAATTTGATTGAAATAGATCTGCTGCGGGTATCCCCGCCAACCCGCCCCTGATCATCAACTGCCTTGCGCGGCATCCGTTTTCGGGCGTAATATAATCGCGGCAGGGAAAGCTTAGTTTATTTAGTGGCACAGCGGAGTTGGTGGATTGGTTTCCGCATCCTATCCTGAAAGCTGTGTGGGGGGACAGTTTGACGTCATGTTTCCCGGCAAAGTTTTCAGGGGTGCCCAAGCGAATCCAGAGGAGGAACCGAGATGAAGAAGATTGTGCTTTTGATTTTTGCGGTCCTGGTATTTGGCAGTCTGTCCTTTGCAGGAACCAAATCCATCACCGGAGTGGTGAGCGACTCGCACTGTGGGGTGAAACATTCGACTGCGGGAAACGAAGGTTGCGTCGAGCACTGCGTTTCCGGCGGGGCGTCGTACGTTCTGGTTTCGGATGGAAAGGTCTATCAACTTGACAGCCAGGACAAGTTTAAGGGCTTGGGTGGGAAAAACGTGGAAGTGAAGGGCAATTTGAAGGGCGACAGCATCACGGTTAAGAGCGTCGCTGAAAAGACGAGTTAGATTCTCCACTCATCAACTTTGGAGATGGAGCGGCCACTCTCGAACCGTGAGTGGCCGCTTGTCTTTGGAAGATCCGCCGCGGCGAGCATGGCCTAATGCTGAGATCAACTGCAAAGCGACATGTTCGCACCGATTAGGTAACCAGTGCGTTCCACGTAACATCTAAGCTTTAGGCCCAGGTTAAGAGTTTCAGGTGGCGATGAACGCAGGGTTGTTTCGATTCCTTGCCGGATGCGGGGAAAATCAAGCGTTGCGGAGGTTGGCATGAAAAGGTTAGCTCTAACTCTTGTGGGACTACTTCTGGCAGTAAGCATCAGCCTCGCCGCACCCGGCAAGGACGCGGGCAAGACGTACTTGGGCAGCATTGGTGATTCCATGTGCGGTGCCAAGCACATGATGCCCGGTGAGAGCGACAAGGATTGCACTCTGGGATGCATCAAAGAAGGGTCGAAGTATATCCTGATCGATCCCAGCGGCAAGATCTATCAACTGAGCGACCAGAAAACGCCTGGGCAGTTTGCCGGCGCCAAGGTTAAGGTTACCGGAACACTGAGCGGAGACACAATTGCCGTCACTTCCATCGTCGCGGCGAATTGACAGGCAGAGTGACAAGTAAAGGGAATCCCCCGCGGCGGCGTGGGCAGATGGCGGGCGACGAGAAGCGCGATGCGCTGAGCGTGGAATTGAAATATCCGCTATAATCACCAAGACGTCTTGTGATGAGAGGATAGAAAAGGACTTATGGATCCAGAGAAGAGCAATCCCGAAAGCAAGGAATGGTCGGTACGCCGTGTGGGAACCGTCACGTTTTCCATCTCCAAGCCGAAACGAAGCCCCCGCAAGCTGCGCCAGATGCGCCTGAAGAACAAAGCGCGCGCGCGTTAAGCAGCGGTTTGCCGCCATTAGGGTAACCCACAACATTCAGACCACGAGCTGGCCGCGGAGGGAATGGCGATTCCCTTTCCGCCAGGGTTGTAGCCTCATTATCGGGCCCTTGCAGAGCGAAGCCCGGGCTTTGCCGCCGGCAAAGTCTGGGCGGGACCTGCAAGTCTGCGATTTGATTTAACCACCGGGTGCGGGTAATCTCATGGTGCATATCCTCCGCCAATACGGTTACTCGTTCATCTTTCTGGCTGCCTTTGCTGAAAATCTCGGTCTTCCCGTACCCACCTATCCTGTCATCATTGTTGCCGCCGCAGTGGCCGCTCCCTTGCACCTTCGTCTGCCCTTGATTTTCCTGTCCTGCGTTCTTGCGGCGCTAGGAGGTGACGGCATCTGGTATCAGCTCGGACGCTCAAAGGGGCGTCCCATTCTGCGCCGGCTCTGTTCGTTATCCCTCTCGCCGGATTCCTGCGTCCACCGCACGGAGCGCACTTTCCAGAGATATGGCATCAAGTCTCTTCTGGTCGCCAAGTTCGTGCCGGGATTGAACACCGTTGCTCCACCCCTGGCCGGAATGTTGAAGGTCCCGCCCCTGCTCTTCATTACTGCCGACCTTGGCGGAATCGCTTTGTGGGCGGGGTCGGCGATTGCCGTCGGCCGGGCTTTCCGCACAGAAGTGGAGTGGGTGATGGAGTGGATGGCCGCCTTCGGGCGAACCGGAGTGCTGATTCTGGCAGTCATCCTGGCGGGCTGGATCCTGCTCAAGTGGGTGGAGCGAAGGCAATTCTACCGCCTGCTTGAGCGCTCCCGCATTTCCGCCCCTGAACTGAAGGAGCGCTTGGAACGCGGCGAGAACATCGCCATTGTCGATTTGCGCGGCGACCTCAGCTACCATGGCGACGGCCTCAAGGTGGCTGGCGCGATATGGATTCCACCTGATGATTTTGAACATCGTTATAGCGAAATCCCCCCTGGCCGTCCGGTGGTGATGTACTGCAATTGCCCCAATGAAGTCACCGCCGCCAGAATGGCCCGCCTTCTCGTCGAAAAGGGTTATCATGAAGTCTGGCCCCTTCTGGGCGGGTTGGACGGATGGGTGGAGTTAGGTTACCCTACGGAAGTAGTCGGCCCTCCTGCGCCGGGGCTCACCTCCATTACGGCCGCAAGTTCCTAGCTCCGGGGCCGATCAGCTATGATGACGGAGGCGGCACGCACCAGCGCACGAGTCCGCCATACAACTCTTGGTGCAAGGAACGACTCTATCAATAGTGACGCTCCCAAGCGATGGGGAGCGCGTCCATTTGCGGGTAATCCACCATGAAATCAAATTCCATCCTGGCAAAGAGTATTGTCTTGGGGATCGTCCTGCTGGTGCTGGCCGGCTTGGTGACTCTGGCCGCGGCCCCGGCTGACAAACCACTTTCAAAAGACGACGTCACACTTCTCCTCATGGGCGGTTCGCCCGGCAGCAAGATTATTCAGATTATCGAGCAGCGCGGCGTGGATTTTCAGATGAATCCCGACTTGGCCAAAACCTTTCATGACCAGGGCGCCACCGATGATCTGATTGACGCTTTGCGGAAGGCTGGAGATAAGGCTGCGGCAACCAAAGCGAGCGCTCCTGCCGCCCCTGCACCTCCTCCTGCCGCAGTGACGCCACCGAATCCGTCTGCTGCTCCCGAAGCCTCGCCAGAGGGCAAACCCAACACTCCTGATGCCCCCGAACCTCCGGCGGCGGCACCTCCTCCGGCAGCACCGGCGCCACCAGTTTCGACCTCAAGGCAAGAATCTTCGTCACCGGATGAACCCGTCTTGCATACGCGGCATTCCGACAATGCGGACTCCGCCCCTGCAGCTAAGACTCAGACTCCCCAGACTTCGGACTCTGCCAAGCCTGCCGCCCAGGGTGATGCGGCGACAGAACAACGCATTCAGGCAATCCTTGATGGGCTGGCTGGCCACCCGGAGTCGTCTGGCGAACAGGCGCCGCTGCTGCGCATCAAGGACATCAATGGACGCAAGCTCACTCCTGATGATTTCAAGGGCAAGGTCGTACTGATCAACTTCTGGGCCACCTGGTGCCCCTACTGCAAAGCGGAAATCCCCGCGCTTGTGCGATTGCAAGACAAGTACGGATGGGTCGGCTTGCAGGTTGTGGGTATCGCCGTTCAGGACACCGAGACTAAAGTAAAGGATTTTGCCACCGCGAATGGAATCAACTACCCTGTGGCCATGGGTGACGAATCCCTCAAGTCGATTTACGGAGGCGTTAATGGGCTTCCCACCAGCTTCCTGATTGGCAAGGACGGGCGTATCTACCAGAAGATAGTCGGCGCCCCCATGGACCTCAGCGTTTTCGATCGGAGCATTCAATCCCTGCTGAAGACCACTGCGGAAAAGCCGGTGATGGCTGAGGCAAATTCCCCCGCATCCTCCTCGGAGCCGGTTTTGCATCAAGCCGCGGCGAAGGAAGCTCCACCCGACATTCCCGCCACGGCCAGCGCCCCGGGTCTGAAGGATCCCGACGCGCAGGGAATCCAGCAGATCATCCAGTCGTTTGCCGCCAAGGAGAAGGTTTTTCGCGCCGCCCGCAACAACTACACCTACCACCAGATCAACAAGGTTGAGGAACTGGGTCCTGAAAACGAGATCATAGGTACCTTTGTGCAGGAGTGGGACATTCTCTATGATGACTCCGGCAAGCGCATCGAGAAGGTGACCTACGCTCCGGAGAATACGCTCAAGGGATTGATCGTCACCAAGGAGGATATGGAAGGCTTTCGCAACATTACGCCTTTCGTCCTTACCACCGACGAACTGCCTGAGTACGACATCAAGTATCTGGGCCACGTTAAAGTGGACCAGATTACCGCCTACGTCTTCTCCACACGGCCGAAGGAGATTCAAAAGAACCGGCAATACTTCCAAGGCATCGTGTGGGTTGACGATCGCGACTTCCAGATCGTCAAGAGTGAAGGCAAACAGGTGCCTCAGGACAAGATGCACCACGGCCAGGAAAATCTGTTTCCGCGCTTTACCACCTGGCGTGAGCAGGTGGATGGCAAGTTCTGGTTCCCCACCTACACCATGGGTGACGACACGCTTTACTTCTCCAACGGTCCGCCCGTCCACATGAAGGAAATTGTGCGCTATACCGACTATAAGCAGTTCAAATCCGGAGTGCGCATCCTGACGGTGGAATCGATCGACAAGAAGGACCAGGTAACCCCGGCCCCCGCCGCACCGCAGAAGTAAGCACCGTCCGCAAAATGGCATCGTCATCCGAGGGCAGGAGGCATCTACGATTGACCTCCTGCCGCTTCTTGCTGTTACAATTCCTTTCATGAAACCCCTGCAACTCAATTGGCGCATCGTGCTGGTGCGGCCGCGCAATCCCCTGAACATCGGGGCGGCGGCGCGGGCGCTGGCGAATTTTGGCATCGTGGAAATGTCGGTGGTGGCTCCCTTTGAACCTACCTGGAACGAGGCGCGCACATCGGCCGTGGGGGGAGGGACGGTGATCGCCTCTGCCCGCTCCGTTCCCACGCTTCTTGAAGCCACGGCCGACGCCACGCTGGTGCTTGGCACCACCACCGGCTCCCGCCGCAATCTCGGCCGCGCAATCCTGACGTTGCCGGATCTGCCCGCCTGGCTGCGCCGTCGCAAATCCAGGGGAAGAGCAGCTCTGGTTTTTGGTTCGGAAAAGACCGGGCTTTCGAATGACGACATGACGCTTTGCCACGCCCTGGTGCGAATTCCCACCGCGCCGGACTGCCCCTCTATGAACCTGGGGCAGGCGGTGGCGGTTTGCGCGTATGAATTGACCCGTGCGGGCATCGTTGCCGTGACGCCGGCTGAGGTTATTGCGCACCGTTCCGAACCTGCCAACCAGCAGATGATCGAGCACACCTTCGCCAACATCGTGCGCGTCCTGGAAGCCTCGGGCTATTTCCACCCCAACAGCCGTCCCGCCGCGCTGATGAAGCTGCGCCGAACCTTGCTCGATCTGAACCTGACGTGCAACGACGTGCGCGTTCTGGGCGGAGTCCTGTCGCAGGTGGGGTGGAAGATTGAGGACGGGGCTGATGCACGAGAGACAGAAAAGGGGAAAACGTAGGCGGCAGATTGACCCCTCTTGCCCGGTTTCCGGTCGCGATTTCTCTCCGACCGATCCGAGCGCTCGTTTTGCCGACATTTCCGTTAAGTGGCTTTATTATCATATACATCGTGGCCTAAAAAACTAAGTTATTTGTTTTCATCAACATCGTGGGATATGTCAATATGTCGCTTTGCTTTTCCTTTATTTTCATCAACATCGTGGGATATCCCTTGATTTTTTAATTCCCTTTTTTCTCGCATCCTGACGGCAAAATTTCGGTAAACAGCTTTTTATCAATAACATACAATCAGCGACAAATTTCCTGAATTCCATCGAAGTCCCTGCGTTTTCATAAATATCGTGGCCTTCCCCAAGCGTTTTCCAGGGTCAAAGAGCCATTCCAGGCGGCCCCAAAAAAACTCCCCACCTGGTTTAGGAGCGCGGCGCGGTGAGCATTGGGGTGGTGCCGGTTCGGGTCTCAGTGACGATGTAGTGCTGACCTTCCATGGTCCTCTAGGTCCCCCCCAATGACGGCACGGTCGAGAGACTCTGCTTCCTATGCAACCCATTTTTGCCTGTCCATTGTTTTCATAGCGATCGCCGGATGCACCTTCAATTTGAAGACAGAAGCCAGAAGACAGGAGACAGGAGCTAGAAGTCAGAATTGCGGCTGCGCTTGAACGTCTCCCGTTTTGGACACCTGTTGCCCCAAGCGTGTTTCCCGGCATTTGCGTTTGTACTTTTTCAGTTCCTTTGTTTTCATGAACTTCTCGGGTTATCCCCGCGAGGGGGAAAAATCAGGAGTTAGGATTCAGGAGCTAGGAGTTAGGATTATGATCCCCCTCGCCTGCCCCTGCCTGGGACGTCGGAGCCCCAGGCATCTCTCCCGGCATTTGGCTTGCGCATTTTCCCCGTTCCTTTGTTTTCANNAATATCGCCGGATGCACCTTCATATTTGAAGTCCCAGCCAATGTTCGCCTCTTATCCACTCACGACTTTCTGTCCAGTTTCTCGCCAATTCGGCTCCGGTCACCACCCCCGCCGCAGGCGCGGCGACCCCATTCCTTCACTGCGTCCAGGACAAGCTCTGAATCAGGCGGGGAGCTTTGTTTTGCCTGTGGCTCCCCTCCTCGAACGAGGAGGGGCCGGAGCGATAGCGACGGGGGTGGTGCTGAGAGTGTCATGTGGGGATTGTTTTCCTATCATTTGAGGCATTTGGGCCGCGAATTGATCTCATTAGGGCCTAAAATGTCACTCATTTCATGTCATTTCGAATAAAATGTCCGGACATTGGGCTGGCATTTTGTCCGCGTTTTGTTTGTTTTCATACACTTAGTGGCTTTGATCGTCGAAAAAAAGAATTCTTCTTTTCGAGACTTGCTCCCCGCACGACTTCTTGTCCACAAATTTAGCCATTTGCCTGTTTGCGATTGATAATTTGTCGTGAGCTTTTCGCTTTAGTGAGGGCATGGGTACGATCCTTCTGGAACCACTGCGGTGTTGCCCCGCTCCTGCTGTCGCCTATAAAGCCTACACCAGAGCCTAGAATTTGTCAAGAAAATTCCAGCCCAGGGAGGCTGACATAACCTCACCAAGGCGGGGGAGTGTGCATCAGCATGATGAGGGGGGCTCGTCAAAGCGAGGGGCGCGGCAAGACCTTCGATAACTACTCAGCGCCTGGCGACCAGGGAGGATCTAAGGAGGTGTTCCCTCGAATTGCATATCAGCCCTCCGGGAAGGCGGAGGCTTCGCCAGTGAGCCGGGCAGCCCCCGGGAAGCCTCCGCCTCGTCGAATCCCTGTTATCCGCCACTCTATTTTGCGGCGGCCAATGGACCCGCTGCGGCTTGTTCTTTCCCTGCCACCAAGGCACCCTTTGCGGCCTTTTCGATAAAAAGAGGGCGACGGCCTGTGGCTGCGACACATAGATGGCGTGGCTGCCTTTGACCTCGACAACTGTTGACCCGGCACGTTTGGACATAGCCCGCTGAGCCTCAGGCGGGATCATTTTGTCTTCAGTGGTGACAAGGTACCAGCTTGGCTTGGTTCGCCAGGCTGGCTCGCTGACCACGCCGCCCAGTGCGTTCAGACCCCATGGCACTTGTGAGGCGGCCATGAAGGCGGCCACCTCCGGGCTCACGTCGCCGGCGAACGACGCGGGGAATTTGGCCTTGTCGAGCAGCAAGAAGCCGTCTACGGGCGGCAGGATGGGCGGGACCGGCGCGCCTGGAGGTGGATCCTTGATCAGCGACGAAACTGATTCGCCCTTGTCCAGCGCAAAGGCGGTGACATAGACCAACCCGGCCACCTTCGGGTCGTTGCCCGCTTGCGTGATCACTGCTCCGCCATAGGAGTGGCCGACGAGGATCACCGGGCCGTTCTGCAATGCGATCGCCCGCTTTGTGACCGCCACGTCATCTTCCAGTGAGATGGTCGGATTCTGAACGATCGTAACCGTGTAACCATCATTTGTCAGGGCATTGTAAACGCCCTCCCAACCCGATCCATCCACAAAACCGCCGTGGACCAGAACGATATTCTTCACCGTTGTCGATGCATTTGCTTGTGCCATAAGCTCCTTTCCCATGCCGAACATCGTTGCCATGATCAGCAGGGCTGTAAATGTGATTTGTCGTGCTCTGGGTTCTCTTGCCATTGTCTGGTGTTGCATCGTGACCTCCATGTTGAATTTTGAAAACTACTCTTCGTGCGCTTTCATTACCTCGCCCGGCGTTCGCGGCTCATCCACTCCCTGATGTAGCCCGGACAGTTCGTAACCCGTTGCCCGTTCGTTTCGCACTGAACCAGGAACTGAACGACCTCACGGTCAACGAGAGTTAGCTCCGTCAGATCGAGTACGACTTCGTGTCCCGCTTCCGACAGGATGATGTCCTGCAAGCCCTGCAGTTGCGCTGCGCCGATCCGCCCGATTACGATCAGCTTGACGACACCGGACTCGATTACTCGCTGAAGCTTGAACATCGGGATGCCACTCCAGAAGGCAATCCTAAGGCCATGCGTAAATGGCTTGTTATCAGCAGTTTTCTCCTTACGCGTCACGAGCCATCGTGAGAACTCCCGAAAATTCGTGAGCGAAAGGACTGCGGCACTGATAGAATCTGAAGTAATAGTGGTTCAGGGCTAAATGGGGGGCAAGTGAACTGGGCGGATCCCGAATTTCGCAGGGGCGACGACGATGCCCTGCGCAAGAGCGAACTGACTTTTCGCCTGATCATCGAGGGCATTGCCGGCTTGGTGGCCATCATGACTGCAGATGGCGAGGTCGAATTCGTCAACAACCAAGTCCTTGAATATTTCGGCAAAACTCTCGAAGAATTGAAGGGTTGGCAAGTCGGGGATGCCGTCCATCCCGACGACCTGCCTCAGGCAGTCGCTGCCTGGAGGCACTCGGTCGAAACAGGGGATCCCTACGATGTTGATCACCGTCTCCGGCGGGCTGATGGGACATACCGGTGGTTCCACTCACGCGGCCTATCCCTGCGTGACGCAAAGGGTCACATTGTCCGTTGGTATAACTTGCTGACTGACATTGAAGATCGAAAGCGTGTCGAAGAGGCCCTTCGTGCGAGCGAACAGAACTTGCGCATGGTCATCGATAGCATTCCCGGCCACATCATGACTTTTACGGCAGAGGGAGAAGTCGAACTCATCAATCAGCAAACCTTGGTTTTTTTTGGCAAGACCCTGGAGGAATCAAAGAATTGGATCATTCCCAACGCCGTTCATCCAGACGATCTGCCTCGTCTGCTGGCCGCGAGGGCCAGCGCAACCGAAACCGGGAAACCCTATGAACTGGAGTTTCGCGCCCGTCGCGCCGACGGAGTGTACCGGTGGTTCCACTCGCGCGCCCTCCCCCTCCTGGACTCGGAAGGCCGTATCGTCCGCTGGTACAAGTTGTACACGGACATCGAAGAGCGCAAGAAGGCGGATGAGAAGCTGCGGAGAAGCGAAGCATACCTGTCCGAGGCGCAGAAATTGAGCCACACGGGCAGTTTCGGCTGGAATGCTTCCAGCGGAGAAGTTTACTGGTCCCATGAAACCTTTCGGATATTTGAGTACGAGCGGACCACCAGGATCACAATCGAGGTGGTTCTGCAACGAACTCACCCCGAAGACAGGCCGGCGCTGCAGCGACTACTCGAGCGCGTTGCAAACGAGCGGACAGAGTTTGATTTTGAGCATCGGTTGCTGATGCCTGATGGCTCTCTCAAACACTTGCGGGTCGTGGGCTGCCCCTCACAGAGCGAGTCGAGCGGATTGGAGTTCGTAGGAGCGGTTACGGACGTTACCGGGCGCAAGAAGCTCGAACGCGAGTTGCAAAACGAACGCGATCGCCTTCGCCTGCTGCTCGATCTCAACAATCGCGTCGCGGCGAACCTGGACCTCCGCCAGCTATTTCGGGCAATATCGTGTGAGCTTCGCCGCGTCTTCAAATGTGATTTTGTCGGGATGGCCCTGCCCGATAGCGATGGCAAACAGTTGCGCCAACACATGGTTGACTTTCCCGGAAGCAAGGGCTTGATGAAGGAGGGCGCGCTGTATCCTATGGAAGGGTCATTGTCCGGGCTCGCCTTCCGCAGCGCCAAGCGGGTTGCGCTCAACAGTCGTTCGGAAGCCAGCTCTATTTGCAATTTTGATCCTGCGTTCCACAAGAGAGTAAATGAGGAAGGCCCTTTCCAGTCTGGCTGCTTCCTTCCCTTGATCAGCGGCGACCGAGTGCTGGGTGTGCTCCAATTAACGAGTCGGGAGGAACGCGCCTTTTCCCGCCAGGATGTTGAGTTTCTGGACCAGGTGGCAAACCAGATTGCCCTTACCCTGAAGAACGCCCTGCTGTACGAGCAGGTTACTGAAACCAAAGACCGGCTTCAGGACGAGAACGTGGCCTTGCGCGAGGAGATCGACCAGGCCTTCATGTTTGAGGAGATTGTCGGCTCATCGCCAGCACTCCGGGCGGTGCTCTCCAGTGTCGTCAAAGTCGCGCCGACCGACTCGACAGTCCTGATATCCGGCGAAACCGGCACGGGAAAGGAGTTGATTGCGCGCGCCATACACCGGCGGTCACAGCGTTCCGAGCGGGCGCTTATCAGCGTGAATTGCGCTGCCATCCCTACTTCCCTGATCTCATCGGAGCTTTTTGGCCATGAGAAAGGAGCCTTCACCGGCGCGGTGCAGATGCGCCGTGGCCGCTTTGAGCTGGCCCACTCCGGCACGATCTTTCTTGATGAGATCGGTGAAATCCCCACAGAGACGCAGGTTGCGTTGTTACGAGTGCTGCAAGAGCGTCAACTCGAGCGAGTGGGAGGTAGCCGCTCAATTCCAGTCGACGTCCGGGTCATTGCCGCGACCAACCGCGATCTTTCAACTGCGATCAGTGAGGGCACATTCCGATCGGATCTGTTCTATCGATTGAATGTGTTTCCCATCCAGATGCCATCTCTCCGCCAACGCAAAGAAGACATTCCGCTCCTGGTCGAGTACTTCGTCAAGAGGTTTGCTGAAAAGATGGCGAAGCATATCATCCGGATCGATACGCGCACGCTGCAGCTCTGCGAGGAATATTCCTGGCCGGGGAACATACGCGAGCTGCAGAACATTGTCGAGAGGTCAGTGATCCTCTGCAGTGGCGACACGTTCTCGATTGACGAAGCATGGCTCTCGATTCAGGATCCAGCCCAGCCGGCTCCGCCAGCAAAGATGGTGCGCATTCTGCAAGATCAGGAGAAGGAGATCATTGAATCGGCTCTGTCCGACAGCAGGGGCAAAATCGCGGGTGCGGGCGGGGCTGCCTCAAAGCTAGGCATTCCGCCTTCAACGCTGGATTCGAAGATCAAGCAGCTAGGAATCCAGAAAGATAAATTCAAGACAATACCCTAACGCGTGAATGACTCGTTTCCAAGCTGTACCAGGCGGAGCCGCAAGCGCGGCCACCTCATCCTCTGACGTTTAGAACCTCCCCGCCCGCGTGATCTTTATGAATCCACTTGGCTTGATAGTCGCCGAGCGGAGCAGCGCGTGGGCGTCATCGGCCTTCCTCTGCGGTCCTTATCATGAAAACTTAAAGCCTGATACTGGACGGCGGGAGGAGTAAACCCGCTTCTCGGGATCCATGCGGAGACCTTTTTACCTGCCCGGCAAGAATTTGCCGGCCGGAAGTAACATCCCCGCCTGAATGAAATTGCAAATGATTCAATGGCAACGAGTTAGGGGAAGCATCCTTGGCCACCGGCGTGCTTTCAGGTTGCTGGGGAGAACTTTCCTGCAGATAGGGCGTATTTTGGGTTTCTTGCTTCAATTGACAGCAGCCTTGGGGTCGCAGACTTTTTGGTTCCCAGTTTGAAGGGTGAAAGGCCATTTTGATCAATGGGCAGTTGCATCAGGGGTTGCATGTCAGGGGAGGGGATCATGAACCAAATTGAATCAAAAAGCGGGACAGTGGTGCTGTTGGTGGACGAAGACCTTGAATATCTGGAGTCCATGCGCAGAAATATCCAAAGAAGCGGGTATAGCGTAACCGTATGTAAATCATACGATGAAGGCATCCATCAACTGGCATCTGGGGCTTTCGACATCATTTTCGTGGGTCAGGGAAGTCGCAAATTCGAGGGACGTTGCGTGCTTCAGTCTGCGACGGCGCTTGACCGGCATTTACCCGTTGTGGTGGTGGCGCGCATCGTCGATATGGGGTGTTATCTGGAGGCGATGCAACTGGGTGCCGTCGATTACATCTCGCCCGGCCTTTGGGGATCGGAAATCGACTGGGTCGTGCAAACTCATGGTCTCCATCGCGTATCGCGATCCGGAAGCGTTCAACCGGAGCACTCAAGCACCCCTACGATTTCAGCCAGGCTGGTGGCGTGACCTCGCGAGGCATTAATATCTCCAATGCGCCGCGGGTCAAGTTGACAGGGATGCGCCCGGGATTCTCCCTTCGACCCTCGACGGGAGTTCCGGTCAGTTCCCTTTTGCTTGCCTTGGGGGACACTACGCCTCTCCATAGAGGTTCTGGTTCGGGCAACGAGAAGGCCGGCGCAGCCCGATTCCTCCGCGCCACTTCAAGTCCCAATCTCGACCTGTTCATTACCTGGCACTAACAAATGAGCGCAGGAGAATTCGGCTCGGACCCTGAAACCTCAGCGCTGCCGAATGCCCGCTCACCTTCAACCTTGCTGCTAATTATCCGCTTAATGATGGCCGCAGGCTGCTCCCTTGGCAGGGTTGGGAAAGCTGTCAGACTGATCTTCGTTGGGGCGTGGTTCGAGGCATTGAAAATCCTTTTCGATCACGATGGTGAGGCTGGCTTCACCATTTACTTTTTGCTCGTGATTTAATCCCACGCGCTCGGAATTCGCCCATACCTGTCCCAAAACCTGGGGCACCGAAACCAAGATTTCGTTGTTCGCGAAGCTGGCGGAAATCTCCATTGCGTCGGTGGAGAGCACAACTGCGTAAATCAAACGATCCTTCAGCAAGGGTGAAAACTGAGTCGATTCCGAGACGCGGTCACCCTTTGCCAACTGGGCAACTTCACTCGCTCCCAAACGCAGGCGAATTGAATTCCCTCGAATGCGTAGCTTCATTGATTGTTTCTTCCTCTCGCTCGAAATTGCCTGGTTTCAAGAAGCCTTGGCGAACCGCAAGGCTACGGATTTGATGCGATAACGCCGTCCTGCGGGCTTGGGGCCGTCGTCAAACACATGTCCCCAATGCGCGCCACATCGGCGGCACCACAAGGCAATTTGAGACATCCCCAGGCTCATGTCGATTCACTCGAGAGCGTTTTCCCTGGCGATTGGCGCCCGTCACCATGATAAACCACCAGCGCCCGGTCGCGTGAGCAGGGTTTTCCTCGATCTCCATTATAGGCACCTCCGCTGTCCCTCATCACCAGGACGTGAAGGCAAAGGACTGCACTCCAGGGGCTGGAAACTCAATTTGAAGAGTGCAGTTTTCCATCCGTTCGGAGAGAGCGGCGGGGAATTCAGCCAGGTTCCGAGCCCTTAAGACTGGGGAAATTCCCCCCGCTCGGGAGTGCCGCGGACAACCCAAGGTCCTGCGATGGTCGCTACGCTTGCCACAGCAACAAACGTGACCGCGACGCCCACCAGATGCAGTAAGCCACTCCGGCGGAAAGGCTGATCGGCGCGGGAGAAGATGACGTAGATCCGGCTTTAGGCTTCCATACTGCCTTGAAAACCATCGAGAAATGGCAGGGTAAGATCGCCGCTCCGATTGAATTCTGGACATCCCTGATACCCCTGTTTTTGACGGTTTTGCCGTGGATGGATATAATTGCATTGAGTTCTGTCAACAAGGAGGCTTAATTGCCGCTTTACGAGTACGAGTGCAAAAAATGTGGACGAAGGATGGAGAAGATCAGGAAATTCTCCGATCCGCCTCTGACCGTTTGTGAGAAGTGCGGTGGCGAACTTGAGCAATTGCTTTCGTCTCCGGCCATCCAGTTTAAGGGATCGGGTTGGTACGTCACCGACTACGCCAAGAAGTCATCCGTTCCCAGCAGCAGCTCGTCTGACGACTCTTCCTCCTCTGCGGAAAAGAAGGAGAAGGCGGAAGCAAAGGCGGACGCAAAATCGGATGCTAAGTCTGAAGGGAAATCCGAAGGAAAATCAGAGGCCAAGGAATCCAGCAGCAAGCCCAGCGAACCTGCCAAGGCGAGCACGAGCAAAGAGTGAGCACGTGCAAATTGTAAGAGAAGAGACTGTGGTAATTAAGAATTAGGAATTAAGAATTGTGTCCCCGGGTGTTCGTTCTAATTCTCAATTCCTAATTCTTAATTCCCAGGTTTCAATGCCCAGTTCTCAATATCCAATTCTTAATTCCTAATTCCTAATTCCCCCCCCGTCCTCAGATCTTCAGTGACCGCAGATACTTGCGAAAGGCTTTGCCCAAGTCAGGCCGAGCGAGGGCAATTTCCACGGTGGCTTGAAGAAATCCCAGCTTATCGCCCGCGTCGTACCTCTTACCCTCGAAAACGTAACCGTAGACGGGCTCGGTAGCCAGCAGATTCTTCAGGCCATCGGTAAGTTGAATTTCTCCCCCCGCGCCGGGAACTACATTGGAGAGGGCTTTCCAGATCGCTGGGGTCAGGATGTAACGTCCGATCACCGCCAGATTTGAGGGCGCATCCGCGGGTGAAGGCTTTTCGATCATATCTTCGATACGATAAAGACGCCCAGGGCACTCTTTATCTTGAACCTGGCGTCCGCGAATGATTCCATAACTGGATACTGAATTCCGCGGAACCCGCTGAATGGCAATAACGCTGTGCCCCGTGCGGTAGTAGATCTTCATCATCTGCTTCAGGCAGGGAACTTCATTCACAATGATGTCGTCTGAAAGCAGGACGGCAAAGGGTTCATTTTCCACCAGGTTGCGTGAGGTAAGGATGGCATCGCCCAGTCCTTTGGGAGTCTGCTGGCGCACGTAGGCAAAGCGCAGCATGCTGGAAATTTTGCGGAGTTGGCGGCGAAGGTCCTCTTTGCCCCTACCGGCCAGCTCCTGTTCAAGCTCGGCGGAAAGATCAAAGTGATTTTCAATGGCCTGCTTTCCGCGCCCTGTAACAAACACCACCATGGGGATGCCGGAAGCGGCGACTTCCTCAACCGCGTATTGCACCAGCGGCTTGTCAACGATGGGCAACATTTCCTTGGGCTGGGCTTTGGTCGCCGGCAAGAATCGTGTTCCCAACCCTGCTACCGGCAGCACTGCCTTGCGGATGCGCATTTTTCCTCTCTTGCTTTGTGCTTGCAATACCGTAGCCTTTCCTTTGCGACGTTCAGTTTACCGCTTGCTCAACGGCTCGTCAAAGCTTGTATCGCAATGGATTAAGAAACGATTGGGTTATTGACATGAGAGTCTTGCCTGCCTTCAGTTGGCATGCCACGGTCAAGCGCCGACAATTGACAATCGGCAATCGACAATCGACAATCGTAAATATGTTGGTTTTGGGAATTGAATCAAGTTGCGATGAAACAGCGGCAGCAGTGGTGGCCGACGGCGAACGGATTTGCTCGAGCGCCGTGGCCTCACAAATCCTGATGCACGAAAAATACGGCGGCGTGGTTCCTGAACTTGCCTCGCGGGAACATTTGCGCGCCATTGAACCTGTCGTGGAGCAGGCTTTAGGGCAGGCCCATGTGACCATGCACGACGTGGACGCGATTGCTGTCACCGAAGGGCCGGGGTTGGTGGGCTCGCTTCTGGTGGGGCTGGTTTATGGCAAAGCCCTGGCGCTGGCGCTTGATAAACCTCTGGTTGGCGTCAATCACCTTGAAGGCCACATCCACGCCGTAATGCTTGAAAACAAAATGGACCGGGCCGCGGACAAATCGCTGGCAGAGGCCCGCGTGCCGGCCGTCACCCTGGTGGTTTCCGGTGGCCACACGACTCTGTTTCTCGTGGCGCCGGGTGCGCCGGGTTCCAACCCACCCTATCCGCCTTTTGCCTACACCCAGCTTGGCCACTCGCGTGACGATGCCGCGGGCGAAGCTTTTGACAAGGTTGCCCGTCTGCTTGCGCTCGGATATCCCGGCGGGCCGATCATTGATAAGCTCTCGCGCTTCGGAAATGCCAACGCCGTGGATTTTGGCCACATCAGGATGAAAGGCAATCCCCTGGATTTCAGCTTTTCCGGAGTCAAAACCGCTGTGCTCTACCGCGTGCGTGGCACGGAGCTTGCAGCTGAGGCGGAAGAGCGGCGCGCCTGGCGCAAGACGGTTGAGCGCCCCAGCCTTGACGAACTGCGCGCCCACTGTTCACAGGCGACCCTCGACCTCGTGTCTGGCTTTCAACACGCGGTGGTTCAGGATTTGGTGGAGCGCACCCTGGCTGCGGCGGAAGAGGCTCGCGTTGATAACATCTTCGTCTCCGGGGGAGTGGCCTGCAATTCGCTGCTTCGTCAGCGGTTCGTGGAATGGTGCAGGGGATTTCAGGTCTTCTTCCCCTCGCCTTCACTCTCCACGGATAATGCCGCCATGATCGCGGCCGCCGGTTACTACAAACTGATTGCCGGCGAGCGCGCTGGAATCTCCCTCGCCCCTCATGCCTCGTTCCCCCTGGGCGTGAAAAGAGCTTAACCTCTCACCCCTTCCCTTGAGCCTTCGTTTCCCCATGCGGGCAGTCTCTTTACGTTTCTTCTCCTCAATCCACCGATTCCGCTAGAATGGACAATCATTACGAGTCACTTGGGAGCGCCAGAAATTTTGCCCTGGCAACAATCGACCTATGCGCATCGGAGTAGACACAGGCGGAACGTTCACAGACTGCGTGATTCTGGCCGGGGGAAAGGTCAAGATCCTCAAGGTCTTTTCCACTCCCGCCGATGCCAGCAAGGCGATCGTTCAGGGAGTCCTGCAACTGGCCGGCGATGAAATTGCTTTACGCAAAGGGATGAAGAAGGGTCGCGCACCGAAGAGAAGGGAAGCGGCGCGATCCGTTCTCGAAGTCATTCACGGAACCACCGTGGGCACCAACAGCCTGCTGGAGCGGCGTGGCGCCAAGGTTGCCCTGATTACCACGGCTGGCTTCGAGGACCTTTTCGAAATCGGGCGGCAGGCTCGCCCGCGGCTCTATGACCTGAACGTTCAGCGTGACCCGCCGCTAATTCCGCGTACAATGCGGTTTGGGGTGAGGGAGCGAGTCGGGGCTGATCGGGGGATCGCATTATCCATCACGGAAAGGGAAATTCGCAGGACAATTTCGCTAGTCAAAAAGTCTGGAGCGGATTCCGTCGCGCTCTGCTTCCTCTTTGCATTCTCCAACCCTGCCCATGAGCGGCGGATGGCTAGGGCGCTTGAAAGCCTGGGCCTGCCGCTATCCGTCTCGCACGATATTTTGCCCGAATTTCGCGAATTTGAACGCCTTTCCACCGTGGTCATCAACGCTTACCTTGCCCCTCGGATGGGCACGTACCTACGCAACCTGGAGAGCCGGATGGGCGAGGAGGTTCGACGCCTGAAGCGGTCGCCGGGAAGCGTGGGAGGCAAGGCATCGCCAACTGCATTCACTCAATCCCGCATTTATGTCATGCAGTCGAACGGCGGCATCTCGACCGCGTCGCGGGCGGGGCAGCAGCCGGTTCGCACCATTCTTTCCGGACCGGCGGGCGGCGTGGTGGCCTCGGCGTGGCTTGCTGAGCAGATTGGCCTCAAGCGCGCCATCAGTTTCGATATGGGGGGAACCTCCACGGACGTCTGCCTTCTTGATGGCCCGCCGCGCACCACGAATGAAACCTCGTTGGCAGGACTGCCCGTTGCTGTTCCTGTTCTTGATGTGCATTCCGTTGGTGCAGGCGGCGGTTCGCTGGCTCGGATTGACGCCGGTGGGGCGCTGCGCGTGGGGCCGGAAAGCGCGGGCGCGAGCCCTGGTCCGATCTGCTATGGCCGCGGAGGTTCAGGGCTGACTGTGACGGACGCCAACCTGGTTTTGGGCCGGCTCGATCCTGAATATTTTCTGGGAGGGACATGTCGGCTGGATGTTGAAGCCGCTGAGCAAGGATTTAAGAAATTCCTCGCAGGGCCCGCGCGCCATGTGGGTTTTGCCTCTGCCGCGAAGCTAGCTGCCGGCATTGTTGCGGTCTCAAACGCCACCATGGAAAAGGCCTTACGCGTCATCTCCGTCGAGCGCGGGTACGATCCACGTGATTTCTCCTTGATCTGTTATGGCGGAGCAGGCGGGCTGCACGCGGCAGACCTGGCGCGCGCGCTCGGACTGCCCACAGTGATCGTTCCCCAGAATCCGGGGGCCTTCTCGGCGCTGGGAATCCTGTTTTCCGATGTGGTGAGGGACGTATCCCAATCGGTGCTGCTGCCCGCGCCCTCAGCGGGAATATCGAACGAGCGCATTCTGCTGAAAGACCTTGTCCGCCGCTTCGAACGCCTCCACCACCTTGCTCTTTCCGAACTTCGGCGTGAGGGATTCGATGCTGCCCGTGCCCGCGCATCACACCGCCTGGACGTGCGCTATCAGGGGCAATCTTACGAACTGTCGGTTCCATTCTCTTCCGGCTTTCGCCAGAGTTTTCACCGCGAACACGCCAAGGCATACGGCTACTCTTATCCCGAGCGGTGCTTGGAAATCGTCAACTTGCGCCTCCGCCTGGTGATTCCAACGCCCAAATCGCGCTGGCGACCGCGGAAATCGGGCCCTGGGCATCAATCACGGCAGGCCTTTTTGAAATCCAAGCCTGTGTGGTTTGGAGGCAAGCTTCTCCCAACGGGAATTTACGATCGCGAGCGTCTTGCCCCCGGAGCTGAGTTGCCGGGGCCTGCCGTGATCATGGAATACAGTGCCACAACTGTTGTGCCGCCGGATTTTGCGTGCAGGGTTGATGAACACTTGAACTTGATATTGCAAAGGCGCCAAGGTGATCGATCATGATGCGCGTTGACGCGGCAGAACTGGAAATCTTCAAGAACCTCTTCCACTCCACGGCGGAGGAGATGGGCGCTGCCCTGCGCCGCTCCGCCTTTTCACCCAACATCAAGGAGCGCCGCGATTATTCCTGCGCGGTTTTTGATGGCGAAGGGCGCGCCGTGGCCATGGGCGATCACATGCCCGTCCATCTGGGTTCAATGCCCATGTCTGTTGCCGCTGCTCTCAGCGCGTTAAAGCTCGGCCCCGGCGATATCGCCATGCTGAATGATCCCTACGCGGGTGGAACGCATCTGCCTGATATTACGTTAGTCATGCCCGTTTGGCGCGAGGGAAACGAGGATCGGGACTCGGGGCTCGGGACTCGAGACTCGGCCTTTGGGACTTCTGGAAGTGCCACGGGCGTCCCGCCTGTGCCCTGGCATGGCCAGGATGGCCATGGCACAGCAGATGACACCACCACCTGGCCCCGGGGCGGACCCCTGTTTTATGTGGCCAATCGCGCCCACCACGCCGATATTGGCGGCGCGCAGCCCGCTTCAATGGGGCTGAGCGAAGAAATATATCAGGAAGGTTTGCGCATCCCACCCGTAGCCCTGGCGCGGGGAGGAAAGATTCAGCGCGATGTCCTTGCCATTCTCCTTGCCAATGTCCGAACGCCGCGCGAACGTGAAGGCGATTTGATGGCTCAGGTGGCGGCCTGCCGTTTGGGGGAACGCCGTCTGCAAGAACTTCTGCAAACCTATGGCCCCGCACGAATGGAATTTTACCTGGAGAAGCTCCAATCCTATTCGGCGCGGCTGATGAAAGAAGCGCTGATGAAGATTCCAGCCGGCACCTACAGGGCGGAAGATTTTCTCGATGACGACGGCCACAGCGCGGAGCCGGTGCGTTTGCGGGTTGCCATCAAGATTCACACCGGCAGTGCCACAGTGGACTTCCAGGGCACGTCGCCGCAGCGTCCCGGTTGCGTGAACGCCGTCTTCGCCATTACCTACTCCGCCGTGTTCTACGTCTTCCGTTGTTTGCTGGGGGAGGATGTCCCAGCTTGTGCGGGTTTGATGAGTCCCATCGAGGTGCTCGCGCCGGAAGGTAGTGTGGTGAATGCCCGGCCGCCGGCCGCCGTGGCGGCGGGCAACGTGGAGACTTCGCAACGCATTGTGGATGTCCTTTTGCGAGCGCTGGCCCAGGCATTGCCGCAGCGAATTCCCGCCGCCAGTTCCGGCACCATGAACAACCTCTCGTTTGGGGGGCTAGATCCTCGCACCGGAGAGCCTTTCGCCTACTATGAGACCATTGCCGGCGGAATGGGAGCGCGACCCACTGGCGATGGTTTAAGCGGTGTTCACACCCACATGACGAATTCGCTGAACACCCCGGTGGAAGCCTTGGAAACCGCCTACCCTGTGCGTGTGCGGAAGTACTCGTTACGCCGAGGGTCGGGAGGTGAGGGGAAGTTCCGTGGTGGCGAAGGCATCGTGCGGGAGATCGAGTTCCTCTCCGCTGTCCGCGGGAGTATTCTTTCCGACCGTCGGGTTTTTGCCCCATATGGATTGGCGGGTGGCAAAGCAGGCCGCGCGGGAAAAAATCAATTGACCGTGCAAGGCCATAAGCGCAAACTGCCCGGAAAGGCCGCGTTTAATGCCCCCGGTGGCAGCGTCTTGAAGATTGAAACACCGGGCGGGGGAGGGTGGGGGAAAGGCCAATTACGAATTAAGAATTAGGAATTAGGAATTCCGGATTTCGAGTTTCGATCTTATAGAGTTTTGCAGAATAAAGTGACAAAGACCCCCTCACCCGGCACTTCGCGACACCCTCTCCCCCAAGGGGGCGAGGGCGTAAAGTCAATCTAACTCTCCTCTCACCCACTTGGGGGAGAGGGGCGGGGGGTGAGGGGGTCTTCATCACTCAATTTTGCAACAATCAGTAGGAGGAGCCATGGAACCGGTTGATCGGCGGGATTTTATTAAGACGGTTGCGGGGACTGCGGCGGTTGCTTCTTTGGAGGGGCGAGGCGCAGTGGCGGCTGAGGCTGGGCCGGTGTTTCTTTCCACCTGGATTTGGGGCAAGGCTGCCAATGAGCGCGCGGCAGAGGTTCTAAAGGGGGGCGGAAGCCTGCTGGACGCAATCGAAAAGGGCATCAATATTCCTGAAAACGATCCCAACGTGATGACGGTGGGTTATGGCGGGCTGCCCAATGCCGAGGGCGTTGTGGAACTCGATGCAGCCATCATGGATGGCACCCGTCACCGCGCCGGCTCCGTTTGCAACCTGCACATGATCAAGAATCCCATTTCCGTGGCGCGCCTGGTGATGGAGAAGACCCGCCATACCACCCTCGCTGGTGAAGGGGCGTTCAGATTTGCATTGAAGATGGGCTTCGAGCCCCAAACTCTCCTTACTCCTCAGAGCCTGCAAAAATGGCAGGAGTGGAAGGCCGATCCTCACCATAAAACATTTTGGCTTTCACCGGATAATCACGACACCATTGGCATGGTGGGAACCGATGGGAAGGGGCATTTCGTTGCCGGGTGCTCCACCTCCGGCTCGGCCTATAAAATTCCGGGACGCGTGGGCGATTCACCGCTCATCGGTTGTGGTGTCTATGCGGACGACAATGTGGGTGCTGCTTCGGCAACGGGCGATGGCGATTTGATGACAAATTATTGCACCAGCGTATCCATTGTCCACCTTATGGCGCGGGGAGCGTCCCCACAGGACGCGTGCATGGAATTACTGCGGCACATGGTGAAGACCGACCCGCAGAATAAAGACGGAGGAGTGGCGGTGATCGCCATGAACACACGCGGAGAAATTGGTGCCGCGTCCATGAATGAGGCCTTTCATCTCAAATACGCGCTTTGGCGGGATGGGCAGAGCCAGCTCTTGGATTCAGTAAAGCTGATTTAGGGAAAAACGCCATTATACAGGGCGACGTAAAATGTAGCGTCGATCTCCGATCGACGGCGGCGGTCCCCGCCCTGCGGGGTAAACTCCGACCGTCGCTACAGCCGGACGCGCGAACACATATGCCGCTCACTATAGTTATCGATCTTTAATTTGCAAGTGCCCTCGACCGCAAGTATCAATCGTTTGCTCTTTCCCGTCCACCCCCCGCAGGCCACAACATCCAAAGCAGCACAACGCCCACAAGAAGAGCGAGCGCCACGCCGTTCTGCAAGAAGTATCTATTGGATTGTGAAAACAGGTTCACGAGCGCTTCTGCCGCTTGCTCGCCGAAGAGCACCACAAGGTAGGCCAGAATGTTATTGCGAAGGAAGAATCCTATTATCAGAGCGGCCACCAACAGGGGAAGGAACCCCATCACCCAGCCAGCGCCGAACTCAGCAGGAGTGTGGGCGTGGGTGGGTCCTAATGAAACCAGAATCACCAGCAACCCCACCCACAGCCACCACGCCCGCAGCTTCCAGCCGGCGCGAATGATGTAGATGGCGAGTCCTGCCACTGCTGCAAACAGCAGGGTGCGTAAAAGAATGGAAAGGAGCGATCCGGCCGCCGGCGAAAGGGTGCTCAAGGTCAGCGAGAAAAGTTCTTCATTGAAAGGGACGTAAGCGTGAAACACATTTGCCAGCATGGCATCAACCCGCGATACCCCTACGCCCGCGGCGAGGCTTAGGATCAACGCAACAAACGCATCGCGCCGCCACACGCGCCGGGCTGCTGCGCTAAAAACTTTCCATGCGTCGGGATAGTAGCTGGCGGCGGAGCCGATCAGCAGCCACGCAAACAAACCCACGAAGAGGGGCGCCACAATAACCTCTACAGCGATCCGCAGTTTCCAAATCATTATGGGCAACGAAGTGTCGTATTCACGGTAGGATGCGGGCAGCCCGTTCAGCGTTGAAAGGAGCGCCAATATGGCAAGCAATACACCAAACTTCGCCGACCGCTTCCACTGCATCTTTCCCGACCGTACCAGGTTTACAAACACAATCAGTATTGCCCCCACCACCGCGAGAAACATCAGGATGGAAACGCCCTGGAGGATATTATTGGTAATCGTTCTGCCTTCCTGGGCCCGCTCCCAATCTTCCGGCAGCTTGAAAGAACGCGAGAAGCCCACTACTTGGTCGCCGGCCACATCCACGGTCAGCCGGTAATGCGCATCTCCTACGTTGCGCGGGTCGCCTTTTCTGGCTTGCCAAACCAGGGTGTAGTCCTCTCGCGCCTTGCGTTTGGTGGCATCGGAGCTTTGGAGTTCAAAATCCTCCAGACGGTATCCATGATCCCGCACCGACTGTTCCGCCAGCGTCCGAGCTTGATCCGTCGTCAGCGACGCGCCGGGGGCATTTTCATCCAGCACGTGACGCAACCCGAAAACCTCCCCGGAGGTGGGATCGACATAGACCAGGTATTCTTCTTTTTGCAGGGGGCGATAGTAGCGCACCGTCCACAATGCGAGGCGCGTCGCCTGGCGGTAAATGTGGTCTGCCTGCTCCAGTGATTCTCGCTCTGCCAGGTAGTGCAGCGCGGAAGGATCGAAATTGTCAGCGATCCATGCCACGTGGCGGTAATCCGACGGGTCAACTTTTTGCTGCCGTAAATAATTGTCGGAAATTTGCACTGCGTCGCGCGGAGATTCATGCAGGGACAGGCCCTTGCCAAATCGGTACACATGAATAAAGGCCACTGCGGAAAATATTATGACCAGGACGCCGGCCAGAATGATCCGCGATGGCGATAGCGGTTGGTAATCCAGGGGTGTTTCCGCCGCGGCTGCCTGCTCCGGGATGGCCTCCGGAGCTTTCTCGGCGGAGTTCAAGAGTAAGCCTTCCTCCGTAAAGGCGCCGGTCTTCAGGTATGCGGCCAGGGTCACGACGAGGGGTATGAGCATGATTCCAGCCGCCAATCCGCCTGAAATCATAAGGTAATGGTTGGGCGAGCGGAGCAAAAGGAATGCCGTATACAGTGCGTCTACAGAATAGTGCCAAATCAAGGTGGCCATAATTCCAAAACGCAACATAATGAGGCCCACTATCACGCCGCCAAAACCCACTTCCAAGCCGCGGATGAAGAAGGGTTGATTGGGATAAGCCGAGTGCAGGAATCCCCAGATGAATGCCGCCACCACAATGGCGAGCGGACCCAATTTCAGATATTTTCGCAGGAAGGGAATGGCGAAGGCGCGGAATTGGATCTCTTCGGAAACCGCGGGGAAGAATCCGACGAATAGAACCATTACCCAGGGAAAGCGCGTGTTAAGCAGATCGGAAAAGGGGACCTCGGTGGGCGCCCACGCGCCCAGTTTGTTGGCGGCCAGGTAGAATACGGTCTGGTAGGCAAAGAAGAAAAAAGTCATGGATATCCCCACCACGTTGGCGATGAAGAAGGAGCGAGAGCGCAAGCCCTGCCAACTGAAGTAGCGGCGGATGGAGATGAAGCGCGGGTATGCCTCGCGATAGATCGGTTCCGTGCTCGCCATGAGAAGAAAAATGAAAGCGCCAAATGCCAGCGCCCCGAGGAGGTTTGTCACCACGTAGTTGCTGGCAAAGCTGACGTAGGAATCCGTGGTGCTGTAGTTGAATTCAGACTGCGAAAACATGTTCAACTGGCCGAGGAAGTAGAGCAGGGCCGTGACCAAACCGAAGATCACGGCGAGGCGGACGGGGACATCGCGTTGGCGCAGGCGCTGGATCAGGAGGGCGAGCCCAGCAATGCATAACAGGATAAACGGGATTTCATCCACCAGATTCGCTGTCTCATTCCGGGAACGCAGCTTCTTATAGTCGCGTGTCCAGCCTTCCGGAATCTTCACAAACTCGCGGTATCCTCCCACCTGGTCGCCATTGACGTCCACCTCCAGACGCAGGCTGCCGTCACCGAGGTCCACATCCTTCTGTTTCCAGGTGAAGGAGTAATCGGTCCGGGCCGGGCGCTTTTCACTCACCGAGTCGACAAATTCCAAACCCGCCAGGTCTCGTCGCATCACCTCCACCAAAAACTTCTCTGCCAAGGCCCGCGCTGCCGGAGAATCCAGATTTGCACCGGGCGCCGACTCCGGCAGGTCGCGATCAAATCCCACCACCTGCCCCCCCGGTGTTACTTCCACCCGGAATTCTTCCTTTTGTTGAGGCTTGAACCAGCGATGCGACCAATGCCACAAATGAATGGGGCCCCGCGTCAGAGTGTTCATGCGCGCCAGACCCTGCGTGCGCTCGAGGTAGACTTTGGCGTCATCGTCAAAGTCAAACACCGCTGCGTGGCGGTAGCCGGTGGCGTTCAGGCCTCGATCGGAGAGAAATCGAGTGGCCATGGGTGTGGAATCGTCGCGATTCACCCGGAATTCGATGGAGGCTTCGGGAAATGCGTGGGAAAAGTATTTCACCCCGATAGCCAGGGAGATGCCCGCAACCACGATAGCAATCATGATGACCCGGCGATCCGCAGAAGTCAGCTTCGTCGACATTATCTCTCCTTCACTCGAGTACAAGCCCAAAGTAACGCCGATTATACATGGGTCAGTGGTCAGTCGTCAGTTGTCAGTAAAAGCCACTTGAATACTGAGGGCAGAGGACTGAAGCCTTTCTATGCCAGCTCCTTCACCATCACCCAGGCGGTTGTTCCGTCGCCATAGTACGCCTTGATCTCATCGACCTTCCGGTATCCCCGTTTGGCATAGAACTTCTGCGCGGCCAGATTGTCTTCAGCGGTTTCAAGTCCGATCATACGCAAACCCTGATCGGCCGCCCACTGCTCGGCGGCGTCCATGAGAAGCGACCCCACCCCATGCCTTCGCCACGCTTGCAGGACATCAATGGTGACGATGTGCAAAATTTTGCGTGGTTCCCGCTGAGCAATAAGGAAACCGGCAATCTCACCCGCGTCTTCCGCCACCCAGGTTTGCGCATGGCGATGACCGGTGAAAGCCTTCAGTTCCCCCCGGGTGTAGGAAATCCCTGGTTCAAAGCAGACCTGGTCGATCTCGTAGAGTTTGGGTAAGTCGTCGGGGAGGAAGGGGCGAAGGCGCATGGCGGCTGCAATTCAGTGAGTCAGGAACCCATTATGCCGGAGGGATAATATCCAGCATCCGTTCGATCTCGACTTCGCTATTGTATACAAACGGCGAAACTCGAATCATACCCTGTCGAAAACTCACGACAATAAGATGATCCATGAGTCTTTGACGCAACGCGGCCGTGGCCGCCAGAGTGGAGGCCTGGAAGCAGAGAATTGCCGATTCGTGGCCGGCTTGCGCCGCTGCCGAAAGGGTATAACCCCGGCTTCGAAGTCCTTCCTCCAGGCGGCAGAGCAGGCGGCGGCAATGCTCGTTCGCTGCCTTCACTGTAACCCCTTCGATGTATTCCAAAGAGGCATCCAAGCCGTGGAGGTTGATGAAACTTCCGGTTTCACCTGAATCGTAAACACGCGCCTCGTGGATCAGACGAAAATCCTCTGCGGGAAGGGCATCGAAATCGTTCGCGCCTTCAACCGAAAACCAGTTGATGACGCTCTGATCGAGTTTGTCCAATAAATTCCGTGCGATGAAGGCAAAGCCCGTGCCGTAGGGGCCCAGAAGCCACTTGTAGGCGGCGCAGGCCAGGGCATCCACCGGCAGCGCGTGGAGGTCCAATTCAAGGGCGCCTACGCCTTGTGTACCGTCCACAACAAATATCCCGCCCTGACTGTGAACCAACGAGCCCATTGCGCGGAGATCGATCCGAAAGCCGGTGGAATAATTCACCCAATCGAGCGCCAGGACGCGAGTGCGAGGGGTCAAGTGCTCTGCCACCTCATCGGGTGTAACTTCCCCGCCGGACGGATTGATAACTTTAACCGTCACACCTTTCCGCCGCAGGTGAAGCCAGGTAAAAAGGTTGCAGGGGAAGTTCGTACTGGCCACCAGCACTTCATCGCCCGGGCCGAGTTTTAGACCCGATGCTACGATGCCGATTCCTTGAGTGGCGCTGTTAGTGACAGCAATCTCCTGCGGATCAGCGCCAGTCAGGCGGGCAATTCTAGCGCGGACACTGTCGGGAAGCTGGAAGTATTCCGAGGTCTTCAGCAGGTTGGGACGAAATTTGATTTCAACGGCTTGTTGAATCCGCCCGACTGCAACTCGCGGAATCGGACCTTGGTTGGCGCAGTCAAGGTAGACCAGCGGCGAAAAATCCGCGAAATCCCGGCGGCAATTGTGCATAGATGATTTCAATTTAAAGCCTGCGGGAGCGTGAATACAAGCTTTTCATTGTGTGGTTGCACCGAAAGCTTAAGGAGAATAAGCAATGCGCACATGGGCCGAGGAAAGCTTACCTCCCCAGCATGCGGGCGAATAGAGACGGCTTACGTTTCTCTTCCTTGAGGGGAACAACCGCCAGGAGAGGTGCGACCTTCTCCGCCGGCCAGGGTTGGCATGTGCGCTCCCACGAAACGACTTCCAGCATCGACGTCCAACGCTCCAGGCAATGAAGGCATTGGGAGCGGTGCAATTCCGACGGTGATTTTTCATACCAACTCGCCTGTCCATCGAGGACGCGGACCATTTGGCGCAGGGGTGTGCAGTCCTTCTTTTCATCCGCGCGCGCCGCCTTGCCGATGGCGATCCAGGCGGATGGCCAAAGGCAGCGGTTTTCACTTCGCTCGACCACCGCGGCATAGCTGGGTCGCAGCCGCTCCAGTCCTTCCTCAGCTACGGTGGGAGAAATCCGCAGGATATTTTCGATGGCCTTTTGGGAGTACCCCGCCAGGGTTAGAAAGGTAATCTCCTGGTGAACGATTGGAAGTCCGGCAAGCAAGGCCGTGAGCGATTCCGTAGTGGGCGCGGGCGGTACCTTGGCATCCTGCGCGGGAGAGAGACTTGTGGCGGCGCGGTCCAGAAGAAATGCGCGCAACCCCACCAGAAATTCACGCTCCGAGAGGTGCGAGAAGCCCCGGAGCGCCGCGAATTCATTGACGCTCAAGCCGTGAAGGGCATCGCGCCAGTGGTCCAGGCAGGCCTCGGGCGGCCAGGGTGAATAAACCTTGAAGATCTCGAGCGCCGTGGGCGTGTAATTCTCAAGGAAGGCTTTCCATGCCTCTGGATTTCCTTCCTCGCATCCCGGAAGGATCTTATAAAGAGTCATCAATTTTGACATTGTGGAATTCAGAGCCCTGTTCGGCGGACCTTGCGGGCCGCTTTGAATATTGAGGAGAGCCTCTCCCCGATGACGTGTCTACTCTCGCCGGTCGGCCTCCCGGATGGTCAGTTCCAAGTGCTGTTGCACCAGGGTGGCGGTATCGCTGACGGCTTGATCGAGGGCCGGAGGATTGAACGGCCTGTAAATATTATCCTGCCAAATGGAGCCGCCATTACGGTCAGAAATAAAAACTTCAGAGTGCACATGCTTCAGCCGTCGCGATTCCAGGCATGACCCACGGAGCGTTGCGTCCGCCTCTTTTGGCTTTGTGACCAGGCGAAAGCGCCCCCACTTCCCAATCGATTCAACCAGCTTGTCGCTGAGCGAATTATCGATGCTCTCAATGTAGAGAGTGCGAATTCGCATCAACTTCTTAATGTCGGTGGTGGTGGAAGTATCCGGGCCGGAAACCACTCCGGGTCCGTTTCGAGGGCCCAGGGTGGGGCGATCCTCTTGTTGTTGCGATGGCGCCGGGGGAGCAGGCTGCTCTGTTTTCTGTCCTTCCTGAGCCCACACCGTCAAACTGGCCAGAAATCCAACCGCCAAGAGCCGACCACCGCGTTTCATGGCGACCTCACCGTGCTTGATTCACCCCAACAAAGCCTACCAGAGACGTATCGCCTCTAGTGGTGCAAAGCACGCTGCATATCTCCTACACTCCTCCGGCGGTCTTTTAAGTCCTGCCTTGCGTCCTTCTGCCGCTGCTTCAGGTCGCGTCGTTCACGCTGCATCTCATGCATGGCAAGAGCCCGCTGAGAGGGGGATGTCTTCTGACCCTTCCAGGACAGTACCCTGTTCTGTTGCTGAACCTTTAAGGTGTGCCACTCCAGCTTCTGCTGTGACTTCAGCATCTTTTGTTGCGTGTGCCAATCGATATTCTGGGCCCGGGCCCCGGTGGCCAAGCCAACTCCCAGACAAATCGTAGCGACCATCACAACCAGGTAGTTACGCATTCTGCCTCCACGTGCGCTCAGATGGCTGCCAGACACAAGCTCGTTCTGCCTCAAGCTTTGCGGCTTGGAGAATCCCCTCTCCATCAGCATCTTAGCGGGATTATAGGCAGAGTACAATAGTTTCCCGAGTTTCTGAGCAATGCAGTCTGGAAGGCATTAATGCCCAAGTTCTTACCTCTCCATCACACCACCGATACACGGACGCTTTCGACTGGGAGGATGGGTAACAATGCCAATTCCAGCTCGGCCAGTGTGCAGCCCGGGCGCAATTCGACTTTGTAGACGCCGCCGCGCTCCCCGACCTGGGCCACTTGTTCGAGTGCCGCCCTGTCCACCTGGTCCATCAAATTGCGGCAGAGCCACAGTTTCGGCGCCACCATGCGCAGGACATTGCCGCACCATTGGGCGGTCATCTTCTGGCCATTCAACCCCCCGCCATCACTGAGAATGCCTCTAAACCAGTTCAACAGGCTGGCATCCTCGTAGACGGTTCGTTGGTAAGAGCCGGCGTAATCGAACAGCGGTATCCAGGAACTCTGCCCGCTCCACGCTTGCAGCGGCAGGCGTTCGACAGCGAAGCTATCCAGTTGCTGGTCCATGTCAGCGGGGGATGTTCCCAGAGGCTTGTAGCAATCTTCATGGTTGTTCACCCATTTGAATACATGCCATGTCTTTCCCAGCGCACCGACGTCAAATGGTCGCCCACGCATCAGGGCCAGAGTCTCAGCCAATTTCCTGTCACGGTCGGGGTTCCATTTGTTCTCCTCTTCGTTAAAGCTGTGTTGTAGGCCGACCCCGGCAATGGCACACTCAGCTCCGGCGGGGACGTAGCTAACCAGCACGGTCTGGTAGTCGTTGGCCGCATCGAAAAGCTTCCCCCAAATTTTGTCGCGGAGGAAGCCGGAGACGGGCAGATTCTTCTTCATCTTACCGACATAGGCCGACGGGGTCATCTGCTTTTCGGCATGAATCCTAATCTCACCTTGCTGCTGTTCCGCTAGTGGACGGAGCCATGCCTCAAGCCAGGCTTTACAAGTTTCGAGAGTCGGTTGCCCATCATCATTTAGAATGGCCACGGTGGAGGCGACAGCGGGATGATTGAGCTGTCGCTCGAGAGGAACCCTGGATTGCGTATAGTTCAGTTCACGCAGATGATTCGCGCTGAGATTGGATTTATCGAAGGTCGTCCTGGGGTTCAGCCCCGAAATGACGGGTATCCATGTTTGTTCAACCGCGGCAATGCGCAGTGGCGGCAGGCTGTGCTGGTATTCGGTTTGTGATCCCGGGTGGATGGAGACGTTGATTTCCCATTCGCCCGCCACGGGGGGATCCAGATCCATTTGGAGGATCAACAAAATCTGGGTAGTTCGGTCAGGAGTCATTGGAGGAATGACAAGATGCGGGAACTCTCCGTGGTATGTGGCCGATTGAGCGGAAGGAGATTCAACCGGCAAGAGCGGGAATCGCTTGGCATCGACGAGCTTGGCGATGTCTTCCTGCGTCAGATCCGGCGCCGTCGGTTCCAGCGGGCCAACGATCTGGCCGTTATGGAATTTGCAGCCGGTGATAACAGCTCTGGAGAGTTTGAATGTGTCCGGCCCGGATAGTCGAACGGTGGCGGTTCCTCCGCTGAAGCCCGCACCCTCGCTCAAAATCAGCCATGTTGCCAGACGCTTCACGCCAATAGGGATCGGCCAGCTTGCCGGATAGACGGATCGCATCCGGCAAGTATCGGGATCGAAATAATCGCGCAGCTGAATCTGCCCCGCCGGAATATCGACCTGCCACTTCGGATCCCTCTTGAAATACAACTCAGCGGTGCTCTCTTCTTCATGGTCGATGATATCTTGATAATTCATTTGCGACTGGCCGTCGCTGAGGCCGATCAGCTTCGATAAGCCGGCGATGATCTGGTCGGCAAAGGCAGTTTGCTGCGCCACTGTCTGTTGGATCTGGTCGATGCTCAGCGGCCGGGCAAAGATGGTGCTCCACTTAGCCGCCCGCGATTTGCCGCTCAACCGTTTCATCGGCCCGTCATAGCTTTCATCATCGGTCAAAAGCAGGTCCACCTGCCTGCCACTCGCGAAGACCATGAACTCATAGCTGTCGCTGTCATAGAGGCTGGTGAACACCGCCGCTGTTTTCAGGGCCTTGGACGCCGCCCGTGCCAGCTCCTTCAGTTCGCCGCTGTCGAGCTTGGCGTTGTTGCTGTCATACACTGAGACGAAAGACTGGCCGGCCCGCGCCAGCAGGACAACGTGCTTGCCGCCTTCGGAGGGCGCTTTCTTCACCCGCTTATAGCCAAGCTTGCCGTAACATCGGCTGATGGCTTTGGCGGCAACGTCCACGCTGCCTCTCCATGCGATATGGGTACTGGCGGAGGTATTTCCCATTGGGGTTCCCTTGTCCTCGTAATGGTTAATGCAGTTTACCCTAGAGCGGTTTTGATTTAAGTGTCCGCATTTCGTGCCACGGGCGTCCCGCCCGTGCCCGAGCATGGCCGGGACGGCCATGGCACATCTCAGCTTCCGGCTTCGCCGCGCTGTAACCACTTAATTCAAAAACGCTCTAGAACACGCGTTTGATATCCAGTGCAAAGTGGGGGTCGCTTCCGGTTCCGGTAATCCTGATGGGCACAAACGTTCCCGCCCCTTCTTTTTCAAACAGCTTATCGAAGGGCTTCAGCAGGAGTGCCTTCCAGCCGGTGGTAAGTTCAGAAAGAGTGGCCTGAAGGCGCAGTGACCCCTGGAAGTCGATTGCCTGACCGTGCAGGGCGTACGTTCCATCGAGATAAACGGAAGCTCCGGGGACTTCGAAGGTCAGATTCGATAGGGTCATGATGCCGTCACCCAGCACAAATTTGCCCGCGAAATCCGAGGCCACTGTGCCCGTGCTTTCGGCCGCGGCCTGCCCACTGCCCCGGCGGCTTAGCGATGCCACCTTGCTTTGAATGTCGAGTTGGGAGAATTGGGCTTTGCTGATATGAAAATCGCCGTCAAGCTTCAAGCGGTCGGCCACGGTCCCCTTTCCCGGCGGGATGTCGATTCGCGTGCGAAAGGTTACGTCTCCCGTCATGGGGGGCTTATCCGCTGTCAAGGCCAGGCGCAACAGGTCTTCAAGCCGGGCGTGAGTGGAGACGGCGTCCAGCAACACCCTTCGATACCTGTCCCCCGGCACCCGGAACACGCCGCCGGTTGCCTGAATTTCCGAATTCAAAAGCTTGGCGTGGACAGAATCAAGCATCGTGTTTCCCGTGGTGCCATCGACAATGGCGTGGAAGTGCGTATCGAGGGGGACGGGATGGCCGCTGATTCCAAGACTGAAGTCGGGCGTTGACGTCTCTCCCTGAACGTCGATCCGATCAAGAGGGCCATTAAACTGTCCCTTGGATGCGAGGATGCCGCTGAGGCCTTTGATGGTGGAAAGATCCGCATGAGTGAATGTGTAGGCGCCGGCAAGCGGCGTCAGGCGCGGCTGATCCCTTTGCCATGGGCCGAATTCTCCGTGACTGTCGATCACCCCCTCGGGAACCGGATTGGTCAACGTGGCCTCGTAAGCCATCGGTTGGCCGAGTCCAGCGTGTTGCAGCCGGAGAGATTGGATATAGAAAATATGGGGGAGCTTGTTGGGGTCCTTCACCAGCATGTCAAGTTCGGCACCATCGGCGACAATCTCATCCACGACAACTCGAAATGGCTGGGGGGCTTTCTTGTCTCGCGCCGGATGAGTGGCATGGGCCGCGCGAGGTTCCACCGGAGGCATTGTGACCTTCAAGCCTTCGAGAGTGATCTTCCGCACATGGCGAGTTCTCTTGAAAAGCTCCCAAAACGCAATTTCTGTCGAGACCTTTTTGATACGGATAAGGGGAGGAACATCCCTGCGGCCATGAAGCCGCAGGACAAGCCCCTGACCTCGAATAACGATCTTGGGGTAGATGGAAATCTGAAGATCGGAGAACTCCACGTCGCTATCAAAATCTTCACTCAGCGTGCTCACCACGCGATTGCGCAGATACCCGGGAAGATGCGGCGCAATTCGCTTCGCGGCGATCACTCCGGCAACCACCACCAGTACTATCGCGCCGCCAATGATCAGGATTCTTCGCATCGAATTGGATTGCGCTCTCGATCTTAACTTAAAGCCCCACAAAGACCAGTTTCGCACAATTCTCGCAAGGAAGTTGAAATCCGGCGCGACGCTCGATTCATGGTGCACGGGAAACGCGCCACCCCTCCACCAATGCGTGACGAAGTGACATAGCCACTCCTCGTTGTGCAGGAAAAACGACACAGGCAGGAGTACCTGCGTCACCAAAGTGAACGGTAAGTATCTGGTTCCGAGCTAAATTCGTCGGCAGCGCTAAGCCATGGGGAATTGAACTCACGCTGAAATGACGTGTTGCGGCGACGGGCTTGAGGAATATACTGGGCTCGATGTCTTGACTTCGGCGCTTGGTGGTATCGGACTGTTGGTTTTTATCACCGGAAGATTGGCCTTGGGCGAGCGAACACGATTACTCCGGAAACGTTAGTGATGCACCCGTGACGCCCAGCGGCCTGTCGGTCGATCGCGTGTTGTTGCCCGCCGACCCGCACACACGCATTTGAATTTAGGTGAAAGAACTTGAACCATACCCTAAGACGGACAGCTATTCTTGCTGTAACCGTGAAACGAGGCGTACCGAGGAGTAATTTTTCTCGGAGAAAAATAACTCCTCGCTACGCCGCTCGAGGGGAGCATGATAAATCTACGCCAGCCATTATTGATATGCCTTATGACGACCATTGCGGGCTTACCCGTGCACGGGAAGGAGCAGCAACGACTACGATTGAATTTAACGCGAGAAGCGCCGGAGGCTTCACTTTCTGGTTACCCGAATCCGGAACCGCAGGCTATGACAAGTCGATATGGGATCGGGGTAGCTTTGCAGACAAGCCCCAATGCACTTGTCATTGTCAGTACTCGACCTGGAGGCCCGGCCGAACAGGCGGGCCTGAAAAAAGGCGATGAAATCATCGCGGTTGATGGCAATCCGGTTGCGTCCGGCGGGGGAAGCCTCCTCACCACCACGCGGGCAGCGCCAGCGACGATTCGAATCCGGCGTGGATCGAAAGAACTTGAGGTAACCGTTCAGCGAGCATCCATGGAGCGGATTTATAATCTTCCGCCGCGAGGAAAGCCGGCACCTTCGTTCGCTCTGCCAGATACGAGCGGCAAGATTGTTTCGCTGCAAGAATTCAAGGGTAGAGCTGTCATTGTGACTTTCTGGGCCACTTGGTGCGGTCCCTGCGTGGCGGAATCTGTTGAGTTGAACAAATTAGCCCGAAAGTACGAACATCTTGTCTTCTTGGGTCTCGACGTTGATGACAAGCCCGATGAACTACAAAAATTCCTGCAAGAACGGACGCTTTCCTATACCGTGCTGAAGGCGGGAAAGATTAATGGACCGGTGGCCACGAGTTACGGTGTAACCGGGCTCCCGCTTACTGTAGTCATCGCAGCGAACGGTCTGGTTGATTTCGTGGCGGCTGGCGGCGTACCAGAGGGCACCTTGGAAACGCACGTCCGCAGTGCGATGGACCAATAGCGGCGTACGGCAGAGTAATTTTTCTTGGAGAAAAATAGCTTGACGGTGTTGGCGGAGACTCATGATTTTGGGAGTCTGCGCTCTACCGGCAGATCTGAGATTTAAGATTTGAGATTTCAGAAAAGGGCGGCAAGCAGCAGAAAAAGTGACGAGTGACGCGGAAGAAAAGTCCCCAGTCCGAAGACGGAAAAACGGTGGCCAGTCGTTAGTGGCCTGGACTCTAGTGTGGTGTCCCGCGTAATTCTTGACAACGATGTATTGCAAGGACCCCCTCACCCCCGTACCCTTCTCCCCCAAGGGGGCGAGGGGAGGGTTGATTTTACTGCCCTCGCCCCCTGGGGGGGAGAGCGGGGCGCGCTTCCGGCGCTTTCGTCAGCCGGGGCGGGCCGAGTAAGGGGGTCTCGCCGATTGTCAATTCTTGTGTGGGACACCACACTGGATTGACACTTTGTCTCTTGACAAATTGAGCCGAATAGTATAGGCTAGATATGCGATGAGGCCCCCACGCACCACCGCTCCCAGGCAGGCTCCCCCAACAAGTCTAGCTCCCCAACCCACCCCGCAATCCTTCAAAATCACTCCGCAACAGGAAATGTCGAAGAGGCAAAATGCCTCCAGGAGAGGGTACAGGTTACGGTTTACAGTGGACAGGGGAGGAGTGGGGCGGAATGCGGCCTCCTACAACAATTACCCACGGATTGGGCCCATGCTCGGACCGGCGAGAGAACGCATGAAAAATAATCAAACGCAGGAAGTGAAATTTTCAAAGCTATGCCGCATAAATTGTAGCGTCGATCTCCGATCGACGGCGGCGGCGGTCGGAGACCGCCGCTACAGCTCGAGGCGCGAAAAAGGCATGACAATTTATCAAGCGCAAGCAGGCAAATGGTTAAAGTTGTGGACAGGAAGTCGTTAGGGGAGCAAGCTCCGAAAAAAGATGTTATTTTCGACGATCAAAGCCACTAAGTGTATGAAAAAAAGCAAAACGTGGACAAAATGCCACCCCAATATTCGAACAATTTTTCGAAATGACGTGAAATGAGTGACATCTTAGGCCCAGATAAGACCAAAATGCGGCCCATATACTCCAAATGACAGGAAAGCAACACCTAATCACATGTTCTTCACCGCCCCCGTCGCTTTCGCTCCGGCCCCTCCTCGTTCGATGAGGGGAGCCACGGGCGAAACAAAACTCCCCGCCTGATTCAGAGCTTGTCCTGAACGCAGTGAAGGAATGGGGCCGCCGCGTTAGCGGCGGGGGTGGTTACCGGGGGCAATTTGGCGAGACTTCGGACAACAAGTCGTGAGCGGATCAGGGACGAACAATGGCTGGACTTCAAAAATGAAGGTGCATCCGGCGATATTCATGAAAACAAAGGAACGGGTAAAAATGGATGAGCCAAATCCCCGGAAATATACCGGGGGTCTGACATCCGAATCTTGTGGCAAGCAGGAGCGGCCAGATCCTAACTCCTGACTCCTAGCTCCTAGTTTCTCCCCTTGCAGGTATATCCCGAGAAGTTGTTGAAAACAAAGGGTCGAAATAATTTACCCATAAGTTATTGAAAATAAGCAGGTTATTAAATAACTGCGTATCTGTATGGTTCAAAGGTAGTTAGTTGAGATTTTCCCGGCAGCGCGCATGGATGCACCCGTGCTAATGACTCGGCTTTCCTCACCCGATGGGGTGATAACGTACGGGGCGCCCAGGTTTTCAGGCTTTTGCCGACAAGTTGGGCTACGGTCAGGCCATAAAGAGCGACGGGCTATCCATTGCGGCCCGGAATCGCCTCCCAGGTACGGAGGCCAGTTCGGCTGAGGTAGATGGGGATGTTTTTGAAGAGGGGATTCTCGGCTTCAATGTCGCGGATCATGGCGCGTTTCACGTGGGACAATTCGCCCGAAAGGATGGTCAACGATCCGCCGTCGCCTCCCGCGCCATTAACCTTCCATCCCAAGGCGCCGTGGGCCTTGGCGATTTCGATCACCCGCCGAGCGTCCGCGCTGACAAGGTCATGATGAAGGCGTTCCTGTGCTTCGGTGTTCTCGATCATGGCCCGGCCAAACCCGACAAAATCTCCGGCATAGACGGCGTCGCGGGACTTCTCCGGCGTCGCCCGCAAGTCCTGAAGCTTCTGGCAATCCGGGCCCAGGCCTTCGAGTTCGCGAATCACCTTTTCATGGACAGCGGATGAGGTGTGCGATTTGCCGAAGTAGATCAGCACCAGGCGCCTTTCCAGTTCCCACCAGATGCTGTTGGACACCTGAATGGGTGAAACGGTACAGTGGGGATAGTCGAACATCTCGATGTAGTTGATGCCGCCATAGGCTGAGCATAACTGGTCCTGGATGCCGCATTGAAGCTTCAGCATCTGGGTTTCAATCGATTGGGCGGTGTAGGCAACCTCGTGAGCTGTCAGGTGGCGGCGGGTAAGGCGGTCAAGCGCGCCGACCATCGCCACGCCCACGGCGGCCGAGGTTCCGGTGGAGGCTCCACTGGGCGCTTCGGAGAATATCGTGACTTTAAGTGCCAGATCCGAGGGCACCTGCATGCGTTCAATCGCCGCCTCCAGCAGCGGATGCTCACCCCAGCCCCCTTTCCGCTGGGTTATGGAAAAGCGCTGGCCGTAGTTCTCCGCAAACACCAGAACGGGCTGGGGTTGATCGTCGCGGTGGAAGACTTCCACCTGAACTTCCACGTAAGGATAGACGCCGATGTTGAAGATCTTGCCGGTCTTGGCAAACCAGGTGTCCGTCCAGCCGCCATTGTCACAAATGCGGATGGGCGCAACGCCATTGATGATGCGCAACGGTCGTTCCCCAGCCTTATCCGTCATGCTTTGCCTCCAAGTGGCGAGCCGTGGGGGAACCCGGAAGCCTGATTTCCCGCCCGGCTCTTTTCCCTCATTCATGTCCCCGAAGCGTAATCGTACCACAATCGCATGGCGCCGGAACCTTGGGACGAACGTTCGCCGAGCGTTCCAACCCCATTGCGGTCATTCTCTTGCCGAGGCGGGGAAAGCAAACAACCCCCATAACCATTTATCCATCGAATCCATCAGCAGTTGTGTGTCAATATCTGGAATTCCCCCTAAGCTTTGCCTTGCGTGTGCTGGGCGGGAACCGGGAATGCCGCAGGAGGAATATCTAAGATCATTTCAGCCGCGGCGCAGGAGATAGGGAAAACTTCGATGATGACCCGAGATTACCTGAATGAGGCAGCCCCGCGACGAGTCCGTGATTTACCGCGGCGATCCTCTGTTGGGCAACGATTTCGCCTTGCCCTTTTAGTGGCGCCACTCTTCCTGGCGGCGGACCAACCGATGCGCAGCGCACAATCGCTGGGGACGGAGCAAGCCCAGGGGCCGCCCATCACCGCGCACGTGAAAGTGGTGAATGTCCTTGCCACCGTGCGGGATAAAAAGGGCGCCATTATCCGCGACCTTGACCGTGACGATTTCGAGCTGAAAGAGGATGACCGTCCGCAGAACATCCGCTACTTCTCCCATGAGACCGATCTTCCCCTGAGCCTCGGCATGTTGGTGGATACCAGCTTCAGCCAGCGCCGCGTTCTGGGCGATGAGCGTGACGCCGCGGGCAATTTTCTGGACCAGGTGCTGCGCGTCGATAAAGACAAGGCGTTTGTCATTCACTTTGACAAGGAAGTGGAACTCCTCCAGGACCTCACCTCCTCACGGAAGAAATTGCAGGACGCGCTGAGCCTCTTGCAAGTGCCGGAACGCACCGATGACGATCGTGGCGATTCGCCCAATCAAGGCCAGGACCAGGGCGGGCAAGGCGAGAGCGGAGGCGAACATCGCCACGGTGGGCGGAGTCATGGCGGTACTGCGTTGTACGATGCGGTCTACCTCGCCTCAAGCGACATTATGGCCAAGCAGGAAGGACGGAAGGCACTGATCGTCCTCTCCGACGGAGTGGACCGGGGCAGCAAGAAGACCCTTGCAAGCGCCATAGAAGCCGTACAACGCGCAGATACGCTGGTTTACTCCATTCTATTCGCCCAAGAGCAAGAAGGAGGCGGCGGTAGTGGCGGCGGCATGGGCCGTCATGGGGGATGGGGTGGCGGCGGCATGGGAGGCAGGATGGGTGGTGGCATGGGCCGTCATGGAGGTGGGTATCCCCGCCCACAAGAATCTCGACCGGACGGGAAGAAGATTCTCGAAAAGCTTTCCAAGGAATCTGGTGGGCGCTTTTTCGAGGCTTCCAAAAAGCACCCCCTTGAGGAGATGTTCAGCCAAATCCAGGAGGAATTGCGCAGCCAGTACAGCCTGGGATATACACCGGATCCACCCGATGCCGGAGCCGGATATCACAAAATTACCCTGACTACGAAGAAGAAGGATCTAACGGTGCAAGCTCGCGATGGCTACTTTAGCGGGAATTGACGACCGGTTCATATTAACAGGCACGGCATATCACGTGATGAACAGAACCATATGCTCAACGTCGAAATAGCGATCGCCGATTCTAAGTCCGCGAGGTTCCACGCCGTAGGTCTTGAAGCCGAGGGAGCGATAGAGGTCCATTGCAGCTTCTTGCCCACACACGACGGTGAGGACAACTTGCTCCACACCCGGGCAGGCCCTGATTCTCCCCAATAAAGCCGCCAGCACGGCCCGCCCCAACCCCATCCCGCGGCATCCTTCGCGCACATAGACACCCCAGATCCTGCCGATGTGCCGTGCCTTCGAGATTCGAAAACGGTAGAATCCAGCCATGCCCACCAGTTGGCCTTGATGAAAGGCGCCGGAGACAATGTTGTCGTCAGGCTTGGCGGCAAGGCGTTCCACTGCTGACTCGATTGTGGATTGCCGATGCTCTTCCGCGGATTCGCCAAAGGATTGCGGCTCGCGTTCAAGTGCCTCCAGCCGCAAGTGCCAGTAGGCCTCAGCATCGCGAGCAGTGAGAAGGCGGATTTCAATGCCAGTCGTCATGAGAAGAGTGGTTAGTTGCTAGTGGATCGTGGTTATTGGCAGGTGGCAAGTATTTATGGTAAGTGGCCACTGGAAGTTACCCCTCCTATTTGGGGTGCGTGGCCATTGGATTTTTCACTAGCCACTAACCACTATCCACTGCTATTTCAATGCGGCTTCGATGGCGGCTTCCGCGACGGGCGCCAGCAATTCATATCCCTTGGCATTCGGATGCAGGCCGTCATCAGAGTAGCCCTCGCGCAGCATGCCTTTGTCGTCCACCAGCGCGGCGTAATAGTCGGCTATCTGCGCATGGACGTCCGGCGCATAGCTCTCAATCCAGTGGTTGAGGCTCAAAATATCCGCGGGCGGTCGTTGGTCTGATTGCTTTCTTGTGTAATCGCTAATGGGAGTGAGCAGGCAGAGGATCACCTTGATGTTGTTGCTCGCGGCCAGTTCGCACATGGCGCGAATATTGTCTTCCACCATCTCCTGTGTCTCCGGCCCGGTATTTCCCGCGATGTCATTGGTGCCGGCCAGCAGTATAAATGCCGCGGGGTGGAGGTGAATCACATCCGCATACATGCGAGCGAGCATCTGCGGTGTGGTCTGCCCACTAATACCGCGATTCACATAGGGCTTGCCGGGAAAATACTTTGCCAGATCCCATCCGTCTGTGATCGAATCGCCGAGAAAGACCACTCGGCCTTGGACGGCGGGAGCCCTTTCTAGTCGCATGTCATCAGCGTGATATCTGCCCATTTGATTCCAGTCCGTAAGTTCGTTCGCAAGCTGTGCCGCAACGTGCGGCATGCAGCACGGCGATGCGGAAGGGCCCAATTCGCTGACGAATTGCCCCCGCGCCGAAAGCGACAGGCTCATGCTGAAACATAGGGCGATGATGATCTTCTTCAGATTGTCCATAGCTCCCTCCCTTGCCCGTGTTATATCCGAGTTCGGCGAAGGCGTCAAAGGGATAAGTCCGTTTGGGTGCTCGGGCCTGGGTGCTGGGGACTAGGGGTGGAATCGCCGATGGCCGAATATTGACTGACCATTGGGAGTTCAGTTTGGAAATCCTAGCAGTGGTTGTGGGCTCGACTAACGGAAAGCTTTTCAGGCCATGCAAGAATGCCATGCGGACCACGCCGCGCAACTTTGCCATGGCTACCGCCCTTGTCGAGTTAGACCAATCGACTTAAGATACGGTCAGTGGAGCGAAAGTTCGGTCCCATCGAGAGCAGAAATGGGAATGGTTTGGTGCCACCGGACAGAATGTTGGAAAAGAGGTGTACCATGTTAAGAAGGCTTGGGAATTACAATCTTATCGGACTTGTTCTGGGAGTTGTCCTGTTGGGAGTCGTGTCCATGTCAAACGCAGATGAGAAATCGTTTTCAAAGCAGCCTCCAACGGTGGCGGAAGCCGAGGCCTTTATCAAGAATGCCGAAGCCAAAATGCTTGAACTTAGTGTTTACGCCGCCCGTGCCGATTGGGTGAAGGCCACATACATTACCGATGATACGGAGATTCTGGCGGCCCAGGCGGACGAGCGCGCCATCGCCGGGCAAGTTGAATTCGCCAAGCAGGCTACCCGCTTCGACGGTCTGAAATTGCCCCCTGAGTTGTCGCGCAAGATGCATCTCCTCAAGACCTCCCTGGTACTGCCCACCCCTGCTGATCCCCAAAAGAGCGCGGAGCTTACCGAGATTGCTTCCCGCATGGAGGGCGTTTACGGCAAGGCAAAGTGGTGCCCCCCGGGCAAAGACAAATGTCTTGATATCGAAGATCTTGCGCGCTTGATGGCGTCAAGCCATGATCCCAACGAGCTGCGCGATGCGTGGGTAGGCTGGCACCAGATTTCGCGGCCCATGCGCAAGGATTTTGCGCGCTTCGTGGATCTCTCCAATCAAGGGGCGCGTGAACTGGGATTTAAGGATACTGGCGCGCTATGGCGCTCCAAGTACGACATGTCACCCGACGACTTTGCCCGTGAACTGGACCGGCTGTGGGAGCAGGTTCGCCCGCTCTACGTGCAGCTTCACGCCTACGTGCGTTGGAAGTTGCGGGAAAAATACGGCGACCAGGCGGTTCCGGCGAGCGGCCCCATCCCCGCGGATTTGCTGGGCAATATGTGGGCGCAATCCTGGGACAACCTCTATCCCCTGGTGGCGCCGCCCAATGCCGATCCCGGTTACGACCTGACCCAGATTCTAAAGAGTCGCAACACGGATGCTATCGGCATGGTCCGGTATGGCGAGCACTTTTTCAGTTCCTTGGGATTTGCCCCGCTTCCACAAACGTTTTGGGACCGTTCGATGTTCGTCCGGCCGCGCGACCGCGACGTGGTGTGCCACGCCAGCGCCTGGGACGTGGATGCGGATCAGGATCTGCGCGTCAAGATGTGCATTGACATCACTTCCGAATACTTCTCCACGGTTCATCACGAATTGGGGCACAACTACTATCAGCGTGAATACCGGGAACAGCCGTACCTGTTTCGCGATAGCGCCAACGACGGGTTCCATGAGGCCATCGGCGACACCATCGCGCTCTCCATCACGCCCCAATACCTGGTGAAACTCGGGTTCATTGACAAGGTCCCCGACCCTTCCAAAGATCTGGGCCTGTTGATGCAAAAAGCGCTGGAAAAAATCGCCTTCCTGCCCTTTGGGCTCCTGATCGATCAGTGGCGGTGGAAGGTGTTCTCCGGAGAGATCACGCCGCAGCAATACAACCAGGCTTGGTGGGCGTTGCGCTTGAAGTATCAGGGCGTGGAGCCGCCGGTGGCTCGCAGCGAGGAGGATTTTGATCCCGGGGCAAAGTACCATGTGCCTGCCAATGTTCCCTACACGCGGTATTTCCTCGCGGCCATTTTGCAATTCCAATTTCATCGGGCACTGGCCCAGACGGCGGGCTGCACCGAGCCGCTGAACCGCTGCTCGATTTACGATAACAAGGAAGCGGGCGCGCGTCTGGCAAAGATGCTGGAAATGGGCCAAAGCAAGCCCTGGCCTGACGCCCTGGAAGCCATGACGGGTCAACGGCAGATGGATGCCAGCGCCATTCGCGACTACTTTGCCCCACTGGAAAAATGGTTGGAGGAACAGAATCAGGGGAAGCCGGTGGGGTGGTAGAAAACGGTAGGCAGTAAGCGGAAGGCAGTAGGCAGCGATCAGTTTGACGTTACGATCTTTTTTGAGGGTGCCTCATATCAGTGGCATAGAACAATGCGGGGTCATTCATTCTTATTCTTAAAAAGCGGGGGCGTTTCCTGGAGTAGCTCGTCCAGGAAGCTCTCCCGGTTGTTCAGGAACCGCCGGACGATCTGGAACGCCGCAACCTCATCGTATTTGATTTCATGGATGCTTCCGTTATCGAATGAAAAAATCTGCGCTTCGGGGTAGGCAAGAATTACGGGTGAGTGACTGGAGATGATGAACTGGGCATCCTTATACTTCTCCAGAACGTCGTGCAGGAGAACCAGAAAGCCCAATTGCCTTTGGGCTGAGAGTGCTGCTTCAGGTTCATCCAGGAGGAACAGCCCGTTGCGCTGGAACTTATGGTCAAGCACGGTAAGGAACGTTTCCCCGTGAGAACGATTATGAAGACTTTGACCGCCGTAGGACGCGCTAATCGGAGGGCCAAAACCAGTTTCTTTATCAAGTGCATCCATGTAAGAAACCGTGTTGAAGAAGCTCTCGGCCCGTAGAAAAAATCCCATGCCTGTCCGGTTATCGAACGACAAGCGTAGCGCCTTCACCAGAGGATCGATCGAATGATTGGACTCGGTGGTGTCATTCTGGAAATTGCGTGTTCCCCCCTCGCGGCCAAACCCGTAGTGAACTGCCAGGGCTTCCAGAAGAGTGGATTTGCCCGTGCCGTTTTCCCCGACGAAGAAGCAAATTCGCGACCGGAAATTCAGGTCCTTGAGCTTGTGAATGGCCGGGACAGTAAAGGGGTAGCCATTCCAATCGGCAACTCGGTCACGCAGGAGGGTGATTCTTTTCAGCATGAGCTGCGCTTAAATGGTGTTGGATTTTGTTTAGCTGGAAGAAGGGGTATGCAGACGCTGTCCGTCCGGTAAAGGAGAGGTAAATTGTAGCCCCACGATAAGCTCTTGCACGGCTTTGCCCGGGGCAGTCCAAACCACCCGGCAGGGTTCCGGGCGGGTGCTCAAGAACAGTTCTACGACCTGGCCCGGCTGAATTTGGCCATGGAAGCGGACCTTGGCTCCCGATTCGGAAAGATCAATCGTGGAAGCATCTTTGATGAGACTTTGATTGCCCGACACTGTCGCGAGCGATGCCCGCGTCGTGAACATTACACGTTTTTCCCGCCGAAATTCTTGACCCGTAGGAGGCATAGGTTATAGATGCAAAACTACCTTAACTGCTCCAAAGCGTCAAGCGCAAAATTGGAAGTGGGAATTTTTGTCCATCTTGCCTCCGGTCACGAAAAATCACTTGGAGCGCGCAATCGTTGGAAGGTGCCCGAACGAGAAATTAACCGGAAATCGACGGAAATCCCTTATTCAAATTCAAACTTCGGGCTTGCCTGGTCGGGACCGACGCGGCCAGCAACAATCTCGGCCTTAAGGTAATTCTCCCCTCTTACGGGCCAACCGGCGAGGCGGCGAAGCATTGCGATTTGGCCAACGTGGGTCAAGGAGTCGGCGATAGGACCCTGGAATTGCGCTTCTGCGGAACAAGCGAGCGGTGCCGCGGAAGTGAGCCGACGATCGAGAGCTTCCAGAGCGGTAAAAAAGCGGGTCGTGCCTTGTTCCCAGGAGAGCGTGGGCGAATCATGCCATGCTTCGGTGCCCTCGGCGAGTGTGAGCGCCCAGTCCAGCAGGTCACCCAGGTGGGCCAGGATTTGCCCGGGAGTGCGAGTGGTTCCTCCGGCGCGAAAATCAGCGAAATCCGGTGGCGCCCCTCGCAGAACTTTTCCTCCTCGATAGGCGAGTGTGGCCAGGGCGTGCCGCAGGAGTTCAATCTTCTCTTCGCTCATCTCATCGCCTCAGCTTAGTCTGATTACTTCTTCTCCAAGCTTCGCGCGCTGACGTCCTTTTCCGGGTCCATCCACGCAACGTCGGTGTGGGGATCGCTGAAGCGCCGCAAGCCCGCCGCCTTGATGGCAGAATCCGGAACCTTTTGAAGCGGGGTGTAGCGCGGATGGTGGGATTCCTTGTAGGGATCGTTGCGAGCCGCATTGTAACAGCAGATCATGGACCAGCGGGGATTGTCAGAGTGGTTCTGGTCGGACCTGTGCAGCAGGTTGCAATGGAAAAACAGTGTGTCCCCCGGCTCCATGACCACGTAGACAAGCTCCAGGCGCTTTTGAATCTCGTTCACGCGCTCCATGTCGGCGCCGGCCTGCCCGCCCGTTAGGATGTGATCGATGCGGCCGAGTTCATGCGAGCCCCGCAGAACCTGCATGCAGCCGTTCTCCCGCGTGGCGGGATCGACGGCGATAAAGGCGCTACAGAGCAGTGGAGCGAGGACTCCGTTTTGGTACCAATAGCCATAGTCCTGGTGCCACGTCCATGCGCCGCCCACCTTGGGGTCCTTCATAATCATCTTGGAATGGTAGTGGTACACTTCGCCGCCCAGAAGTTTTTCCACGGAGTTCACCAACGACTCCGAGCGCGCGAACATTCCGTATAAGGTGTCACCCGGGTGGTTCCAAAGGGAGAGACGCACCATGCCACCCTCGCCGTCCTGCTTGCCGAACGAATGCTGATCAAGTTCCCGATCCTCCCTGGCTGCACGCTGAAGCAGGCCTATCTCCTCTTGATCGAACAAACCCTTGGCCAATACGAAGCCGTTCGATTGGTAGTCGCGCACCTGTTGATCGTTCAATGGACCCTTCGCCATAACCACGCCCCCCACGGAGGAATTTGGAAAACGCCTAAGCCGGGAGTCTAGAGCCGCGATTTTGCAGTGTCAATGACATTCATCCCCAACTTCGCCTGGGGTGAAAATTACTGGTTGCGCATCCGCCGCAGATCGTCTTCTTCGATGCGCTTCATCATCCCGCTGCGATGAGTGAAATAAGTTTTCAGATTGCTGCCTAGATTGTATGGAACCCTCACAACCTGGTTATAAGCCATTTGCCGCCATGAAATCGGCCCAACGTGAGGAACCAGGCCCGTGCCCCACTGGAAGATGAACGCCAGGTTCCAGAGGATCAACGCGCCTATGGCGAGCGCGCCAGCGGCAATTGCCGTTCGCCCCTGCTTGAGACATCGGCTGCATTCCTGAAGGAACACACCAAGCCCCACAACAAATAGAGGTGTAAGCGAAATGAAGAAGCGATTCCCAAAGGATGAAATTCCATGCCAGTCGGGATGACAGGCAACCACATAGTACATTGCGGCGAATGCTGCCAGTGAATAGGCTGCCAGTTCACCATCGTACCGGCGGAGAAGAAACAGTCCCACCAGGGACGGAAGCACAATGGGAGTCCACGAAACCAATCCGTGGTTGGAGGAGAGAAGTGGCTGCCATATTACCGGATGAGCCCAGGATGACGGCTCATATCCAAAACTCAAAGGACTGCCGTAGATGATCTGGCGGGTGATGAGGGTGGGAAGAAAAGCCACTAAGGTGACTACAGAAAAAATAGAATTCGCCAGCAAAAGCCCGCGAACGGCTTCCCAACGAAGTGCGGGCGTCCGCCACGCTTGCCCGTACTTTTTGAGGGATTCAAGAAGAGGAAACAAAAGGACGGCGATATTGATGTAGTAAACGTTCAGCATCAACCCCGCCAGCAGGCCCAGAATCCCCCACTGCCCCAACGTCCGCCGTGGGCGCGTCCGCTGCCAATACCAGAGAAAGATCGCGACGGCGAACACTGAATGGGCGTGCGAATAGAAGGGATTGAAATACATGTAGACGGGAAGGGAAGAGGCGAACCACATTCCCAGGGTGGCTAGAAAAGCCCAGACTTCTCCCACGTAAATTCGCGCCAAGGCAAATGAAACACAGAGCCCCAGAAATCCGTAAAGTGCGGTGGCCATGGCGCCGGTGAGGAGATAGGGCAGGGAGAACCCGTCGGTTCTTATGTTCAGACCGGCTTTGCTGAGCGCCTCCGTCGCAAGATGAACCGAGGTCAGGAATGGCCCCCAGAGCAGGGAAGGGCCAACAGAATAACGGTTGTCCAAGTAGCCGGTTGCCGTGTACTCGGCGCCGATGCGGCCTTCCGCATTGACCGTGCGCCCTACAAAAGGCCAGGGAGATTTGATCCAATCGTTTTCGAAACGGAGATTGTGTTGCACCAGCATTGACCTGACGTAGGCGTAGTAGCCCACGCCATCGCCTCTTACCAACGGGTTCACGAAAGGCAAGGTCGCCACGAAAATGATCAAGAGCGCTTTTGGGTAACCATGCAGGTTCATTCTAATTTGCCAAGTGTTGAGCTGTGACCACAATTGCCGGAGATCTGCCGTGCATGCTTCCGGATCGGCCCCGCCTTCGCCACGCCCCAAAGGAAAGCGGACATGCATCATAGTAAATCAACCATGCCATGGGCAGCTAGTTATAGAGAATCACATCGAGTTTCCAGGGGAGCAATCTGAGGATGGAGCCATCGTTGCGAATGATCCCACAGCGCCTGACTCCGGGCGGGGCGTGTTCAGCCGGCCGCCCAAAAATGCGGTACGCATCCGAAATGGCTGCGGGAAACGTCGCTGAGTTGGGAACATCCCACCAGGCTTGAAACAGATGAAAGGCAAATTCAAATGGGCCCTCAATGTCCCGCGCTGTACGCAAGGCGGCCAAATCACTTCGTGCGCACCGAAGCCACAGCCGAACAGGGTCCTCTCTGTCCTGCGTTATCAATCGCACAGACTCGATAGTAATAGGTGCTTGACGGTTGCACCGTTTCGTCCTGGTACATCATATGGTCGTATTCGGTCATGCGGTGGTCGATGGGGACGTGGCCGTACTCTTTGGACCCCTTTACGGTGCCATTGGCGTCAGCAACCCCAATGCGCGTGGACGGGTTGACCTGAAAATCCGCCACGTTTGACCTGTGGATTTCATAGAGGTGCACATCGGATTCCGGATCAGTACGGAACAGCAAATTGACGTAGTTCTGTGGCGTCAGATCACTCACACGGATAGCGCGTAGCGCCTGCACCTGGAGCGGAACAGCGTTCTTTTCGCTGGTGCGGAGCGTCTTCACTGCAACGGGTGGAGACAACGGACCCCGGTTGTTCCAGCGGTCCACTGGACCGATGCGGTAGTAGTAAGTGGTGTCCGGCTCAACCTTGTGGTTGATCCATCCTCCATAGTTGAGCTGCGGCCGATCGATGTAGGAATTGTTTGAGGGAGTCCCGACGAGGTTGAGAAGCGACGGCGTGAATTCCTCACGGGAGCCGCGATAGACGTTGAAGTGGCTGATACGATTGGCATCATCAGGGCGAACATGCCAGGATACCTGCGCTTCCATGTCAGAGATGGGCTGGGCTGCCAAGCCATCGACGGTCGATAACGGACTTTCCGATTTTTCCATGACGCGGATTGTTTTGACTCCGAACGGCCGCATGGTGAACGAAACTTGATTGCCATTGACGATCTTCAGAGATGAAGGCTGATCCACTTCCACCAGATTCGTTTCTGTGGCGGAAGTGATCCGGTCGAGGAATGGCAAGGTGACGGTGGCGGTCGTGGCCGTCCCTTCAGTTTCGTTGAAGCGCAGAACTATTCCTGCCCCGTTGGCTTCGGCAGGCTTGATGGTGCTGCACACGATATTGGGCTTGTCGATCGAGAGGAAGCTGTTCGTGACGGGCAGTGTTCCAGAGTGGCTGCCTTCCACGATTCGCGGCAGAAGGGGATTGAGCACCTGCCAGCCGAATTGGTCTGCGTTTCCTTTCTGCCAATTCCCGCTGTGGCTGCGCATCGACCAGGCAAAGCTGATGGGGCCGCGCTGGTCCAGCCGGATATTCACGCTGAACATGTTGTCGAGCAGGTATAGATAGAGGCGGCTGTTGGCGGGATACTCCATCTTCATTTCGAAGAGGTCTTCTTTTCCGGTAAGCAGCGGATTGGAGCGCGGATGCCCGTACTCCATCATGGCCACGTCCGGACTGGAGACGGTTACACCGTAGCGGCTATTGGAAATGTCCGTGAAGTGTCGCACGGAGTAAAACGCGGTTGCCGAGCCGGTAAACTGCTGGCGGATGGGCTCCACCACCGCGCCCGGGAGTTCATGTTTGATTTCGAAATCCGGAATCGCGAGAGGCATGGCCACGTAAATGGATTCTTTGTTCTTGAATCCCCGGCTAAAGAAGTCGCTTCCGGTAACTCCTGAGGGCGACTTGACGAGATCAAGGTTGAAGTCGATGCGCTTCAGATCGTTGTAAAGAGTTACGGTCTGCTGCAGGCTCTCAACTCCCGTGGCCGAGGCCTTGACAGTCATGATTGAGGCCACGGGCCCGCGCGCAGCCTTAAGGCTGGCAGATGAAACGCGGTACCAAGTGGACGGTTTTTCCGGCTGGGGCGATTCGTAGCGTTCGTAGAGGTATTCATTGAAACGTTGTGGAGCGGAAGAATCTACCAGTTCCTGGTTCAGTTCTTTGTCGCGAATACTGGTGATTGCGCCGGTCGAGCGATCGAACTGAATGCGATAGAACTGATTTTCCAGGAAATCTCCACTGTCGGAAACCGTGGAAACAGGAGGGGCGCTGTGCTGAATCGAGAACGTTTTGTATCCGGTAGCAGGCACATCCTCAGCCACAAAGACGATCTCACCATCCGGTAGACCCTGGTGAGCCACAACCTTGCCGGTGGATGCTTCGACCAACTGGAAATCGTCGCCCAGTCCGGCAGCGGGAAGTTGGACCACATCGGTTCGCATCCACGCCAGCGGATTGAAAACCACCACGTTCTTCGCCGAACTGGTTTTGATCATCCCGGTCAGCTTGGGGAGAGAGACGTCAAGGGCGTGTTGGGAGAAGTCCCTTGATTCCGTCACCATTTCCCGGTCCTCGGCGATTTCCGTTTCATAGTGCTGAGCCCTTTCGCGGTCGTTGCTGAGGAAATCGATGGCGTCGGTGTGCTCGTGCCAATTCAGCATGCGGTGATAGGCCTGATAGATGTCGGTCCAGGGATAACCCGCGCCGCCCAGCACGGTGGCAATGGTTGAAAACTTTTCCGCCGTGGGAATCAGTTCATCCTGCCGCCGGGCGATGCCAAGCGCCCAGGCATCGGTGGCGTCCTCGTCCACCCACTGGTTGTTGCCGTCGCCGGAGAAGCTCTTGATCTGCCCCGGCTTGGACTGTGAGGCAAGATCGTTAAAGAACATGTCCATGGTGGCGCAGATGAGGCGGGGATAGCTGTACTTGGCATTCCAATCGTGGATTTTGACGGCGTTGTCGATGGTTACCAGCCGAAAATCAGTTCCGTCCTGAAGCAGCAGCGCGTCGTACGGCCAGGCAGTTGCCACGCCCAACGTCTGAATGGCTTGGGTGATGCGATCTTCGCTCGCGTCCCCGAGCCCGTCGCCGGCATAGCCGCCATAGGGAGTGGAGCGCACCAGCACTTTGTGAGCGTCGTCCCCATCGGGCGCCTGCCAGTAGAACACCGGCTCGTTCTGGGCGGGGCGCAGACTGTATCCGCAGCCATTGTGCCCATGGAACAGATAGGGCAGGCCAGCCTCCTTGATGTAGGTGGCCAGCGGCCAGGTGAGGCCAATCACGTCGTCGTTCTGGGCCGTCTTGCCGGGCGGAACGCCCAGAAGATCCGGGGTGTGCCGCAGGCTCAAATAGAAAAGCCTGGCGAGCAGTTCCTGGCTCATCTGCTCCGTGCTGACGGTGCTGTGGAAACCGCCAATCTGAATGCGGCCTTCGCGAATTCGCCCCGCTAACTCGTTAGCGTCAGCCTCGCTGTGGCTGCTCAGATAGCTGGTGATGGGCTCGGCGGTCTCGATCATAAAGCGGAACTTGCTGTCCTCATCCCAGGCGTCAGTCTGCCGGCAATACTCCAGCGGGCGCTCGATGTTGGCGTGGCGGATTTCCGTCCTGATCCGGTGCGGGTAGTTTCCGTAACCCAGGTCGTGATGAGAGTACGACACCGAATAGAGCTTCCACTTTTTCTGCGGCTGCCAGTCCCACTGCCGGCTATCGATCACCGCGGAGGACGCCTTGTCGCGAAGGGTGACGGTCACTTTGCAGGGCATGGCGATATCGAGGATGGAAATGGGAATCGCCGACTTTCCCGAGTCGAGGGTGCCTAGGTCCTCCTGGTAGGGGGCATTGTTGCCAACCGTAATGGCCGCCTCGGCGTCCACGGGATAGGCCGGGTTGTCGATGTGCAGAATGGCGCGCTGCTTCAAGGGTTGGCTTGCCGGCTGGCGGGGGAAGAGGACTGTCGGCTCAAGCTTTTCGATGGTCACCTTCCATGCCAGATGAGTTTGGGCCCCCCCAAACGTCTTATCCGTCCGCCCCGCCAGCAGCGGGAAAACTAAGATAACAATTCCAATGATTGCTAATTCATGAATGCTTTTTTTCATATTTTTCCCGCCCTGCATTCCAGGATTTTCCAGAATCGAGGCCCCCAATCCGATTCGCATTCGGCAGGGAGTCTACGCCCATTTTCGGCGGAAATCCAACATATTGCGGGACTTACGGACAGATTGTCCAAGGGCGTGCCACCAAGCATTTCTTCTTGAACAAGAAATTGTTCGATCCTGCACGTCTGAAATGATGTGTTGCTGCGACGTGATTGGATTAAGAGCGAGTCGGGGGTAGATTACCGGCCGGGCAAACACTGAATATGGAAGTTTCGGGTAAGATGGAGTTTCGGGCGGCTTGCCCCTAATCAACGACAACTACATCCGATCGAATCGCGCCTTGAAGGAGGCCAATATGCGAATGCTTCTCCGTGTCGAGATTCCCCACGAGCCTTTTAATTCTTTCCTAAAAGACGGCAGTGCAGGGGCAAAAATGATGGGCATCCTCAACGAATTGAAGCCTGAGGCAGCTTACTTTACGGATATCAATGGCCACCGGTGCGGGCTGTTGTTTCTCCAGGTGGAAAACAACTCACAAATACCGGCAATTTCCGAGCCCTGGTTCCTCACTTTCAACGCCGATGTCTATCTTCATCCCGTCATGGTCCCTGAGGATTTGGCCAAGTCTGACCTGGCTGCTCTCGGCAAGAAATGGGCGTAATTGATGGGTAATTGGCTGCCTGGCGCGGCGAGCGCAGCCCTGCGTCCCGCGACTCTCTCCGCGTGCGCGGTTACTTTCCAAGCCGTGTAGCGCACCCGCAGTTCGCGTTAGTCTGCGGCTTTTCCTTCCGTGGCGCAAATAACCCGGTGAATCTGATCAAATTCCACCCCCCTGAGTTGTGCAGGAATGCGGGCCACCTGCCCCTCGCTTCGTGCTGGAGAGGTACCCGGGAATACCCAAGGGTAGCCCACTTGCGGCCAGATTGGGAAGTTGTCAATCCTTCCCGTGCTTGCGCTCAGGTTTGGGGTCGAAGCGCGGAATCGTGATCGTCTGTTCGCAAATCAAGGTGAAGCCATTCAAGAGTGCCTTGGCGAGGAATCCACGTTTCTCGCCCACCATGCCAGGGTCGCTCCTCCACAACAAGTTCCCTGTGCGACAGTCCGTCAGCCAGTACTCCAAACTGGCTTCGCCGTGCGTTCCAAGAACGTCGGCGTCCAAGCGAAAGCCGTGTCCGTAGTCTTTCACCACCGCCTCGATCACGGCATCGACACCCAGAGCTGCGCACGCGCGTTTTCGATCCGGATGCTCAAGCTCGCTGCTCTGAAAGCCGGCGGCCGTGAGTTTGTCACGCGTTTCGCGGAGGGTCAGAATCGGGTAATGTGGCGCTATGACTTTAGCCACTCGCGGGATGGAATGGGACAAAGCCTGCTCGATGCCCTCGGCGAATTTCTCCTCCACCTTGGACTTCTCGTCCTTATCGGTGCGGATGTCCTCCACGCGCAGGACCGCAATTTTCGACGGCTTGTGCTGCTCAAAATCCGGGATCTGATAGTACCTCGACTTCCAGGGATCCGCTCCGGCCTTTACCAGGGCCGAAACCACTTCGGGACACTGAAGAGAGAAGTGATCGTCCCTGTTTACCGCCGCGAATGTCAACGCAGTATTACCCGCGAGGTCGCGCGCATCGACGTCGCCCCCCTGTTGCAGTGCGGCCGCAACTCCGCTGCTGTCGCACGAGAGCGCCGCGGTCATCAGCGGCGTGAGATCTGCCTTGCCCGCCTTTCCCTCAAATAGCCGCAAAATATCCGCCATGGGGAAGTTGCCATTCCAGAGAGCGCTCCCCAAAACCGTGTATCCACCTCTGTCTACCGCGTCAATATCGGCCCCCTGAGTCAGCAGAAATTTCGCAATGGCCATTTGGCGACTGGTGACTGCCGCGTCCAATGGCGTGGAGTTGAGAATACCGCCACCTTTTTTCGAAATCAGCTCCGGATCCGCCTTCAGCAGGGCTTTGACCTTCTCCAGGTCTCCCTTTTCGATCGCTTTATTGATCTCGCTGCAGAAGGCGGGAATGCCGCAGACCAGCGCAGCGAGGATGATGGCCGCCAGGCGGCTGGAAACTTTGCGGAATGTCAATGCTCGATGCCTTCTCATGGGTCTGATCCTTTCGCCGCGCCGCATCCTGAGTTCCGTGCGCCACATCACGATTTGTCATTTGGAATTTAGGGAGAGCAATCCCGGCCTGGGATGCATAGCTCTGCCAACCGCTCGGCCCCGAATACGCGCGCCGAAAGTACTACCGAAAAAATCAAATGTCAAATTGAATTATTGTCAAATCAGATGCATGTCTTAGCTGAGAACGGAGCAATTTAGAAGGAAATATGGCCAGTGGCACAGGCACTCTTCCCTGTGTGTATGCTGCTCGTGCCCGGCCAGGGGCCGTGCTGCTTTTCACAGCCAGGAGCAGTGTAGCAGTGTAGCGCTGACTCACGCGCAGTACGCGTTAGTCTGCGGTTTTTCCTTCCGCGGCGTAAATAACCCGGTGAACCTGATCCCATCCCGGACCCCGGAGTAGTGCAGGAATGCGCACAACTCCGGGCTCAAATGGCCAAGCGCGACCAAGGCACCGCTCCGGGCCGGGTTGAAGGGAAATTTCGGACACTTTGGCTGGCAACCGAGAATTGGTCTAGACGATTCTCGTGGAGTTTAATGGGTCAAGTTTGGCTCCGGAAATGATGGGGTGGACAGTTTCGCGGGTGCGGAGGCGAAAAATCGGGCAATCCTCCCTGACTGAAATCTGTCGGGGGGCGCTCCGGAAGGGACGGTACGGACATTTTGATTTGCCAACCCCGGGAAAAGCAAAGTGCCGCAGAAGAGTTCGTCCCGGAGCCGAATACCTTAAATAATCCTGTGCAACTTTCAGTCTGTCCCGGACTCCCCTGGCTGTGCCTCGCTAGCCCTGTTGTTTGATCAGTCGCCGATATTCGTCATGAGGACCGATCCAGACCCAAATAAAATCCACGCCATCCTCCACGGCGACGGCACGGTAATTGATCCTGACCCTCGCTGACCACAGATTGCCGACTCTCTTGAAATGCAGGGAAGGGTGCGCGGGATTGCTTTTGAGCAGTTCGAAGTTTTCGCGGGCCACTCGCGGGATGGGTTCAGGCAGGCCCGCATAGGAGGTCTAGAAACGAGCCGTAGTGCGATGCATTTACATTTCCTTCAGTATTCCTTTGGCCTTCTCCTCATGAGCCTCGCGCACCAGAAAATCGAGCCTTCCCGCCTGAGAGTCGGCTTCGATTTCCCTGTCCCAGCTCTCCCATTCCCTTTCTGACAACCAATGGAAAAGCCCGGCGAATTCCTCACTGGGAAGTCTCTCGATATCTGCCTTGAGTTCATCAATCTTGGACATCGCGGTTCCCTTCCATCGCCCCATGCCGGGGCTGAATCAACGGCTGGCACACCCGCGCTGGGTGGCATGTTTCGACCACCACAGGGTGGATACCTTTGTGTTAAAACGCCACTTTTGAATTTCCCGGAATTACACCTTCGAGGCGGACCGCAGAGTAATTTTTCTCGAAGAGAAATGACTCTGCACTACGCCGCTCACGGCGTGATCGCGGGGAGCTTGTAGCGCGTCTATAACGGCATC
>PLSX01000012.1 GCA_003165315.1 Acidobacteriota bacterium
CGAATTTAGATGCGTTTGCCCTGTCCTTGCTCCGCCTTGACCGTCAACGGCGGCTGCGGCTCCGATACCATTTGACATGAACCCCCGGCAAGGAGCCTTTCGATGCCAATGGAGCAAGACCCGTACGATTTAGTTGCCTATCCGAGTTTTCCCCATCCATACACGCATCCCGATCACCTGGCGGCCATGGCGATTCTGCATGGGCTTTCTCCAGCGCCGGTTGAGCATTGCCGCGTGCTTGAAATCGGATGCAATGAAGGCGCGAATCTTATTCCCATGGCTTATGCCGCGCCGCGCAGCGAGTTTGTCGGATTCGATCTGGCTGGTTTGCCCGTCGCGCGCGGAAAGGAGCGGATTAGCGAACTCGGCCTGCGGAACGCGCGCATCTTTGAGGGCAACCTGCTCGACATAGGAGCCGAGCTCGGCCAATTCGATTACATCATTGCGCACGGGTTTTATTCCTGGGTTCCGGAGCCGGCGCGCGAAGGGCTACTGGCGCTCTGCGGCAAGTTGCTGACGCCGGACGGAGTTGCGTTTGTCAGCTACAACGCGCTGCCAGGCGGTCATCTGCGCAAGATGATCCGCGAGATGATGCTCTACCGGGTGAAGGGCACTGAAGACCCGGAGCAGCGGGTCTCCGAAGGGGTTGGATTTCTTCACTTCCTGCTTGAGACGAGGCCGGAGGGCGATGCTTATCGGCTGCTGATTGAAAAGCACTTGAAGAGTATGGAGAATCGCAGCCCTCGGTTCGTCTACCACGATGAATTGGGCGAGATATACCATCTGGTGTACTTCATTGAGTTTATGGAACATGCCCGAAGGTATGGTTTGCAGTACCTGAACGAAGCAGTGCTGCCGCCGGTAAACGATCCCTGCTATCGGCGGGAGATGCGCGCCGCCCTCGAGAGCGCGGCGGGCGGGGACATCCTGAAACAAGAACAAATGCTGGATTTTGCGCGCATGCGCGGGTACCGGGAGACGCTGCTTTGCAGAGCAGACCGCTCGGTGCGCCGCGATTTTCCCGTCGAAGATTTGCGAAGGCTGTTGCTTGCATCACCGGCGAGATCGACGCCAGGAGAGGCGCCCGGGGCAAAGGCTTTCAGTTTACCTGATGGGAGCAAGATGGAATCGAACCTTCCGGGCGTGATTGCGCTGCTGGAGGCACTGGAGGCAGTATGGCCGCGCTCGCTGAGCCTTGACGAGATTGAGCCTCGGCTCGCAGGAACCGGTTTTGCGCTCGATGATGACAGAGCCAACTTGTTGATGCGGATGGTGGTGACCAAGATAGTCGAACTTCATGCCTGGAGGGCGCCGGTCGCTGGAGAAGTTTCGGCGCGGCCAAGGGCCAGCGCTTGCGCCCGGCAAGAGGCCCGGACTCGAGCGCATGCGACAACTCTGCTTCACAGCAATGTGGCTCTCGACGATCCCGTTGTGCGCGGCTTTCTCAAGTTGCTCGACGGAACCCGCGACCGCAATGCGCTTCTGGATGCGATGAAGGCTGAGTTTCCCGCTATTCCGCCAGAAGCGCTTGAAGAAGGAATCGAGCCAGGTCTTGGCTTCTTTCACCGTGCCGGCTTGCTTGAAGCCTGAGCATCGGCCAGTCAAATCCGTTACTATTGGCAGCGGAGACCTATCGATGGAACGAATGCTTGCAACCCCTGCGGACGCTGAGATCATTCTCAAACTCTACGAGCTGCGCACCGAAGCCGAGATGCGCAAGGCGCGCGCCTGGATGACCGGCGAGTTCTGGCCGGCCAATGCCGACGAGTTTTTTGCAGTGGCCTCGAATCCCGGCGACCCGCACAACGCCTGGCTGCGCCAGGTGCTCACCTACTGGGAGATGGCCGCGGCCCTCGTCTTGCACGGGGCGGTCTCGGCCGAGCTCTTCGTTGACTGCAACTCCGAAGGCTTCTTCCTGCTGGCCAAGCTCGAGCCCATCCTAGAAGGAATCCGGGAGAGGAATCCTGGGTTCATGATCAAGACCACCGAGATGGTGGGACGGTTTTCTGCGGCGGCCCAACGCTATGAGGCGGTACTGAAGAATGTTGAAGCCAGGCGCAGCAGCCTGCCTGCCAAGCAGGAATCGCACGGACAGTATGCCTATCCCGTCAAGCCCTGATTCATCGGTGCCCGCGTAGATAAGCCGCTGGATGCGCGTTCATGAAATATGCGGGGTAAGTGCAACTGCGGGGTGAGGCTGCGGAACTCGGAACGGTTCCCGTTTTCCCCTGCTCCGCGGATGTGAGACTCTGCAATGATCGCGCGACCGATTTCCGACGGCGCTCGAAGAGACCATGATTGAGCGGTACGGCTGGCATTGCAACCGCCATACGTTTGCCGGTAGACTGGTTATGACCGGGTTAGATCTGCGCACGGCGGCAGAGCTGCTCAGACATAAGAAGCTCCTGAGGGTCACGTGGTACTCCTAAACTGTCATCCAGCACCAGGCGTTGGCGGTCGATCGGCTAGTGATAGCTGGAAAGCAAAGGGACACCCAACCCTAGACCTAGGCTTCTTGGGCGAAAGAGAGCGGAAAGTGAAAGCTTTCAAGTTCAAGAAATGGAGTTAAAGCGCGGAGAGGTGGCAGAGCCCGGTTGAATGCACCTGACTCGAAATGAGTTTCTAGCCTACTTGCAATAGTTCGCAAATCTTCGCAATGTTCCGCTTATATCGTTTATTCTCATCAATTTGATCCAATTCTCCTTTAGCATATCCTCGCAATGAACTGCAGTCTATCCGGGTACAAAGTGCCATCAAAATTGCCAGTCGGAATTTGGCCTAGGGACATGGTCTATTGGAGACTCCGGCTTTCTTGCAGCTTCCTCGCAGATTTCTGAGCGTTGGCTAAGCAGGGGCCACCGGTTCCCGGATGCACTGTTACACGGGGATCCACGATTCACCGATCAAGGTATGCGAATGTTCCAGTCGTTTGAGGTCTCGGGCATGACAGCCGCAACTAGCGATACCTTCGCTTCTTCCTCCCGTCCCTGTCGTCCAGNNGCGCGCAGGTCGAGGCCTCCGCCAAAGTTGGAGGCAAAGGCCGCGCCGGCGTTGGCCGCGGCGGGATTCGCACCCTGGACCAGGGTTCCACTGGAGTGCGCCAGACCCACCAGCGCTTGGCCGTAGGGCTGCACGGGTGAGCGGCCTAACTTCGGAAGATAGCGCGCCCCTACGGTGAAAGTGCTGAGGGTAAGCGTGTCGCCGGTGCTGGCGGCGCTGCCCGCGTGGGCGACGGTCACATCGCCAACAAGAGCAAAGCTCCCAGGTTTAACGGGCCAGGCGAAGGTGGCGCTGCCACCGTTGAGTTTGAAGCATCCGCAGCTGCCCGGAGGCACGTTGCTGCGCAGATAACTATAACTCAGAGCCAGTTCGGCGCGGAGAGGCCTGCCGGCCACGGGAGCGGGCTGGGCCGAGGTTTGGTCAGGCGCTTGTGCAAGGGCCGGAGCAATGGAGACCGCGGCCACAGTCAACAGCAGGGCGAAGGTGTTTTTGATCCTGAGTCGCAAGGGGGTCTCCTCTTACTCAACCGTGAGCTGCACGGTGGTGGTTTGAATGTCGGCGCCGCTGGTTCCGGTAACTGTGATGGTATAACTCGTTGGGGGTGTGACTTTGGCCAGGGCGAAGCCGCCTCCGCATCCGGAGAGAGCCGTGGCCGCGCCCAGCGTGGCCACAAGCAGCACTCCGGGAGTTATCCAGCGGCGGCGGCGCTTGCCGGGCACAAGGACCAGTCCGATTAGGCTGAGTGTGGGCAGGGCCAGCGGCCACGGTGAGCCGGGGGCTGCCTCGGCCTTGGTTACTGCGGTTTGAATTGTCAACTGCGAAGCAGCTCCCGCTGAGCCGGGAGTTACCGAGGCCGGCACAAAGGTTGCAGTAGCTCCGGCGGGCAGTCCACTTGCGGATAGAGTTACAGCGCCCGTGAACGATCCGTTCACCGGAGTTATGTTGACCGCATAAGTGGCCGCGCCGCCAGGCTGGATGGTCTGCTGACCGGTAGGCGAGGCAACGGTGAAATTAGGCGGTGGCGGCGCGGCGTTGACGGTGAAGCTCTGCGCGACCATTGCGGCTGTTGCATAAGTGCTGTTACCGGCCTGCGTCGCGTCTATGGTGCATGTGCCGGGCGCTCGGAAGGCGGCCTGCGTGCCGGAGACCGTACAGACGTTGGCCGTGGTAGAGGCGAAGCTGACCGCCAAGCCGGAGGTAGCTGTTGCTGTGAGCGTCAGTGGCGTTCCCACCGTCTGCGCGCCGGGGTTGGCAAAGGCGATGGTCTGCGCGGTCAAGGGCGCAGCGTTGACGGTGAAGCTCTGCGCGACCATCGCGGCTGCGGCGTAGGTGCTATTGCCGGCTTGCGTCGCGTCGATGGTGCAGGTGCCTGCCGCAAGGAAAGTGGCCTGCGTGCCAGAGACGGTGCAGACGCCGGCCGTGGTAGAGGCGAAGCTGACCGCCAGGCCGGATGTAGCAGTTGCGGCAAGCGTCAGCGGCGTTCCCACCGTCTGCGCGCCGGGGTTGGCAAAGGCGATGGTCTGCGCGGTCAAGGGCGCAGCGTTGGCGGTGAAGCTCTGCGCGACCATTGCGGCTGCCGCATAGGTGCTATTGCCGGCCTGCGTTGCGTCGATGGTGCAGGTGCCTGCCGCAAGGAAAGTGGCCTGCGTGCCAGAGACGGTGCAGACGCCGGCCGTGGTAGAGGCGAAACTGACTGCCAAGCCGGAGGTCGCTGTCGCCGTAAGCGTCAGCGGCGTTCCCACCGTCTGCGCGCCGGGGTTGGCGAACGCGATGGTTTGGGCAATCGGTGATACCGCGTTGATTGTCCAGGCGTACGTCGCCGCGGCGCTGCGGTTGTCCGAGCTATCTTTGACCTCCACCGCAAAGGTATGATTGTTGGCGCTCAGGGATGAGTAGACAATCCCGCTGCTGCACTCTGCAAACGCCGCACTATCCAGGCTGCAGAGGAAGATCACATCCGCCTGCGTATCGCTGAAGGTGAAGGTTGCCAAGGTCGCTGTTGCCGGGGTCGCCGGCGCGGAGGTAATTGTCGGAGCGGGCGGCAGTGTACCCGCCGCGCCGGCGCCGGTAAGAGTTATCGCCTGGGTATTTCCTGCCGTGTTCAGAGTATTGTCGGTCAGCGTAAGTGTTCCAGCGAGCGCGCCTCCGGCGGTGGGGGCAAAGTCGACTCCAATCAGACAGGAGACGCCGGCGGCCAGTGGGACGCTGGTGGAGCAGGTTGTGGCGCCGGCATCGATGCTGAAGTCCGCACGCGACAGCGCGATGCCGCTCAAGCTCAACGGCGTATTGCCGTTGTTTTTGACTGTCAGCTTCTGCGGATCGTCGTTTGTATCCGCCGATCCAACATTTGTCGCCGTAGCGAAGGTCAAAGTGGGCGCGTCGGCAAAGTCCAGCTTCACCACGCGGCCATTCGTAGAGTCGGCGAGGTAGACGTTGCCTCTGCCGTCCAGGGCAATGCCAACGGTATTGCCGGCGCTGGTTAGATTGCTGGGGTTGAAGATTCCGCTGGCGATTGTGTTGACCGTGGCGTAGCCGCCCAGTGCCACAATCTCTTTGACAACATTATTACCGTTATCGGTGACAAAGACGTTCCCGTTTCCGTCTACCGCAACTCCCGTGGGATGGTTGAAGCCGCTGCCGATCGAGTTCGCGATGGTGTAGTTGCTTGACGCCGGAACTTCGTAGATCGCATTGTTACCTGTGTCGACGACAAAGATGTTGCCGCTCGCATCGACCGCGACGCTGGGGGTCGAGGTGCTGAATTTGAGGGAAGTTGAAGTGGGAGAGTTCTGTCCCAACGGGCCGCCGCCGCCCTGGTTTTCCAGATCCAAAATCCCATTTCCAATCGTAATGATGTCTTCACTTCCGTCGATTGCCATACCTTCGTATGGCATGCCGCCTATGTAACCGTGGAATGTTGTGTAACCGCCCTGCGCCAGAATCACATAACTATTAAGGTTAGTGGCGGCGACAAAAAGGTTTCCATCACCATCGATGGCAATTCCCTGTGGCTCGAAGATGCCGGTGGTCGAGCCTGTGACCAACTGCTTGACGCAGGTTGCTGTAACGCAGCCGAGCGGAATCTCTTCGACCGCGCCATCGAAATTCAAGGTGCCGTTCACATTGGCCGCTGGCTCAGCGACGAAGACGTTGCCATCACCGTCCACTGCAACGCCAGTTGGGTACGCGAAGCCTCCGCCCAGGGTGGTCAGGGTATAAGGCCGGAAGCTGACCTGCGGACCCGAACCGATGCCATTGAGATAGCCGGTGGCGATGGCATTTCCGGAGCCGTCCTCGACCACAACGGCTCCCTTGCGCTGGCCGGAGAACTTTGGCGAGAAGGTTGCGTTCAATGTGCAGGTACTTCCTGAGCTCAAGCTTGTGCCCGCCGTGCAGGTGCCCGCGCTGGCAATGGCAAAGTCCAACCCCGTGGCGCCCTGGCTCACCGCGGCCACGCTGCCGATGGTTGCACTGCCGGCAAAGGTGAAGGTGATCGGAACGGCCGCGCTGGTTTGGCCGATGGCCACCGTACCGAAATCCACGTTAGACGCCGGCGGATTCGTATAGGGGTTGGTGATCCAGTTGAAGGTCGTTGCCGGGCTGAAGTTATTCGAGCTGTCCTCGGCCTCCACCGAGAAGGTGTGATATTCGGTGTAGTTGCCGGAGTTGAGGCCCTTAGCCAGGACCAGATTCGAGTAGACGATTCCACTGTTGCAGAATGAAAAGGCTGCGCCGTCGAGGCTGCAAGCGTAGGATACGCCCGCTTGCGTGTCGCTGAAGGTGAAGGTCGCCGTTCCGGAACTGGTGGGGTTCGCAGGCGTAGAGGTGATGACGGGAGCGGGCGGCCCTGCGGTGGTGACCGTCCAGGGATAGACGGCTGGGAGGCTGAGGTTGCCCAGGGAGTCTTTAGCTTCCACCTCAAAGGTATGTGCGCCACTGCCAAGTGAGGAGTAGGCGATTCCGCTGGAGCAGACGGCGAACGGCGCGAAGTCCAGACTGCAGACGAAGGTCACTTTCGCTTGCGTATCGCTGAAGGTAAAGGATGCTGTCGCCGCGAAACTTGAACTTGCCGGCGCGGAGCCGATCACCGGCGGCGGCGGCAGGGTGAGGGCGGAGAGATTCACCAGTTGCTTTGCTCCGCTCACATTCAGATTGTTGTCGGTCAGGGTGAGAGTTCCGGTAATGGTTCCCGTGGTGGTGGGAGAAAACACAATGCCGATTGTGCAGGAGGCTCCCGCTGCAATGGGAGTGGAGGTTGAGCAAGTAGTCGTGTCGCCATCGAATTGAAAATCGGCATTCGGCAGATCCATGCCGCTCAGCGTCATGGGCGCATTGCCATTGTTCTGTAACGAAACTGTCTGCGGACCGTCAGCCGTATCCGTCGTTCCATCAAGGGTCGCTGTTGCAAAGGTCACGGCCGCAGGGTCCGCGAAATCCAGCTTCGTCACGACATTGTTATAGGGATCGGCGGCGTAGAGATTGCCGCTGCCGTCCACCGCAATGGATTCGGAAAACTGAAGACGGATGCTGAGTCGGGAGCCCCACCAACCAGTATTCATGGTTCTGACCGATGCGTAGCCGCTCGCCGCCAGTAACTCCCACACCACATTGCTGCCATAATCGACAACAAAGACGTTGCCGTTTCCATCCGCGGCAAGGCCGAAGGGATCGCCGAAGATGCCGCTGACGAGCGTGTTGACGGTGGTGTAACCCCCCGCGGCCAGAATCTCTTTCACTGCAGTGGCGCCGACGATGTTAAGAGCATTGGCATTCGTGCCATCGGCGACAAAGACGTTGCCGCTGCCATCCACTGCGACGCTCCACGGAGTGCTGAAGCCGCTGCCCAATGTGTTGACGGTGGTGTAGCCGCCCGCTGCCAGAATCTCGTAGACCCCATTGTTGCCGTGATCGGCGACGAAGACGTTGCCGCTTCCGTCCACCGCGACACCATAGGGGTTGGTAAAGCCGCTTCCCAGCGTCTTGACGCAACTGATGGCAGCGCATTCGAAGGGAATCTCCCGTACCGCGCTGTTACTGCTTTCGGCAATGAAAAGGTCTCCCGCTCCGTCGATTGCGATGCCCAATGGATCGTTAAAGCCGTCCAACACGGTGCTGACACACCCGGAGCCGGTACAATTCGCCGCGATCTTTTCAATTGCGCCGTTGCCAACATTGGAGACGAAGACGTTGCCATTCCCGTCCACGGCCACACCCCAGTTTCCATTGAAGCCGCCGCCCAGCAAAGTCGAACTGCTGGGGCTGTTGTAAAGGCCCTCGACGCTCAACTGCGGCCCCAAGCCGACGCCGGAGATGTAGGCCATGGCCAATCGATTGCCGGAGCCGTCTTCCAGCACAACGGCTCCGTTGCGCGTGCCTGCGAAGTTGGGCGCAAATGTCGCATTAACGGAGCAGGTGTTACCGATGCTGTAGACCGTGCCTGTCGCGCAGGTGCCGCCGGTCACAACGGCAAAGTCCATATTCGCTGCGCCTTGGGTCAATGCAACAATGCTTCCGAGCGTTCCGTTGCCGCTGAAGGTAAGGGACAGCGATTCCACGGAACTCTTCTGACCAACATTAATCGTCCCGAAATTCACGGTCTGCGCCTTGGTGCACATTGGCGGCGCCAGCAGCATCAGTATCGAGGCAATCAGGCTGGCAAATCTGAATCGGACGTAGGACACAGGGATCTCCTTGCTGGAATTTGAGAACCGGCCGCATTGCCGGTCGGGGGGCCAGGCGTGCGCCTTGGAGGGTTGAGGGGTAGAGAATTTGTTTGGAGCCGGGTGCGCGTTGGCCATGCGGGTCAAGGCGCGCCCGGCAATCGGGGAGCCGCACGAACTATTCCTGCTGAGGAAAGGTAATTTGTTTGGTTTGAAATGATTGCGAAGTAAATTCAGAACAAAAACGAACCCTTTTCCGAGCAATTCTTCTTCCCTTCTTGGCGGACTTCCTTCTGAGCCATCACCCAGAGTGCGCAAAGCGGCGAGGAAATGTGTCAATTTTTTTTGCGCATGCGAATTGCCTGCACCAGAGTCGATGCAGAGGCTCAGATGGCGCCGGGGAAAGTGTTAGACTGGGCGAAAGATAATCACACCCAACACAGCGTGCGCGGAGGCGGTTTTGCAGCCAGACAGGGGAGAGATCACCCTGCTTTTAGCCCGGTGGAAGGACGGTGAGCCGTCGGCTTTCGATGAGCTAATGCCGTTGGTTTATCCCCACCTGCGCGAGGTTGCCGCGGCCTATGTGCGCCGGGAGCGCGATCCGGGCGTTTTGCAGGCTACTGTGCTGGTGCATGAGCTCTACCTGCGACTGCTGAACCAGAAAAAGGCCGGCTGGGAGGATCGCCGTCACTTTTACACCTTCGCCGCCAAGGTGATGCGCATGATTCTGATCGACCATGCGCGCCAGACTCAGGCTCAGATGCGCGGGGGCGGCCAGGAGCGGGTTCCGCTGGGCGAAGACCTTGTCTGGGTCACCTATGGCAGTCCGGAGTTGCTGGATCTAAATCACGCCTTGGGTGAGCTTGGCGAGCTGGACGCTTACAAAGTCCAGCTTGTGGAATTGCGCTATTTCCTTGGCTGCACCGAGGAAGAAACAGCTTCTCTGATGCAGGTTTCCAAATCCACAGTCAAACGCGATCTGAAGTTCACCAAAAGCTGGTTGTTTCGGCGCGTTCACCCCGGCATGGTCGAGGATGCCGCCTAATGCAAGCCTTAAAATCCGTCTCTGACCTTATGTTCATCATCGGCAAAAGTCCCGCTTCCCGGCCTGGCACTCTGAGCTTGGGCGACGTTGCCCTTGAACATTGACCCTATTCAGTCCCTGTTCACGCAGTCCTTAGTTGGAGGTTAACTCCACCGACGGAGCTCAAGATCATGGACCAAACCCTGGATAGGTTTCAGAAGATTGAGTCCATCTTCAACGAAGTTCTAGATTCTCCGCTCGCCAAACGGACGGCTTTAATTGCCGCTCGATGCGGCAGTGATTTGGAACTTGCCGCTGAGGTCAGAGCCTTGTTGAAGGCGTGCGAAACCGATGAACATCTGACAGCCTCAAGTCACTTGGAGCGCGACACACCCCCCGAAAAATCGCCTAACCATAAACGGGTTGGGCCTTATGATCTCGACCACCTCCTGGGCCGCGGCGGGATGGGAGCCGTCTACTTGGCGCATCGAGCCGACGGGCAGTTTGAGCAAAAAGTGGCCATCAAACTTATTGACTTGCCCCTCGCTACAGATCTCTTCCGCGAAAGGTTCCGCCAGGAAAGGCAGATTCTGGCCGAGCTCCAGCATCCTTACATCGCACGGCTGCTTGATGGCGGCGTGACCCCTGAGGGCGATTTATATCTGGTAATGGAATACGTGGATGGCGTACCCATCCATCGATTCTGTGAAGAGCGCCAACTTTCCGTCTCCCAGCGGCTGGAATTGTTTTTGCGCGTTTGCGACGCGGTGCAGTTTGCGCATCAGCACTTTGTGGTTCACCGGGACCTGAAGCCCGATAACATTTTGGTTGGCGAAGACAGCACTCCCCGGTTACTGGACTTTGGCACAGCCAAACTGCTTTCACCATCTCTTGGAGGCGCTGACAGCAAATTAACCCGCGAGGGGTATCAGTCCTTCACGCCGCAATATGCCAGCCCGGAACAGGTCTTGGGAAACCCAATCACCACCGCGTCCGATACGTACTCACTTGGGATTCTGCTCTATCTGCTGCTCACGGGAACACTACCCTACGAACTGCAAGAACTGACCACGGCAGAGATGCTGCGGGTGATCTGCGAAGAAGCTCCCCGCAAGCCGAAGGAAGCCTCGGGTTCTCATGAGCGGCTCGATGCCGATCTTGAAGCCATCCTGCTGAAAGCGTTGCGCAAGGAGCCGCGCGAGCGGTATCTCATCACGGAGCAGCTGGCCTCCGACCTTCGCGCCTATCTTGCGGGATTGCCGGTGGGGGCGCGGCGCGGCACGTTGCGCTACCGGGCCAGCAAGTTTGTTCGCCGCCATCGCGGGGGGCTGGCAGCCACGGTGCTGGCAGCGCTTTCATTGATTGCGGGAGTTACAGGTGTGGTATGGCAGGCCAGGGTGGCGAACCGGCAAGGGCGCAAGGCGGAGGCGCGTTCGGCAGACCTGCGGCAGCTCAGCAACAGCTTGCTCTCCGAGCTCGACGAAGCCATCAAGCAGCTTCCGGGTTCAACCGGCGTGCAGAAGTTATTGGTAACGCGTGTGCTCGAACACCTGGACCGCATGGCCCGTGACGCACAAGGCGACCGCCAGACCCAACTCGACCTGGTGGATGCATACACGCGCCTGGGGAATATTCAAGGCAACGCTTACGACCAAAATCTGGGTGATCCCGCCGGAGCGTTGATGAGCCTGGGCAAAGCTCTTGCCATCGCCGGGCCACTCGCGACGTCAAATTCCCATGACCGCGAAGCGATTCGGGCGCTCGCCCTCGTCCAGCAGTCGCGCAGCGAGATTCTGTGGCAGACCGACAGGACGCCTGAGGCCGTCTCCGTTATGCGGGAAGCACTGAAGAGCTTCGATTCATTGGCTGAAGATCCTGCGGCCCCTGCAATGCTGATTTATGACGTGGCTACCGCCTACGGTACCCTGGGTGATGAATTGGGGCAGAGCGGCACGGCCAGCCTCGCGGATTCCCCCGGGGCCATCGCAGCCTATCGTCATTGTCTGGCCCTCGATGACCGTGTCCTCAGCCTCGATCCCAATCTCTTCCGTGCCAGGCGGGGTATCGCCATCGCCCGAATGAAGATCGGTAGCGTCGAGATGGAGACCAACCCGGCAGAGGCATTCAAAGATCTCGAAGCAGCTCTGAACCGTGCGGAGTCGCTACCCAAAGCCGATGTGGGCAGCCTGCCGGGTGAGCGCCTGCGACATACGCTGCTGCGGAAAGAAGGGAATGCCCTGAATCGTCTGGGAGAATACGCCAGAGCGATCCCGCTCTTTGAGGAAGCGCTGGAAATCACCCATCGGTTGGCTGCCCAGGATCCGAAAGACTCCCGGGCCCTGTATGACGTCGTCACCGTGTTGGAGGATGAAGCCGTTGGCTTTGAGGATGCCGCCAAACCTCTTCTGGCTCCGAAGGGCAGTGATCGGGGAATGAACCTCGTCCATGAGGAAAAAAATTTGGTCGAGGCCGAGGCAGACCTCGAGCGATTATTGAAACGGGATCCGGCAAACGACGTTTGGAAGGCAGACCGGGGGAGGATGCAAGTGCGAATCGGGGTCATCCGCGCTATCCTGCAAACTCCCGGCGCTTCCGACGAATTAACGCGGCAAGGCCTCGCCGCCCTTAAGGAAGTGGCGGATAAACCTCAGGCCGCCCCCATGGTCTTAGACCAGGCGGCAAATGCTTTTTTGACGGCCGAGCCAGCCTTGCTGCGAAATCCGCAGATGGCTCTGTCATGGGCAGAGCGCGAGGTCGCCATTAGCCATGGGATGATGCCCTCCCGCATGTTGACGCTGGCTCAGGCCTATCGGGCCTCCGGCCAAATCGAGAAGGCGCTCGCCGCGGCTAATGAGGGCTTGGCGTTGCTGCCACCGTTACAACCGGGGAGCGTAAAGCCGACCCTGCGCAAAGAGCTTGAAGCTGAAGCCCGGATCCGCCCCTGAGCTGCGCTCTGCCCCAGCCTGCGGGTGGGGCTGCAACGGTTGTGTTGTTGGGTGGTTCGCGAATCGCCCTGTCGATCCGCCATGGGAATCTCTGGTCTGGCGCCGGGCACGGGGCACGAAATCCTTGTCCCTAGTCCCGAAGTTTCCCGCTACTTACTTCGCTGGCTGCAAGGCGGGCAGCCAGCCGGAAATCTCTTTGATGCTGGGGTAGTGGGTTCGGTCGATCTGAAGCGGAGTTACGGAGATGTGGTGCGCCGTGACGGCGCCGAAATCGGAATCGGGCTCAACGTCGGTCAGTTCAACACTTTCATCCAGCCAGTAATGGGCGCGCCCGCGCGGGTCCTTATGTTCCACCACGAGGTTTTGCGAAATCTTCTGGCTCTGGTGAGTCACGCGCACGCCAAGCACTTCACCGGGGGGCACGTTCACGTTCAGGCAGACATCCCGCGGCAAACCCTCTTGCAAAATCTTGGCGGCAAGCTGAGCGGCAAAAGCGGCGGCGGCGGAAAAGTCATGCTCCTTCTTTGACGCGAGCGATATGGCGAACGACGGCACACCGTGCACCGCCCCTTCCATCGCGCCTCCCACAGTCCCAGAATAAATCACGTTTTCGCCCATGTTTCCGCCCGGATTGATGCCGCTCACCATCAGGTCCGGCCGCTGCGGCAGAATCTGGTAGAGCGCCATGATCACGGAATCGGTGGGCGTGCCGCCAATGGCGTAGTGGTGGTCGTCAATCCGGTGGATGCGGATGGGCGTGTGCAGGGTGATGGACTGGCTGGTGGCGCTCATCTCCCGGTCGGGGGCGATGACGGCCACCTCTCCCAGTGCGGCCAGACTCTGCTCCAGAGCTTTGATGCCCGGAGCGGTAATCCCATCGTCGTTCGTGATCAGAATGCGTTTCATGGACATAGTAGGGTCAGAAGAAAGGAGTCAGGAGCCAGATACAGGAGCTAGGGCTAGAAGTTGGAATCGAGCGGCCGATCTCCTAGCTCTTGAATTCTGCCCTTTTAAAATTTTCGCATGCGGGCACAGGTTCGTCCATAGGATTCGCAAGCAGTGGCCAGTGCTCAGCGGTTAGTGGTTAGGCTCTCTAGAACGAGTGTAGCGCTATGGGCTGTTAGCTGTCGGCTGTGAGCTGTCAGACGCCAATTTTTCCCGCCTTGACTTTCGCTTTTTATTCGCCTATATTCAGGGCGTCGCAGTTGGCGCGCAGGGATTACGGTTGTTTCGGGCTTACGCCTTCGACAGGGGAGTCGTGGTTGTAGGCTCACTGCCGACTGCCTACTGTTTCAAGGGCGGGGCCATCGCAGTTGTGGGCATGCTGCCTTCTGCCTACTGCTTTTCTGGGGGAGGAAATCGTGTTGATGCCTGGGCAAAGCCCGCCTCCGGCGGCCTTGAGCCAGCCGTGGTGCTTACCGCCTCACGGCATGGCTGTCTTTCACGGGGAGCGTCATGCTCCCCGCCTGAGCCATTATTTTATGCCGCGCCTGGCTTTTGAGGGCAAGCGCATTCTGTTTCTCGATGGCGCCAACTGCGCCGACCCGCGATTGATGGCGCGACTCTCTGAGCGGCGGGGCATGCCCTTCGCCCAATTCAACCAGCAGATCATGATGGCGCGGGCGTTCACCTGTTTTCAGCTTACCGAGCTGATCAGCCGCGTGCCGCAATTCCTCGCCCAGTTCCCTGCCCAGGTTGTAATCATCACCGCCTTCCCGGAACTCTACTTCGATGAGGACATTCGTCACGCTGACGCGACGGCGGCCTTCCAGCAGGCACTGAGGCATCTGGCGGGAGGATGGGAGTTGGGAATTGGGAATACGGAGTTGGGAATAGGGACGGGGAACAGCGTTCCCGCCCCCAACCCACAAACACCTACTCCCTACTCCCTACTCCCTATTCCCAATTCCATCGCAGTGACGGTGGCGCTCTTCTCCAGCGCACCCAGTTTCCAGCCGCCAGCGAGCCGAAAGCTTTTTTTCGCCCAGACGTGCGCAGCCGCGGCGGAGCTTTGGAAATTTCAGGTGGATGAGCAGGGGCGAATGGGATTGATACGTCAGGACGAGGAACCCAGGAGTAGGGAGTTGGAAATAGGGAGTAGGAAAGCTGTTGCCGGTACCAATTCCCAACTCCCTATTCCCCACTCCCTGCTCCCAGAACCCAGTCCCCAGTACCCAGCACCCAAGGGAGGCCGCTATGGGCCGCACAGTTGCCACATTTCGCGACTTGATTGAGCAAGAATTACAGAACTGGAAGCAGCGGTTTGGCCGCGCGCTTCGGCAGGAAGAGCAGGCGCACCTGGAGGCCATGTTCAATCGCGTGCGCCTTTACGTGCAGGCTTGCACCTATCACTTTCCCGTGGACGTGATGCATGGCATTCACGTGGCGGTGGAACTGGACCACGAAATCCGGCTGCGCCAGATTGAGGCGGCGTTAGGAATAAACCTTGAGACTCAATGGATGGATTCTCGACCTTTACCCGTCAGCCGCCGGAATGGTGGTGTGGCTGATCGAGTCGAACCAGACACGCCGCCGGCTGATTGACCGCTCTTTTCGCCCCTGCTTTTACGTGCAGGGGCCGGAGAAGCAACTGACGCGGCTGGCGGAAACGCTGCCCAAGCGCGCGGCAGCAAGTTGCGCGCTGACGGAGCGGCAGAACATCTGGGATCGGCGGATGCTGCGCGTGCTGCAAGTCTCCGCCCACCATCCCACGCTGTTTGCGCCGCTGGCGCGATTCGTCCGCCACTTCGACAGCAGCCTCTCTCTGTATGACTCGGACCTGATGCTGGCATCCATGTACTGTTGGGCGAAGAACGTTTTCCCCCTGGCGGGCGTGGAGGTTGAGGTCGGCATTGGCGGCCGCGACGTAGCGCCGGGCTTGAGCCCGGCACGTGCCGCCCTCAAGGGCGGCACTACTCCGCCCGGCCCTACGGCATTCCCCACCACCGAGATCCATTCCATCACATGCCGCGATGACGAATGGCTGACCGCGTATGAGCGCCCACCCGTGCGCATCATGCGCCTGCGCCTGGAAGGGATTACCGACGTCAACCCCAAGCACGGCCGGCAAGGCTCAATCGAAGTCGCCATTGAAAACGACTGGCAGACGCTGGATGACTCCGACGAGCCCACCGTACAGGTGTTTGACCGCATGCTACGCGCCTACGATCCCGATGTGCTGGTGACCGAGTGGGGCGATGACGTGCTGCTGCCGGGATTGCTGAAACAAGCGCAAAAACTGCGCATCCGCCTGCCCCTGAATCGCGATGCCATGCCGGTGGAGCGGACCAGATCGCGTAGTTACATGAGCTATGGGCGCATCCTGTTCAAGGAGAGCACCACCACCCTGTTCGGACGCCTGCACATCGACACGCAGAATTCCTTTGCCGCCGACCAGTGCGAGATGGAGGGACTGTGGGAACTGGTGCGCGTCACAAAGCTGCCGGTACAATACGCCTGCCGCACCTCGCCCGGTACGGGAATTTCCTACATGCAGATGGAAACCGCCTGGCGCGATGACGTGCTGATTCCCGCACAAAAAGCCGAACCCGAAGGACTGAAGCATCCGGATGAGCTGCTGCGGGCAGATCGCGGCGGACTGGTGTTCCCTCCCCGCCTCGGCTTTTATGAAAACGTGGCGGAACTGGATTTCGTGAGCGAGTTTCCCAGCATCATGGCCAAGTTCAACATTTCGCCGGAAACCATGAACTGCCCGTGCTGCCCGCAGGCACCGCACGTGCCCGAACTCGGCTATCGTGTGTGCCAAAAGCATCGTGGCATCACCAGCCGGGTGGTGGAACGGCTGATTGCCAAACGGCGCGAGTACAAAGAACTCCGGAACTTGGAGCTCGAGGCTCGGGATTCGGGGTTGGGAGTTGAGAATTCGGAATTCGGGATGCAGGAGGAGGTTACAGTCCATGCTTCGGGTTTCGGGGCGCACGGTGCGGGTTGTGCGGCAAACAGAACTTTTTCCATTCTGGATTCCGAATTCCGGATTCCGGAGCCCGAGCCTCACTGCCAACCGACAATCGACAACCTTTCTCCAAGTCCCAAGTCCCGTATCCCGTCTGCCTCCGCCTGCAAACAGCGCCGCGACGTTTTGAAGTGGCTTCTAGTTTGCTGCTTTGGCTACACCGGTTACAAGAACGCCCGCTTCGGCAAAATCGAAGCGCACGAGGCCATCAATGCCATGGCGCGGGAGAAATTGCTGGTGGCGAAAGAAGCGGCGGAGGCGCGAGGTTTCCGCGTGCTGCATGCGCTGGTGGATTCGATCTACGTGCAGAAAGCTGGGGACTGGGGGCTGAGTGTTGGGGGCTGGGGAATTGGGAATGGGGAATGGGGAGTAGGGAGTGGAGAGTGGGGAGTGGAAAAGCGACCGCCAGCCTCGATTCCCAACTCCCTATTTCCCACTCCCTGCTCGCTGCCCCCAGCACCCTCAACACGCGAGGACTACGAACGCTTGGCGCAGAAGATTGAGCAGATCACTGGCCTGCCACTGGCTCTGGAAGCCGTCTACCGCTTCGCCGTTTTTCTGCCTTCGCGACAATTTGCGGAGATTCCTGTACCCAACCGCTTTTTCTGCGTGTCGGATGATGGTGAGTTGAAGGTGCGAGGTCTCGAATGCCGTCGGCACGACACTCCGCCCTACGTTGCACGGATGCAACGCGAGGTGCTGGCGGTTTTGGCCGAGGCTCGGGATTTCACAAGTTATTGTGACAAGCTCATCGACGCGCGGGAAGTTTACGAGCGCTACCAGGAGCGGCTGCGCGACGGCACCGTGCCGGCGGAAGAACTGGTGATTCGCAAGCGCCTGACCAAAGCTCCCGCAAGCTACCAGAAAAACAGTTCCACCGCCATCGCCGCGCGGCAACTGGACCGCGCCGGGGTGAAATTGCGGCCGGGTGAGAACATCGAATATATCATCACCGACGCGGACTCCTCGCTGATCGACGATCGCGTGCGCGCTTGGACGCTGTGGGAAGGCTGGAGAGGCTACGACGTGAAAGCTTACGGGGAAGCATTGACGAAAGCATTCGAACCCGCCGCGCACTTCGGAAGGCAGAAAGCCGCAGGCAAAAGACGGTAGGTAAAAGGGCGATGGGGTCAGCCTCAGTGCGCCGAAGCGACCAAGAATCTCAAATTTGAGAATTGAAATTTCAGACAAGCACCTGGGGAACTTCAGGGTTCAGGCTGGAACAAGACCATCGCAAATCTGGATTTGAAATATCGATCTGAGATTCCGACTGATTTTACAGGGAAAAATCGCAAGAGAAGCAATCTGCTTCGGCTTGCCAGGAGGGATCAAAAGACTACAGGTAACTCCCCCCCTTAGATGAAGAAAGGGAGTTACCTGCCTACCATGATAGTCGTTATTGCGTCAGGTTCTGCGCGGACACATCCGTCTTGGGTGCCTGTGCGAAGACCCTCAAGTAAGGAATAACCGGAGTCACACGGAAAGGCATCTTCTCACCGGCGTCAACGAGTGCCACGGCCTTGCGATCGGTAAAGGCAACCGACCCATCCCACGCATTGACTTGCAAACGCGATCCCAGCGGAAGGGCGGCGATCTGGTCGATGCTTCGGGCCTTCAGTGCGGGCGCGGAACCGGTCAGCGCAGCCATGCGGATCATCTTATTGTTACCCTCGGTCAACCCATTCCCCATGTGCGCGCCGAACATGTGGGGAACATGCGGGGCCGCATCAATAGCAGCGCGGAGAAACAGGCCGGCCTGCGCCAGGTTGTCTCTGTAGGGAGAATTCTTGAGGAATTCAATTCCCTTGGTATCGGCAGCCGCTTCGTCCGTCTGGGGCCGGGTGAAGTCCAGGTTGGAAAGCAACTGTTCATCGGAAACGATCATGCGATCGTTAAAGGCGTACTTGGGATCCAATTTGTGCCCCAGAGCAATGTGCGCCAGTTCATGAGAAAGCACCATGGCCAGACTGGCCTCATCGGGTAGAACATCGATCAGACCCCGGCTGAGAATAATGGTATAGGCCAGGCTGAAAGACTCCAAAGAGGAAGTCATCATGACGCGGCACTGAACCGGAGGCAGGCCATCAAGCTTGTTGGTCACCCTCAGGTTGTTAACCACCGTTTCCAAAACCTTATCCACGGGCCCGGCAGGAGCGATAAGCCGGGCTCTTTCCAACCGGTCGAGCACATTTTGTTCCGCTTCCATATTCATCTGCCGCGCGCTCTCAACAGGGGAGAGATCGGCAGTGTGCTCACTGTTATCACGGATGGGCGCGGGGGCGTCCACCTGAATGGTGGTCCACTCCTGCTGGCCATGGTGGGCATTCAGGTCATAACCCCAAAGCCGTGTTTCTGACTTGTAACGAAGCGCCTTGCCGAGGTCGGTTTCCTGACTATAAACGTAAACGGGCAGCCACTCTCCGGGTTGGAGGTTCTCGCGCCAGCAATCAAAGTGGACGTAGAAGCTCCCTTTGGCCGGACGGAGGCGCGTCCCGTTCATCCGAACGACGGCAAAGTCGTGGTCCTCAACCCAGATGCGGCCCTGAAACGCCCCCTCCTCAGAATTCGGGCGGGGGTGGACATCGATGATCAGGCAACGGACATCGCCCAGATATTCCCAGCGAACAGGCTCGAAGGTGTAGTGCTTCCGATCGAAGTTATGCTCATCCACGGTCAGCGCTTCCATGGCAAACCCGTCCAGTTGAAGGTGCGGTTTTGTACCTACAACACGGGTCGGATTAGGAGCGTGGCGGCGGAACCAGTCCGGAGTGGCCGAGGGAACAAAAGATATTTCTTTCGCCTCCCCGTCAAACTTCAACCGGCCCAGGAAAGTGGCGTCGTTGGTGGCAACATCACCCAATTCATTGTCCGGCTGATAGTATTGGACATAGGTTTCAATGCGGGGAGAGAACCCCATCAGCTTGATGCTGTAAAGATTCTCACTGGCAATAACATGATTGATGATGCTGGCCAGTTCAGGAGTTTCCTGCTGCTCATCCGCCGTTTCCTTGACAGGCTTCGCATGACCATGCCCGACGGCTAACATCAGCACGGGGGTGGCGAGTACAAAGAGTGAAAGAAGCCATGAAGCGCGTCCCACTTGAACTTTTCGCATAACTTTGCCTCCAATGAACGATTAACTAAAACAATTAACTTGCTTGACCGGCCAGACGGAACTCAATGCGCACAGTAGCCGGGAAGTCCTCTGGCTGGCCGGCGCGCTGGGCTGGCTTGAAACGAATCTGTGTGGCAACTTGAACAGCTTCCTGGTCGAGCCCGTGCCCAAGCGATTTCACTACGCCGGTTACACGAATCGAGCCATTCGCCTGAAAGACCACGGAAAGTGCAACATCACCTTGAATTCCCAAGCGGCGTGCTTCTTCGGTATAGGAAGGAGCAGGCTTGGAGAGGATCTCAATCGGCTGGAACTCCAGCGGGGCAGGTGCTTGCGCAACCTTCGCTACAGTTGGCGCGGCAGGGAGTGCCTTGGCAAATCCCCCGATGGCTACAGGTCCACCCGCGTGGCCACTACCCACGCCTGGTGCGCCACTGCCAAAACCAGCACTTGCCACCACTCTTCCGGTACCATCGCCGCGGCCATTGGCTACGCCTGCGACGCCACTGTTAAAACCGACGCTGAGAACAACGCCCTGAATACCATGATTTCCGTTCGTCCCATTTCCATTGGCAGGCCCGCTGGGAAGGCCAAAGGCGCCCAGAATCGGAGTGTTGCCTGGATTTTCCTTTTGCGCCCGACTCGGCAACCCGTCGGGTTTGCCAAATCCTCCCGTTTGCACCATTTCAGCGGGACGCTTGATGGTGACAGGTTCCGTAGCGCCTCCAAATACGCCCGTGCGCACCACAGGTTGGTCTTTAACTTTAGGAGCAGGTGCAGGCGCAGCCGCAATTGGCGTCGGCAGTTGGTGTTCAGGAATAGATGGAGGAGGAACGACACTCCGAATTTTGGGAACTTCAATCTCAGGCGCGACGGATGCAACGAGTTTGGGCTGGACGGGAGGGGGAAGAGCCACATGCGGAAGTTCGCGGGGCAACTTCACCACAGGCTTTACGGCGGGTGGGGTCAGCGACGGCAGCCAGATCAATTCAACATGCCTGTCGCTAAACCGCAGTTCGCGTGGAAACATGAGCCCCACTAACACAACGGCCACTACCAAAAAAACCTGGGCGATGATGCCGCAGATAAACGATACACCGCGACGATAACCGGCACCACCTCCTGGCTCCAAGCTTGTAAACATTGTCGTCACGGGCATCCCCTGGATGAGGCCTGAGTACTGAAGAACCTGAGGGCCACATCACCTTTCTCGATTACGATTCCAACGGGCTCCGCCAGCGCTGCCCCGGTGTGGCCACCCGCCGAAGTGGTATTTGTGAACGGCAGGTTAGCTCACTGGATTGCTACAACTTCACCGTAGCGCAACAAACGGCCACCCAATCGATGATCAGGCAGGACAGCACTTATTTTCCATCTCCGGAGTTAGGATGTATGTCCGTTATTGCTCGCCGGAGGACGTATGGAAAATGCTCCGCCAACCCAACGGGAACGCCTTCTGACCTGAGGGGCCGCGAAAGATGCCAAAAGTCCGAGCCTTTAAAACCTAATGCTCATATTTGTTAGTGCTTTCCAAGGAGAGGGCTAAGCATACCGCCTCCTCGGTCAGAGGAAATGCACGACGCTAGCCAAATGACGCGCAAAAAAATTGGTTAGTTTTCTATAACATAGCGTTCAAGACAACGGGACAAAATGGCATCTCATATGCATTTTTTTCACAGTAATGTAAAAAATACACAATTGTCGTAAGTTCGGTCTCATTTATTATCCTTCTTATTTAACCAAGCCCGTTCACTCAAACCGACAGATCAACAACTTAAAAGCCCATTTATTACTGTAATTTATAGACTATATGTCCAAATAAGCATGGGTGAAAACCACCAATCCTCAGACGGACGGAACAACCCCTGTCAATTTCCTTCCCCAAAAGGTGAAAAGGTAAAATTTTCACCATAAAACTACCGCATTTCCACTTGCCCAAACGTTAAGATGTAAAATTTTTACTATCAAGGCTTCTGCCTCTCGGCTTTCCATGGTTTCAATTTGGGAAAGGCTGGGAAAGAGATGCAAGTCTCGGGAAGAAAATTGTCTTTTACTGGAAAATGATTGGACGAATTGCCCTGTGGCGCCTGCGCTAATCCTCCTTCGCTTGCAAACCTCATAGAGAACGGTAGGAACGATCCGAACGCCAAGTAGCTTTCAAAGAAATAGATCAATGACTTGTCTGAGTCCGCCTGTCGCAATCGATGAGGACTCTTCCCCATCCTCTCATTAAACCTGACATTACCTTGGTCGCAGAATTGAGAGCTATGTGTTTTCATGGCCTGGACATAAGCCAGAGGTGAATATGTCAGAAGTGATAGGACGGGAAGAAGTCTATCCTTCAATATGTCCCCCACCTGGCAATTTGTAACATCCTACTCCTTATTATTGTGATGATGCCATAACAATTTTATAGGTTGTGACAACCGCGTCAGGACAATTCCACGAAAATTCCACCGCCCGCAAGCACGAAAAAATATTGCCCAGTACCATTGAACGGCATCGGACAAGAAGTCTAAAAACTGTGACTCATGCCGCAACAAGCAGTTGCAAGCATGGCCAAGCCCTTGGCCATGCGTCATTGCTACCAAGAAAATGATTAGGGTTTGGATCGAATGCTTTGCAGTGCAGCCACTATCTTCTTTGCCGCCTGCCCGTCGCCGAAAGGGTTACTGTGTCGGCCAAAGTGGGTGTATGCCTTCTGGTTATCAAGGAGTTCAGTGACGGTGTTAAAGATCACCTCGGCGGATGTTCCCACCAGCTTGCAAACCCCGGCCTTGACGCCCTCGGGGCGCTCCGTATTCTCGCGCATCACCAGCGCGGGGCGTCCGAGAGAAGGCATCTCTTCCTGGATGCCCCCGGAATCGCTCAAGGCAAGATAGGCCTGACTGAGCAACCAAACGAATTGAGGATAATCCAGGGGATCGATCAGGCGGATTCGACTGTTGCTTCCCAGCAAGGGCTGCACAATCGCCCGTACGTTGGGGTTGGGATGGACAGGAAAGACAATCTCGATGTCTTCCCGCTCTGAGGCCAGGCGCAAAATTCCCTGGCAAATGCTCTTCAACCCTGGCCCAAAATTCTCGCGCCGGTGCGCCGTTACCACAATTAGTTTTCGTCCCTCAAGCTTGAATCCGCGAAGCTGCGGGATGGCGGGAGGATGGCGCAAGACGCGGTCGCGGGTTTCGAGCAGGGCATCGACAACCGTGTTTCCGGTCACGATGATGCGCTGGGGCGGAATCCCTTCCTTCAACAAGTTATTGCGCGACCAGTTGGTTGGGGCAAAGTGCAGGGTGGCAAGTTGCGAAGCCAACCTGCGGTTGATTTCCTCGGGGAAAGGCGAGTATCGGTCCAGGGTGCGTAATCCTGCTTCCACGTGCCCAACGGGGACACGGTGATAGAAAGCCGCCAGGCTCGCCGCCATCACTGTCGTCGTGTCCCCCTGCACCATCACGACGTCTGGCCGCTGGGCTTCAACGACAGCATGAAACCGCTCCAAAATCAGGGCCGTCAATCCACACAATTCCTGATTGGGCCGCATCACATCGAGATCGTAATGAACGGGAATGCGGAACCAGCGAAGGATGGGTTCAAGCAGGTGGCGGTGTTGGGCAGTGATGCAGACCCTGGTTTTGAACTGATCGCGGCACCTTGCCAGTTCACGGAAGACCGGAGCGAGCTTGATGGCTTCAGGGCGTGTGCCCAGCACAATGAGGACGTGAATACGTTTGGAAGACATTAAAGGTGGTCTTAGGTTTTAGCTTTTTGATTTGGGACTAAAGGGCGAGCCACTTTTTAGATTCAAAATTCAAGACACTTCACTCCGGATTCAAGATTGTATATTCAAAACAAAACCTAGAATCAAAAATCCAAATTTGTTCACACAGTTCCAACTTGGTAGCGTTCGGTCTTTGCCCACTTGATAGCCCGGTGGATTATGAAATCGTCGTAAAAGGCGGCAGCCACCACCGGAATCCAGAGCTGCGTATAAGTAAAATACATCAAGATAGTCAAAAGGATGTTCACCAGGGAGTCTTCTCCAGGTTCGCAAGAAAGGGCAATGACGAGCTGAAGAACGAACGTCGCGTAAGCAAGAATCCAGACCAGACTGTAAGGGCCGGGCACATTAATATTGATGAGTTTCGCCATGCAGAGGATCAAGAGAGAGTCGGAAATGACCACGGCCAAGAAAAAAAAGTAATACAACAAGTGGGAAGAAAGTATTTCAAACGCGATGCGGCGGGGCTTGGCGCGGAGAAGCCCGGTGGAGTGCTTTTTCAGGACATAGTTGAAGCCGCGAACCCAGCGGCGGCGTTGTTTAAACCAAACCCGCAGAGATTCCGGTTCCTGCTCCCAGCTTACCGAGGTCGGGACCAGTTGAACATTGTAGCCAGCCAGGTAAAGCCGGACGGTCATTTCGGAGTCTTCCGTTAAGGCCTGCTCGTCCCAGCCTCCCAGCTTTTCCACAATCGACTTCTGAATCACGTAATTGGTGCCCGGTAGCATGGTAAGACGCATGAGCATCCAGCGGCCCGCCTGCACCATCCATTGGAACCCGATGCCTTCAATATTAACGAAGCGCGTGATGAGGGCGCGGCGGCGGTTCCAGGCACGATACATTCCCACGGCCGCAGCCAGCTTGGGATAGCGCACAATCTGCTCAGCCAGGGGGCGAATGGCGCCCGGCTCGGGGAGATTATCAGCGTCGTAAATGGCGATCAAGGGATGACGCGCCTGCGTCAATGCATAATTCAGTGCGCCAGACTTACCACGCGCGCTCAAAAGCTTGGGGACTTCCAGAAGGCGGACGCGGGGATCAGAGGTGAATCCGCGGATCACCTCCGCCGTGTTGTCGGTACTGCCATCGTTAATCATCAGAAATTCGATTTTGTCCGCAGGGTAATCAAGCTTCTGAAGGGCAATGATGGTGTGGTCGATCACGCGACCTTCATTATGGCAGGGGACCATGACGGAAATGCATGGCAAGTTGGCATCAGAAATTGGAGAGAGCTTCTTGGCAGCATGTCGGGTGCGCCGGTAATAAACGTGCCCGAGAAAAAAAAGAAGGGACTGGTACCCCAACATGAACCAGATCAGGGCCACGGTGGAAACAAAGAGTCCGTCGATGATCCAATGGAAATGAGGCATGCAATCCTATCCGTTACGTTTTATAAGCCGCGCCAGCCGAACTTGCAAGTAAATAACAATCATCAACACGGTGGCAAGAATGCCAAAAGCCCAGATGGCCCAGGAAGATGCCCAGCCCACAACATCGACGGCGACGCCGGCCTTCGTGTTGGTAGCAACCCGAACCTTATGGTCGCCCGCAGGGAAAACGACGGCCCAATCCGCGCCGCTACGCTCGGTGGGCAATGTGGCGGAACTACCGTCCACGAGAATGTCGTTGGGTTCCTGATTGAAGATGAAAACTGCGCGCCCAGGGGAGTGATATTGGAGTGTCAACCCGGTGGTATCCGCATGCGCCTCGACCAAATCCGCCGTGGTGGAAAGGATGCGCGCCTCGAACGCATTTGTATCCAGGAAGTGCCACCAACTCTGCTCGGTGGAAATGGAATGGTCGCCAGTTGGCATTACAACCCCGTCAGCCGAAATCGCCGGCCAGGGATGGCCGTCCACATAGTAGAGGGGGTCGTCCGCGGGAGTAAAAACCAGGGAGGTTCCAGCATCGACGTCCATACTGGTTTTGCCGCCACTCACCGAGGTGGGGCGGTTGAGCACCATTTGGATGAGATCCCAATCCTGTGGGGATACGGTCTGTTCGGAATACACTGCGGCACGCCCGGAAGCTGACGCTGCACTTAGGATCGTCAGGGCCAATTCCGTCCCGGTTGCCGTTTTCGACGGCAGGTTGGTATTCGTAATATCTCTGTCAGGCACGACGTTGACGTCAAACATCAGGCGGTGTGGATCAGGAACCAATTTGAGATAGGTGGCCGCGAAGCGCCGGTAGCGTTCCGCCGATGTCATCCAAAAGCGGGCAGGATCCTCAACTTCAAGGGTGAAGGGAAATTCCCGCATCAAAGCGGTTATCCGGCGCGAGTCAACGCCCAAGGCGGGCCGCACGTATTCATCGTGCAACCCGTCGAGCATAGTGATGATAACTTCCAATCCGCGCTGCTTGCACAAAGGATACAGTTCTTTCAGTACGCGCCGATGCCAGTCCACGACAATATCCTCGCGGTAGCGTTGAAACTTGGCCATTCCCGCAGGGTCTGTCTTGTAATAATGAGGCGAACTTGGGAGGAAGAGCTCCTTGGGGTCAAACCCCGACTTCTTCTTGAATTCCGCGCGCACAATGTCATTCATAGGCACAAACTTATCGGACCGTAGATAATCCTTGAAGTCGGCGTCGAAGTTCAATTCCGCGATGTCAACACCATCCCAATCGCTGGCATTCAGAAGGACCTTCGTCCAATCCATCGCCGCCTGGAAGCAATCAGGATCCTGAAGATTCATAGAAAAGCGCCAGCCGACATTGCCATCGGCGCCCGACGCTGTCTTTTCCCGCCATTCCGGGTGATCATCCCACATCTTTGGCGTCACCATGGGGTAGACAAACCAGGCGTAAACGGCAATTCCGTTGCGATGGCAAGCACGAACAAATTCGTCGTAGGGAAAGGAATATAGCCGGGTGAATTTCCAAGCCGCCACGTGAACTGTGCTGATACCAGCTCTGTGCCAGATGGTCGCAAGCCGATTGAGGTCCGCACCGGGGCGGCTGTCAGGATCGAAGTACACCTCAATGTGGTGGCTCCGCAGAGAGGTGGGCGCTCCGAAGGTGGTGCTCAAATACTCGGGGAAATAAGGGTAGTGGCTGGTTCCTTCGTTGGTGAAATTGTCGAGCTGCGCCGCAAGATAGATGTAGTGGCCCGCGCCAAATGAGCCGGAGAACGCCATCGGTTGCCCGCTCTCATTGTCATCCATCAGTTCGCGGACATTCTCGGGCGGGGTAAATCGTGCGATGTGTTCATCCGGGCGCCAGGTCAGCTTGACGTCAGTATGATCGGGATCCGTGACAGAGGAAACTATTGTCTGGAAACCCGTAAACGCAATTCCGATCTTGACCAACCAGGGTTGTGAGCCGTCGGCGACCACATTCCCGCCCGACCCGAGATATCGCAAGACCAGACGCTGTTGCCCATCCGAGAGCTTCAGGCCCGCCGCATGGGGAACAACAAGCAGCGTATCGTTTGATCCCGGGGTCTCGCGGAACTTGACTGCATTGACGATCTTTACCTGGTATCCAAGAGCTTCCAGAACTGTCTTGTAACTTTGCTGGTTGTGGCCGGCGGCTGAATGGGGATTCTCCAGCCATAGGATCCATGCGCTGGGGGGCACAGCAAACTTGTCCCGGACCACCGTGGAGGGAGGGGGAAGAACCGGATGCAGGCTGTCCCACCACTGGCTGATCCGTTTGTACCAGGTGCTTGCCTGCTCGGCCGCTGGGGGCGGCTGCTTCATAACTTCGGCGGCAGCCCACCCTCCGGGCGGAACCTGAACCGGAAGATCAACGGGGCTATTCACACGGGTTGCCGACAAATCGGTTTTCACGACTTGTCCACCTGCGTCGAATAGTTGTACGCGCCAGTATTCGTCCTTGGGCAAAAGGTTAATGGTGCCGGAGGTGGTGCGGACAGCATATTGGCCCTGGAAATCAACCGTGCCTTCGAAATCCCGCACGGAAATAAAGTGGTAGCCCAAGGCGTTGATCCCTTGAATGACCTGCTCCAGCAGCTTTTGCTTCAAAAAGGGATGAAAATAGAACGATGCAACACCGTCGCGCACGACCCGCATGGTGCGCGCGTAATCCACGATCTTCAGTGGATCAGGATCATCTTCGGGCAGATAACCGAGGGTTTCCGGGATAATGTGACGGCCATATTGATCCACCACCGGATAGGGCACCATCTGGGCCGTAGTGTCATCAGGAGTAACCATGGGCCGGTCGTAAAACAGCGAGAAAACCTGACCCAGGGTGCGGTAGTCAATATCTGAAGCCCCATAATGAGGAACCTCAAAGGCCACCGGGTAAATGCCGTTGTTAAAGCACTCGGCGAATCCCATTCGCAATCGTCGCAAGACGAATTCCGCCGAATCTCCGCCCACCGCCCGGTTGCCCAATTCATCCCAGAATTCATACTCATCGCCGCTCAGGCCGTGGACCTGATGGGTGACGCCGTGCATGATGGGCGTTCCACCCTTGGCAATCATGGTGTGAATTGCCGCCACGGTCGACTTGCGATCGCCAAGACGGATTTCTAGGGAATGCGCGGGATCTCGAAAGATGGGAATGAGAGCTATTTGGAATGGTATGTGCCGGTCCGAAAGCCATTTGGCAATACTGGTGAGGTCATCGGGGTCATCGTCGACGCTGACATCCTCTATACGCACCATGGCGCGTTGATCGGACGGATGGTAGATTCCCAGAATGTCATGAAGAAGATCGCAAAGCACCAGGTAGCGCGTGCCTTCTCCCATGTAAGAAAGCGGCTTGTCGGCAAAGTACCAGAAATCCCCGCTCTTGACGACATATGGGCTCGATACTTTATCGCGATTGATCGCCGTAGCCTCAATTTCAGCGACATTGGAGTCCTGGATCGAGACGATATTCAGATCAGTGTCCGGTTTGGGCAACATCGTCTGCTTGTAAAAAACAGACCGGTAATCGAGATCACGCCGGTATTCAACAAAGCTGAAGCCGTATTGGTGGCGCGCCTGGGGAGTGGCAAGAAGCTGGTCGATGTGTCCACCCAGCCAGGCAAAAGGGTGGTCCGTTGCCTGAATGTCCGCCAACAAGGCGGGCGGGACAATAGTGCTGAGCCCAGAGGCTACAAAGAACCCAGCACGGTATTGTGAAAGCTGCCCCCGTCTATAGGCGTCAAGCGGAATCAACGCTGCCTGCAACTTAAAGTGGGTCAGTAGATTCGCGAGGAAAAGCGCATGGATGTAAGATTCTGCTTGAGGGTTTGCCTGGCTATCGTAAATGACAGCAACGGATGAAGAGTCCCCGGTGTCGTCGGGCGGCACTGCACGTAGCAATCCCACCGGCAAGAAAATCAACAACGTGGTGAGAAGGACCAGAACGGCGACCGACGACCTGCGGATAGAGAAATAATTCAAAAGCGCACGAAAGCGGAAAAGCATATGACCCAAAGCTATATTACCATGCCCAGGCACATTGCGGGGCGCCACCTAAAACCTTTTCTGAACAGGGAGGATTGTTCGCAAGGGCTCATTGAATTTTGCTGGCATGGATGCTTCCGTCGTGGGCCAAGCCGCTCCAGTTTTCCGGTGATTTGTCTACTGGTGCGGCCGGGGTCCAGTAGACCACGCACCCATCCACACTGGCATTTTGCCGAAAGGCGACGTCGAGGGGGTATTTGGTGATCATGTCGCAATAGGCAGCGCTTGCGAATGCACCTGCGTCTAATTGGCGTCCCTGCATTTCCACGGAAGTAATATGCAGCCGGGCGAGTTCTGCCGGCGGAAGAACCAATTCATGGGAGTAACCGAATTCCATTCCTGAGGGCGGTCGGCGCCGAGTCAGAAAATAGACTTTTTCCTCAGTAAAAATCTGCCCGCCAGGCGGGGTAACCTCAAGCACCTTCTGCGCCACCGCCTCGTAATCATTCCAGGCGTACGAATCGGCGGGGGTGTCGCAAATGCCGCGCGCCAACGCGCCAGCAAAAATGAGGCAGAGCACCAAGACCGGCCATAACGGCCTCTCCGCTTGGGCTGTGTGTGCTCCAACGAGCGCGTAGAGACCTGGAATTGCGAGGATTGCGGCAAAGGGAGTTAAAAGGCAAAAGTAGGCACTCAAAGTGGGTTGGGCGATAGCCAATTCTATCGCGATTCCCAATGCCAGCCAGCCGCAGAGATAGAATTCCGAGCGGCGTTCCGGCGGCCAAGCCGATCGTCGCGCAATGTAAAAAACGCCTGTGACAGCAAGCAATCCTAAAAGGAGAGATTGCGGGTCGGCGAGCCAATTCGTCATTATTCTCAGGTCCCGAATCAATGGATCGGGCCATTGCGCCATTTGATTGTGAACTCGGTATTCCTGGACATTCATCCAAACCGCCGACGGCGACTGTAGCAACAACCAAAGTCCTGGAAGGAACGGAACCCCTGCTCCGGACAGGAACATGGCGGTCTTCAACCATCGGCTTCCGGCTCGATTGCACCAACAAATCCATACCCCCAATACCGGCGCAACTACGGCCGCTAGCAAAGTAGCTGCCGTTGCGGCTGCCAAAGTGCCGCAGGCAAGGGCCAGCCACCACCTAGGCCGTTCCACCGAGGCAATCGCAAGGCGAAAAGCGCATACCGAGACCAACAGCGAGATACCGAAAGCCTGGCCCATAGGTCCAAGTCCAATTGGGTTAGAATTGCAGGCAATTATTAGGGCGGCGGCAAAGGCGGCGGCCACCCGCCAGGCGCGATCCGGAAACCGTGTGAAGAGGAATTGCGCCGCAAGCACAATTGCTGCCGATGTTTCCAGCACCGCCAGCGCGTGTACGCCGCCCCCTGTCCCCCCCAATAGACGCATTAGGAATCCATTCCAATAAGCATCTACCAAGGGTTGGTGAAAGGAATAGGCAAGGTGAGGATCGCTGACTCCATAAATCAATCGCACCGCGACCATTTTAAATTTTTCACTGCGTACCAACACGCCAGCGCAAACGATACTGAGGATTACAACCGGCCAAAACGGCATATCGGATTGTAGGGAACGCAAACAGATGGCATAAAGGCCCGAAACCGCCAATATCCCCACAAAAGGAGCGACCAGGCAAAAATAGCGACTGAAGGTGGGATGCGCGAAGGCCAAATCCGCAGTGATTCCTAATGCCAGCCAAGCGCAAAGATAAAACTCCGCTCGGCGATTCCGCCCCCAGCCTGAGCGGTTAGCAATAAAAAAAACACCTAAGACCGCCAGAAATCCTGCCAGGAGCGATTGCGGGTCAGCGAGCCAACCGGTCAGAGTATTCAAGTCGCGAGACAGGGGGTGAGGCGAGTAGACTTCCCGGTAGTAGAGGTGGTATTTGGCAATATTGAACCAAACCACCCAAGGCGATTGGACGGCCAGCCAAAGCACTGGCAGGAAGGAAATCACCACTCCCGCCACGAAAGCAGATATCTTGAGCCATCTGCTCCTGGCGCGGTCGTACCACCAAATCCAGATTCCCAACACCGGCACCACGGCGGCCGCGAGCAATGAGGATGCGGCGGCGGCTCCCGCCAACGCGCCGCAGGCAAAGGCAAGCCACCCAGACCGCCGCTCCACAGCGGGGAGCGCAAGGCGGAAGGCGCAAACCGTGGTCAACAAGGAAATCCCATAGGCCTGGCCCAATGTCCCGAATTCCACCAGATTGATATTGCAGCCAATCATGAAGGTGGCGGCGATGGCGCCGCCCACGCGCCAGGCGCGCCCAGGAAACCGCAAGAGGACGAAATGCGCCGCAAGCATTGTAGCTGCCGAGGTTTCCAGTGCCGCCATAGCATGGGGGCCACGCCAAGTCTCTCCGCAAAAGCGCATCAATAAGGCATTCCAATAGGCATTCAATGGCGTTTGAGGAAAGCAAAAGTCCAGATACGGACGCATGCCTCGTTTGATGAGTTGCGCCGCAAGCAGGTGGAATCCTTCGTCGTGATCGCAAGCCAGGGTTTGCGAGTACCAGATCAGACCCGCCGTCATTGCGGCCCAAATGCCATAAAGCCAGAGGCACGAGCACCCACGCACTTCTGCGTTGTGTGCATTTGCCGTCGCGCGTTGATCCGGATTCAAAAACGTGCCCTGCATTTTTCTGGATGATAGGCTTGCAAAAGGCAAGTCGTCAACGGCCGCCGGACAAGGTGAACTGAAAATTGATGTGGGCTCCAGTACCGAAAAAGTGGAGATTGCAATCGGTCAATGCACTCGCCCTTCGGTCAGGCACTTGGGGAGTTCACAGTCAAGGCAAAGCTCGGCCGATCCACCTGAGAAAATTGGAATAAATGGTAGGCCTGGAGGGATTCGCCCCCCCCCCCGACCCACTGTTTAGGAAACCCATACACCACCGTTCACCCTGCGCGGAATCAAGACTTCTCAGTCGGACACAGCGGCTCTCATTCGGACCCGAGGCTCCTATTCGGGCACGACAATGCACCCAAGATGCACGCCGCGCGCAACCCCTACACGAAAAGAGCAACGGTTCTTTACCCATTGCTGACCGTCTCCAGCCCGCCTGCCCTTCGGATCTCGAAACGTCGATTCAATCAGCTTCAAGCTATACATCTTCTCCGTGAGAAGCGCGTGTTTAGTCATGATCGCCGCTCCCGCCGGATGTCTCGTCAGAAACCGGCAATTATTGGGGTTCCACCGGTGATGCCGACTGCTCGTTGGAAAGCGCGCTGTTGCCTACCCCGTTGTATGCAATCACAGCGAAAAAGTATCGCTTGTCATTGGTCAGGGTGGTGATGGTATAGCCATTTAGGGCGCCCGTATCCACCGTTGATGTGTAGACGCCTTTCTCTGTGCCGTACAGAATCTTGTACCCTGAGGAGCCTTCAACCTGCGACCAGGTAAGCCGGACAGCATGATTTGAGGGTGTAGGGACAAAGAGTTCCGGAGCGGCCGGCGGCTTGGTGGCGGGTGTGCTCTCCGGGGCGGCGAACAGCTCCGCACCGGGGACTGAATCTATCTTAAGATTATCGTATTGGCCGATATTCCAGCCATTGCCGAAGCCTGCCATCCCTCGAGTATTGAGATCGCTCTTCATCTCGGTGAGCACATTGTCATCAAAGCTGGCGATGACTTTGTTGCCGGTGAACGTAAGGCTTGCTTTGTGCCAGGATTTGACCGGAAAATCGAGGCGCCCTGCTGCGATCACCCCCTCGCGCGTTGAAGTGCGCAGTTCCCACTTGCCCTCGGAGTAGAGGTAGAGCTGAAGACCACTGATGTCGCCGTCCTCCGTCAGGCGCGAAACGCGGCCCATCAATCGGGCAAATCCAGGCTCCTCAAGGAAAACCTCGGCAGAAACCCTGTAGTTACTCCAACGCTTGTCTCCGAATATGGCAGCGGTCCCCAGCGGATTATCCGGCTTTGTGTAATCCCAGGCAACCGGGCGCACGTCCACCACTTGACGCAGGCATTTGCCGGCACGGCCCCCGGCGCAAGGAACAACTTCGTAGGAGCCGTTCTGCTCCATAATGTAGCGTGGATTGGTCTCGCCAACCGGGTAGCTTTCAAAGGAATCCGAGTACGGAACGGAAAAAGGGGCAGGAGATGGAGGGGATACATTTCCCTTGCTCTGTCCGGTCGTTGTGGTGATGGAATAAACCGAGTTCGGCTCAAGGGTGACAGAGACTTTGTCCTTTGTGGGGGTAAGGTGTGCGAGTTCCTCGAAATAACTCTGCTGATTGGTTCGCCAAATGTGGAGCCGTTGCGAGTGGAAGGCAGGATCGATGGTGAGTTCAACATGCTGCGGAGCGGAAGCGGAAAGCGTCTCGACGACAATACTGAAGTCAGTGCCGTGTTTTAGCGTGACGTAGCTTCCACCGCCAGGAAGCAACGTGGAGGCGTGGTCGAGGTATTGCCAGCCGGGCGCGGCGAACTGAGTCGTGTGGGCAACGACCCAAACCGGTGACATCACTTCGTAGTGACCGGACCAAGGGCTGTCCGCACGAAGGAGGCCGCCATAGGGAACGTCGAGAATGTCATAGTAGGAGGAGACGAGACACCACAACACCGTCGACGTCATCCTCCCTTGTATGTAATTGCGGTTGAGTATCTCGGCATAAGGCGGCGATTGCGAACCGCCTTGTGCCCAGAGATCCGCCCAGGGGCCGTCTTCGCTGGACCAGATTCGCTTGCCGAGGGTTCTGGCCGTTTCCGTACTCTCAAAGCGGGGATAGTGCGTGGCAACAACGCCGACCGCCTTGTAAAGCTCTGGACTTTTGCGCATCGCCTCCGCGAGTTTCCAGTCATTCACATAATCGTCTGCGATGATCTGAGTGCGCAGGTTGTGCGCATCAAGGGCCTTGCGCAAACGGGGAAGGACATCATAGGAATACCTGCTTTCGTTCCAGAAGCCGATGTAATCGAAGTCGAGGTGATGGACGCGCCTAGCGCCGTCGATAAATTTGACGAGGTAATTAAGCGTGTCATCGGAGTTTACGCTCTTCACCCATGCGGGAAAAGTCCAGGCCAGGGCGATCAGTTTGATGTCGGGATTGCGCCGCCGGGCTTCTGCAGCCAGCCAGAACTCCACACCGCGATTGTAGTTTTCTTCGTCCCGTGCATGCATGTGACTTGGCTCGGAGCCCTCGGTCGAATTGCCGTCCCCTCCGATTTCCACTTTGAGCAATTGCAGAGACGCACCGTACTTCGGCTTGAAGAGATAATCCAGGATCTGGCTACGCTGAGGTTCGGGATAATTAATCAATAAGCGCGAGACCGCACCCCCGCCGCTCGTTTCGCCAATCCCTTCGAATATCCGGCCCGTATCCTTTGAGTCGACAGCAATGGAAACCTGGGAGAACGCCTTTGAATTCATTAGCGCGCTAACAAGGATAACCAAGCAAATGCCAATCCTCGTGCACCTTCTCATCATCTGATATGCTCCACAATTCATTTTAGGAATAACTGTCGTGCGAGCTTTGGGATTCCCACGCCCTCGACTATTCAATGTCTCTTACTGTGCGAAATCCAATTGTGGCTTTGCGGTCCATACTCGGGGCCATCTCGAAGAACTTTACGTGATATCCCGTGGGACGAGCCGACCACTCGCCCTGGCCAAGTCCCATCTCAACGAACCGGTCAAAGTACCAACTCGACCCGTCCACCTGGTAGAAAGAGCCGCCCCTGAGCATCACATAGCGGTTACCGTCATTGCGCTCGCTTTCCGTCCATTCCCACACATTTCCCGACATGTCGTAAAGTCCCTCAGGCGTCCGCCCATCGGGGAACGCTGTGACAGCTTCCGTTGTTGCACCGCGGTCGTTGGCTGCGCCGATTCGCCAAGCCTCGCCCCAGGGGTAACGTCGCCCCTCTTTCCCACCCGCTGCGTACTGCCATTCCTCCTCAGTAGGCAACCGCGCATCCGCCCATTTTGCGTAGGCCCGGGCATCATCAAGCGCCACCCAGGTTACAGGCTGATCTTCGGTGCCCAGGCGCGGAACCGGGTTTCTTGATGCACTCCAGTCCCAGTCCCTTAGGAAGTTGCCGGTGTCCTTCGGCCAGTAAGAGCCTGTTTGTAAGAATTTGAAAAAGCTCTCCTTGGTGACCAGCGTCCGATCCATAAAGAAACCTCTAATATGTGGAACCAGAATGTTGTGGCTGATGGTGTGGCTGTGATTTCCATTTTCATACAAATGTTCGCGCAATACGTCCCATCCTTCCGCGGGACGATCGGGGTAACAGCTTCCCTCGCCGAGATTATGGGTAATGTTCATCATGAAGTTGTCGATCGGGGGGAACATAACCATGCCATCCGGTGGACGATTCGCCGGAACGCGCTCTGTCCTGGCCGGTAAAGCATATTTGGGCAGGGAGGGGGGCGGCCATTGGTCGCTATAAGAGTACAATCTGCGACGGCCCTGCGCCGCTTGTCCGGCAAGAAACGCCCGGAGGGATGGATCAGGCCTGCCGATTATTTCGAGAATGGCCGCAAACCCTCTGCCCTCGACTTCGTCGATCGTCAAAACGGAAACTCCAGGGTGTCTAACGGGCGTAAGTTTCTCGCCATTCCAAACATCGAAATACAAGGCACCGGGCTTCTCAGGCACCACGATGGACGCCTGCCTCTCCGGAGCCTCGCCCCAATTCACCAGCGTCCAGAGAGAGCGCTTCGAGCCCGGCCAATAGGTGGCATCGATTTCGGGACGATTCGTCGGAAAATAGGGCTCCCAACCCTCCGAGCTCAGCAGCTCGGCGAAGGCGCGCTCAATCGGGATCATCCGGCGTAGGATCGCCTTGTCGCGCTCTGAATAGGGGTTCCAGCTTCCAAAGATGTCGTCCCAGACAACCACCCCTGTCCCGTTCAGAAACGCATGCTGGAACAGTGTTGTGCGGTCGTACCGCCAGCGGTCGCCGTCGTAATGGATCATGAACCTCGGCTCGGTCCATTTCGCCATGGGCACACCGCGTTGATGGTCGAAATAACCCGCCGTCGGATAGTATTGCCCCCAAGTCGCATTATTTGTTGCCAGTGGCGCATCGGTCTGCCCGCCTTCCGGCTCTATCGTGAGGCCAAGCTTTACGCGGTCAATGGCGGCCCGCATGGACTCCTGCGGCGCATCCCGCCCGGTGTCCCAGTAAATGCCGTCAGCCCCGGTCTGTTTGATCAAGTCCGCAAGTGACGTCTGGGCGGATTCCTCCGGCCGCCGGGTCGCAGTATCCCAAGGATTGTAAGATAGAAGGACCCTGACTCCACGTTTGTGGGCACGGGCGATCGCCGCATTCACTGCCTGTATTCCCCCGGGCATGCTGCGCAACATGTCGAACTGATTCTGGTTGTCGACGCCGATATTCGGATAGGTCGGCCAGAGGGTTATGCTGTCGAAACCGCCGAACTCCCGTTGTCCTTGGTCGAGGAACGAGTCAATCAGATACCGGCCATCGGATGCGTCATAGAAGCGCGTATCATGCACAAACACCATTCCCTGAACGAAATTGCGGGCCGTCCAGGAGTATTCGCCAGTGAAAAGCCTGTCCGTCAAATGCAGTGCCGCCCGCCGCTCAGCCCGCTTCTTCCTCATGGCCTCCAACCAGGCTTGCCGGGAGACGAATTCGTCTGGGGCCAGCCAGTAACCCTGGTACGACTGCAAGATCTCATTTGAGAGAGAAACCCGTCCGACCACGCCGGGGCCGCTCGAATCTGGATCTTGATTATGATCGTCCATGCCAGCCACGCGAACAGCCAATTCGAATCGATTGCGCTGCGGCAATCTGACGCGGAAAGGGGGCGATCCGGCGAACTTGCCCCGTGCCCAGCCGGCGACCGGGGCATGCACTTCTTTCACCAGCTTGCCGTCGATGTAGATCAAGGCGGAACCCCGGATTGCGTCGAAGGTGAGGAACTTGCCCGCAAATTGGGGTGGCACTTCAACCGAGCGCCGATACCAGGCAACGCCGCTATAGTTGAAATAACCGATCTCGCTCCACGACTTGCCAGCAGGTGCATTTTGCCATTCCGAATCGGAATACCCGGGTGCCGCCCAGCCCCCATCGCCCCCAACAGATGCCGGGTCGATCTGGAACTTCCAGTCCGACGCGAGCACAAGCTGCTCAGCGGTCGCGGTTCTAAGCCAACCGGGTGCGTTTAGGCTGAGCAGGACGGCAAGGAGTCGAAAGGTTACTTTGGTCGCGTGAGGCCTCATAGGGTCCGTAGTCAAGCAGACTTGGCCAATGCAGACTCGAAGGTAGGGGAGGATAATCCGCTCAACGCATTCATCTGGCGAATTCAATCGGCAACGCAAGCTGTCAACGCCTGCAACTTGCTCGGGGCCAAGTGTATCATGTCCAATGTCCACACCGCAGGATTCGATCAGCGCTCTGCCGGCTTGATGAGTACCGCCCCCATCGGCAGGGACACGACAGGAACTATATAGGAGTTTCTTTCGGTGGTGAATCCTCTGTGGGCTCGGCTCGAAGGTCGGGGTCCCGCCGTTAACCGAAGTACCGTTAACTGCGGATGACAGTGTCATGGGTTTTCTGTATACTGCGTGGCCCAGCTTTTCCAGTGGCCGCGAAGAGGAGGGAAGCGCCGCCCCACGTCAGGTTCTCGGTACACCTTTTGAAATTCAACGATTAAGTTGTTGTGCTGATTGGAGAGACCACACTCAGGTAGGCCCCAGCCGGTGACACAGGAAACATGCCTTGATGCCAACCCGCCCCGGGGGAGGAGTAGGAATGAAGCACAAGGTCACGCGCCGAACCTTTAATCTCTTGGCGGCCGGTACCGCGATTCGAGGGGATCGGTATCTGGAAGCAATCCTCAATGCAAGCGGTCCATTGATGGTGGCCAACGGACAGAAGGAACAAAAAGCAACTCCGACGGGTGTTGTTCCTACCCCACGATGCTTCCTGATCAATGGCCGGCCGGAGTTCTTGATATCCGGTGCGATTCACTATCAGCGCTGCCCGCATGAGCTTTGGCGTGACCGCATGCTCCGTGCGAAGCGTGCCGGCGTGAATTGCATTGAGACTTACGTCTGCTGGAATTTCCACGAGTCGGAGGAAGGACGATTCGATTTCGGCGGCGATCGCAACATCGGCGAGTTCATTGATACCTGTCACAATCTCGGCCTGTACTGTTTTTTGCGGGTCGGCCCTTTCATATGCGGAGAATGGGACGCTGGCGGGTATCCGGCCTGGTTGATCGCCAAACCTGGGGTCGAGTTTCGCACGACGAACTCGGTCGCGCTCCCCTCCATCCAACGCTGGTTTGAACGGTTGATCCCCGAAATAGCGAAGCGGCAAGTAACTCAGGGTGGTCCGGTCATCCTCGTCCAAGCTGAGAATGAATGGCTCTACTGCGATCGACCCGGTGGAATGGAGTACCTGCAGTTTCTTATCGTGACCCTGCGGAGTCTCGGCATTGAAGTGCCAATCACGGATTGTAACCACGACGTCGTGGTTCCTAATTCGCTGAAGACCATTGGCTTTTCGGAGAACGATGTCAAGGAGTTCCGCAAGCAATTTCCCGGAATGCCCGCATTAGTTTACGAACTCTACCCGGACGGGGGTGAAATTTGGGGCCAACCTCGGAAGATGCTCAACAGCTGTCCTCAAGAAGTCAGACAAAGGACGATGCAGGCTCTCTCTCTGCGCACTATGTTCAATTATTACACATTTCATGGGGGCACGAATTTCGGCTTCTGGGCGTGTAACACCTGGAACTCGGACCACTCCTTCATCACAACGAGATATTTTTGGTCCTCGCCCGTCGAGGAAGGCGGCGCACTCGACGAGATGTACTTCGCCACGAAGAGCAGCAATCTATTGGCGAACAATTTCCGGGAGTTCTTTTTCCAAGCCGATGAAATTCCCTCTCCGGTTTCGGCACAGGGGCCAGTGCGGTTAGTGCCTCTGGGGTCTCCCCAGGGCACGATGGTATTTGTGCTCCCATTGTACCCTTATCGGGAGGTTGCAAATTGGGATACAGCGGGTCGTTCGGCCAATTTGTTTTCGCTTAGTGAAGATGCGCCTGGAGGAGAAATAGCCAATCAAGCAGGCGTCATTACCCTTCCTTCGGGACGAGCCCTTGCTCTTGCCGAGAGCAGCGCCTGCCCCATGCTGCTTCCGTTCGATTTCAAACTTGACGAGACCTGTCATATTGATTTCTCCAATGGAACAGTTTTTGGTTTTGGCGGAACTTCCTCCCGCCGCGTGCTCACGGTGCGGGGCGAGGCGGGGCGGCAGGGTGTACTCTCGGTGAATGGTCGGGTTGTTGAATTCTCCTTCCCCACCGAAGAGCCGGCCCAGGTAGCTGTTGGTGACACGACAATCCTGGCCATGTCATGCGAACTTGCAGACAGGACGTGGTTTGCCGAGGGCCGAATTGTAATCGGCCCCAACTTTGTGGGAGAGAGCAATGAAGGGAAAAACGAGTGTTGGGTGGGACAGGATTCGAACGTGGTCTGCACCGTGTCAAATGACGGGACCTATCACCGTTCACTAGTCTCGCGGAAACCGGGGAGCGCCGGGGTGAAGATACTGCCCGAATGGCGCGCCCGAGGATTCGAAGAGATCGATGGCGGAGGTGAGGGGTGGCGAGATATTCCCGACCCAAAGTCCGTTGAGGAGTTGGGTGCGTACCATGGCTATACGTGGTACAGCGCCAACTACGATTCCGTCAGCTCGCGTTCGACCAATTTGTTCTTCACGCACGCAGCCGACCGGATCAGGGTGTTCCTGCAAGGGCGTTTCGTGGGGGTTTGGGGGACTGGTTCCGGCGCGATCCGCGACCCTTTGCCCATTGAATTAGGGAAGGGAAGAAACGAGTTTATCTTTCTCTGTGACAATATGGGCCGAACTTCCGAGGGAAAGGTCGACGACCGAAAGGGGATTACCGGGCCTGCCTATCTCGATGCAGTCACTGTGCCGCTTGGGCCCGGCGATTGGTCCGCGCTTTCCACCGCCCCCAACGATAGCTGGGAGTTTCGGACCCATCGAAGTTATACAGGTGCAACCAATTTCCGTTTTTCGGAGGTGCGCGCTCGCGTCGAACTCGGGAATGACCAGGGAGTGCTGCTGTCATTGCGCTGGGTTCCGCAATACACCTGGGTTTATGTGAACGGCCACCTGATTGGGGAACATGGTGGCGACGACCCCCTTCTGAGCGGGTTCTGTTTCAAAAATTATACTCTGGACCCTTGGCTGGAAGGCGACCAAACAGAGATCCGCCTGGTCTTTTTCGGCGGCCCGGTCGGCGACTGGACTGAGCATGTGCGCTTGTTCGCGTACAAGAGGGAAAATGTAGTAAGAGGGTGGCGTTTCAAGTCTTGGGAGAGGCCGAAGGGCGCTGCAAAGGTTGGACCCACGCTCCCAGCGTGGTGGGATTGTGAATTCCCCAAGCCTGACCTGCCAGGACCACTTTTCTTAGCCACCCAAGGCCTCAGCAAGGGACAGGCGTATTTGAATGGGGAAGCCCTCGGAAGGTATTGGGAAATCGGCCCTCAGCATAGCCTTTACATGCCGGAACCGTGGATAAGAGATCAAAACCTGCTGGCCGTATTCGATGAGGAGGGTAAGTCACCCGATCGAGTTTATCTCTTGCGTGATGCTCGTTGCCCAATCCGCCGAGTTCTGGCGTGAAGATGACATCCGGGGATTCCTGTCTGGAGGAAAGTCGAGATTTCTTGAGGAAAGGACATTAACATCACACGTCGTTCATTTGGTCGAATCCTAAGTGGAGCCACATTTTGCGGATCGAGCTTCATCCGCGCCGCAATCGCAACGCCCGAGGGCGTCCTGATAGAATCGGGTGGAAAGGCGATTTTTCCCTTTGGTGCGCACGTTTACCGTGAGCCACATCTTCCTCTTGAGCAGTTGCTCGCCGACTTGCCCATCCTGAAACGTTTGGGCTTCAACATGATCAAGATTCAGGAAGTCTGGGGCTACGATGAGTGCCATGAGGGTCAGATCAACTTATCGAACGTCTCTCAGGTGGTATCAGACGCCAGGCAGAACAATTTGCGGGTCTACTTCGGCATAACCATGGAGAATCCTCCGGCGTGGTTGTGGAAGAAGTATCCCGACGCCAGCATGGTCTATGAGACGGGACAATCTCACAATGATCCCACGCAATATGTTCTTCCTGCCGATGGGAAGCCTGGCCCGTGCTGGCACCATCCCGGGGCGCGTGAGGTCGCGATTCGTTTCATTGAAGCTGTCGGCCGGGAGATCGGAAAATACGACAACATCTGCGTTTGGAACCTCTTCCAAGAAATTGGGCTTTGGTCCATGCGTCCAGGATATTTGGGCCTCTGCTATTGCAACTATACCCTTCAGGAGTTCCGAAAGTGGTTGCGCATCCGATACAAAGAGATTGCAGAACTCAACAATGCCTGGAGGTGTGCTTATGGCGATTGGGATGAAGTTGAACCGCCCCGCTCTTCACCCAGAGTCCCCTCCATGATCGACTGGCGCTATTTCATGGATGACATTTACCTGGCGGATGTATTGAAGTGGAAGGGGGACGCATTCCGGCGGAGCGATCCTCTGCACCGTCCGATCCTTGCGCACGTAGGAGGGGTTACTACAGGAAGTACAAGGGAATGGCGCTACGCTGAACAACTCGATATCCTGGGTTCATCTTGTTACCCGGCGTGGGGTGAGCTTGACCCCTGGGATGCTAATTTACCCTCTCCTGAAAAACCTCTTACCGAAGCACAGGCCGTCAATCACGAACTTGAAGGCCTGATCATGAACTTCGATCATCTGCGGTCATCCAGCCATAGTGGCGAGATCTGGACCGCTGAACTTCAAGGAGGCCCGATTGTCACGGGTTTGGGGCGTCGAAGGGTTCCCGACGCAGCGGATATTCGACGCTGGGTGCTGGGCTGCCTTTCCACGGGTGTTCACGGCATCTGTTTCTGGAATCATCGCCCGGAAATATTCTGGGAAGAAGGCTATGGCTTTAGCCTGCTCGATTGGGGTTCGGACACTTCGGCCCGCGCCGAAGAGGCAGCCCGGTTGACTAAGGCCATCAATGCTCATGCGGAACTTTTCGCCAAGGGTAAACACAGTGAGCCAACTGCAGGTATTCTATTGAACGAGGGCTTGTATCATTTCGCTGAGGCTTCGCAGCATGAAGCGCTCCACCACCTGCAGTTTACCATCCAGGGGATCTGGAAATCACTGTGGCTGGAGGGCATCCCTTGTGGTTTCGTGGATGCTGCCACGTTTCCAATGCAATCGAGTAGGTGGAGAGTGCTGATAATGCCATTCCCCCTCGCGCTCAGCGCGGGCCTGATAGAGGCTCTACAGCGGTACGTGCGCAAAGGTGGAACTGTCATTGCGGAAGCCTGCCCAGGACGGTTTGACGAGTATGGAATCGGGCGGAAGGAAGCCATGATGCCCGGTGTGTCGGAACTGTTCGGAGCCGCCCACCAAGGAGTGTTTCTGATCCGTGAGCCGAACAAAGGCACGAAGTGGACTGCCTGGAATCTGGCCCCGCGGGACCTCCGCGGATATCAAGACCTCGTGGGCGTAGGAGACTTCTCTTCCCAACGTGTTTTCCCGGCCTATTATCTCCAAACCCTTACGCCCACAACTGGAAAGCCCATCTTGAAGTATTGCGACGAGGTTGCTGGATGTATAAACAACTACGGGGAAGGTCGTGCCTATCTCGTGGGGACCTTATTGGGACATGGGGTTGCCGGTTACAGTGATCAGCGGAACGCAAAATTCCTGGCGGCTTTGCTCAGGCAAGCGGACGTTGCTTCGGATAGCATTGGCGCGCTCAAACGCCGGCGGCGAACCCTGGGGAATCAGGCTGCTTGGTTCTTGTTTAACCAGACCGATAAACAAGTGGACCAGGAAGTGCCCATCGAGGGATATAGGTTGGCTTGGGATTTGTTGGGCGGCGAGTTACCGTCACTCGGAGGACGAGTCCATTGCAAGGTGGAGGCCTTCGACGTCAAGTGTCTTGTGCTGGAGGCGTAGCACACTAATGAGAGGCCACAGTACTTAGGGAAATCACGCTTCGGATTTCATATGGCCCTTCACTCGATCAGGTAAGGACACTATTGCCACATGCGGAGGTACGGCATAGACTCCGACCGCAGAAAAATAAGAGCCTTTGAGAGTCAAGCCGATGCAGGATGTGGCCCTGCTGCAAAAGAACTTGGCTTACGGAAAAAAGACGCGGTGTTCCGCGAGGGGATACGGCTGATCTCCTCGGGCATCCCTGGCACCGGCAGGATTTCAAGTCGTCAGCTTGGGAAAGGACGGTCTGATTTGTGAGCGACCCGAATGAACTACCCGTTTCAACGATCACGCGTAGGAGGTTCATGCAGGCTTCCGCGGCAACGTTGGGTGGCATGCTGGTGCCAGGCGCAGGCCTACCCGATTCGGCGCCCGACTTAACGATTTGCCCCAAATCGACTCCTCCCGCCCGCAAACTCTGTGCTTTCCGAATGGAAGAGCTCACCTCATTTAGCTGGGATATGCGGCTTACCCTAACCTGCCTGCAAGGTTTGGTGAATAGGTCGCAGCCTCGCCTTTATCTGGTGCACGATTACTACGACGAACTTTGGTTGGACTGGCTACGCGAACGCGGTGACATAGATGAAGTAAACTGGCTGGAAATTGCAGACGTATTTGGGCGTTTCCTTCCGGAAGCCAAAGTAGTTTTTGTGACAGATCCTGCGATTCCAGCCAGCATCAACGTGGCCACGATGCTGGCGAGCGTTCATGATGGGTTAGTTGCAACCCCCAGGATAGCCAGTCAATTCGACCTGCCCATGGGACATTTGCCGGATTCCTGGAACATGGGCATGGACCTCGGTTTCATGAACTGGAAGCGGGACGTGGATGCCTACCGTTGGGTGTTTGAGAAGATTGGCGATCAACTTTCCCGCCGGGCCCTGGCTATTCTCGACCCGCATGAGGTTGCCCTGCGAGACTACCTGCTGGAATTCAAAATCCCAATCCTCTGGATATCGGGGCCCCAGGACGTGTCGAAACAAGCGCAAGCGTCACCGGCAGAGGAGAAAGAATTTGCGCGCGAAACCCTCATGAAATGGCCTGCCAATATTCCCTGTTTCGGCTGGCCGGGAAGCGGCGACGATCCGCAGGGTGGGATTGCCGAGTGGGAGGGAGTCCGCCTTTTGAGCGAGTGTGGCAAGTTCGAGCTCTGCACCGGATACGATGGATACTCGCCAACCGTGGGAAATCTATCGGTTCATTCGGGAACATCAGCCAAGGTGCAGCAGACGATTCCCCCCACCGTGCGACTTCAGCATGACAAAGTCTATTTCTGCTTTACGCGCTCCGACGGGGACGGTTGGAACTTTCAACGTCACTACTACCGAAAACTCTTTACGGACCGAGCACATGGCCGCGTACCCCTCGGCTGGCAAATGAATCCTGCTGCGCTCGATGGCCAGCCAGATATTGTGGACTATTTCTTTAAACACGCGAAGGCCGGCGACTGTTTTGTGAATGCCCTTTCGGGTGTGGGTTACATCCACGAGGATGTTTACGCCAACAATTACCCGCCCGATCAGCGGGAACAGATATGGAATGACTTCGTCCGGCTTTCGGGCATTTATCGCGCCCGGCTGGATGCCACCGTCATGTCAACCTTGGCGGAAATGTCGCCAGAACGGTTGGCGCTTCTGGCGCGAATCCCAGGGATAAAGGGAATATTTGCAAATTATGGTAGGACCCACGTCACTACCCCCGATAACACGAACATTATAGTTGGCGGGGTTCCGGTCTTCAGGTCAGTCAATAACGGCCCTGCCTCCGGATATAATTGGACCCCTTCCGCCCGACGGGAGGCAGAATTCTCAATGATTAACGAAATAAAGCGTCGCACGCCACTCCAACGGCCTGCCTTCCTGCACGTCTTCCTGGGCAATTGGCTGACGGACTTGGAAATGGCAGAGAACATCGCGAAGGGCCTGGGACCAGAATACATAGCTGTCCGACCCGATCAGTTGGTGCCGCTGTTTGAGCAACATGTGGAGCAGGTGGTTTCATTTTGGAGAGATGGAATGGTATAAGGACGCCCATCAGTTGTACCCCGGAGCGGACTGGAGTACAAAAAGGGCCAGCTTGGGTCGAGCGCGGAACCTCCGGATTAGTTGACCGTATGCTTTCCCAGCTCAATGGTGAGGGACGATGTTGAACAATCGCGTCAGTCGGCGGAATTTCATTGCGGGAATCTCAGCAACCTCGGCGGCGTGCTTGTTGAGCCGGGCCGGGCCGGGCGCCCAGGAGCCGGGAACGGACCTTTCCGAAACGCGTGTCAATCTGGTACCGGACGCCCCGGGTCGGGCACCGAGCTATTATTGCAGCTGGACGACGCAAGTTTATGACATGGCGCTCCCGCTGACGGTGCAACAGTACGCCGATCTCCCCGACGACGAGTTGACCAAGCGTTCTGAGCGCGCGCTGGATGAGGTTCACGTCTTCGGATCGCACGGCCAGGCCAGAGAGTTCTACCCGCGCCTGCGCAGTGACCTTTACTTTCTATTCGACGACGGGTGGGAGATGGGTGGCGCCGCAACATTCCGCCTGGATGAGGCAAAGTTCCCCTCGTTCGCGGACAACAACCTTGGCCGCCTGAACGACGCAGTCCGCAAGCTCGGCTGGCGTGGCGCCGCCTACTGGTGCAGCAGTCCGCCCGGCGGCGAAGCGGACCGGTGGATTGCCCGGTTGTTGAAGCAATACGCGGTTGCATACGTCAAGATCGACGGCGGCGACACGGACTTTACCCTGAAGAAAATGACGCGCGAATTCGGGGCACCGACCGTTTTTGAGCATGCCAACGGCGAACCCCCGCTAAATGGCGACTGGCGATCACTCGGACGTGTCGCTCCGCCCAAGCAGGGTCCTGCTCGGATCGAGATGTTAAAGGGCGCCGACGTTTATCGCACCTACGACACCACCACCCAACTTGCCATTCCCACCACCCTCGACCGCATTGCCCATCTTCTGGCGGCGGCACAGGGACAATCCGAAATCCAGGCGCTCCTCAACGTGGATGACGAGCCTTATGTCTCGGCAGCGCTTGGCTGTACTGTTAGTATTCTGCGCCATCCGGTACGGTCCGTGCCGCCGGGGCAGGTGGCCGACGTAACCTCCAATGGCCCGCGCGACGTTAACCGCCGCCTCGATGAGGTCACCCGCGCCGTGCTCTGGCAAAGGCTCGCCGAGCCCTATTCGGCAGGCCGCGGCTTTCTTCGGGTTGGCGATGATCTCTTGACTGACGGGTGGAATTTCGCCCCCAAGGACACGTGGTACAAGGACGTGGTGGGCCATACGGCGTTTCAAAGTGCGCCGGGACGGATTGCTCGCAACCTCGATCTGCCGGAGGTTGCAGCGTCCGGGCTCAAACCGTTTGTGCTTGCTGCACGCTTTCCAAACGGGGCGGTCGCGCTGGCGACCCAAGGCCGGATAGCGGGCGGCGAGCAATGGTCTGAGCCACGCGCAACCGTCACACTCAATCTCGCAGACGCCTCCGGTCCTGTCGGTATTTTCGGCCGCTTCGATGCGCTCACCCTGGTATTCGATAGGCCCATGGTAGGCCAGCGCTTCCTCGCGCAGGACCTCGCGGGAAGCAGGGCCGTGGATATTACGCGCCGGGTGCGGACGACCGGCGCCAAGGTGACGATTCCGGGAGAGATTATCGACGATGTCGGCTTGGCGAACAGGACTTGGGATGACATCTCGGACCCCGGTCTTGTTCTGGTTCGCGCCGGGAACTAACCCGGCACAGATGAATCCAGAAGACCCGACCCAGAGCCCATTCTCGGCTGCATACTCGTGCGTTTCAAAAGGCTAACCCGGCGCAGTCGTGCCAAAACCTCCCAGGTTGTCCCCAGGCGAACGAACGCAATGCAAAACTCGGTAGAAATAGAAGGGCTTGGCGCGTAGAGGCAATCTAAAAGGACCAAGGACGATCCTGTGGCAATATTGACCCCCCGGAAGTCCCAAGGGAATAAACCTTCGGCGACATGCAGCCTTTTGTCGCACCCCAAATTCTTGCCCATTGTGCTTCGATAGGATACGCGACACAAGACCAACTTGCCCATGCGAAAATACATCCCACACGCATATCAACTCACAGTAGGCCAAAATCAATCCCCCCTAAATTGCACAAAAATAGTTAGTAAGTGGTCGGCCTGGGCAGGTGCGAACTGGCGACCCCCGGATTGGTAGACCCTTGGTCGAAGGGTTTCATAATCGCTGTAAGTTATTGATAAGAGGGCCTGGGGGGATTCGAACCCCCGACCTACGGTTTAGGAAACCGTTGCTCTATCCATCTGAGCTACAGGCCCATGGGTCCCAATGGATGGGTATCTATACATTAGCACAAGGACGCTTTCTGGCTGCCCGAAATTTCTCCGGCAGCTTCGCAAACCCTAAAATCGATTGCCAGGAAGAAGAATTGAACCCCAAGCTTCCTTTGAATTCAGGCTCGCGAGGAATAGAGATAGGTAAGCGGTCACCCGCTGTCCCTGTCAGACCACCTTTCTATTACCCACAAGTATCATGGCTTTTGACCACAGCCGCCGAAGGTGGTTTGGAACCCGCTCCTGCAAGCTGGTTCCGAGGGGCCTGCCCTCATCAGTCAAGCAGTTACACACATTGGACCCTCCTCGGTCCTTTGCGCTCGTGGCGCAC
>PLSX01000242.1 GCA_003165315.1 Acidobacteriota bacterium
CGATCGGAGATCGACGCTACAACGATCGATCGGGGACCGATGAGACGAAACCGTCGGTCTGAGACCGACGCTACAACGGGGGCAAATAATGGCGCTCCATCCTAACTTTCCTGAATCACCGTACGCCATTCTCGACCCGGCGATCCGTTGGTTTCCGGCCGACGAGTCGCTGCGGGAAACGACTATGGACAAGTTGATGCCTCCCCTGGTGCCGGAACTTCGCCGGAAGGTAAAGGAATGGCGGGACAGCGGCTATATCGGGGCAACAGAAACCAGCAAGAGCTTACTTAACTGGTGGTTCAACACGCCGCACCTGCTGCCCCAAACCGACGGCACCATGGCTGAGTTCCAATACTACTTCGCCCAGCGCGAGGCTCTGGAGACCATCATTTATCTGTACGATGTGGTGGGCGTGAAGGATAAATTTGACCTGATGCGGTTCGACAGTAGCGGGGCAGTTTCAAGCGGAATGTTTGATGAGACTTGGCGGCGTTTTGTGGTAAAGATGGCCACAGGCAGCGGTAAAACCAAGGTGCTGGGTCTGGTTCTGGCCTGGAGCTTTTTCCATAAACTCTATGAGCCGGATTCAGGCCTCGCACGCAACTTCCTGGTGATTGCCCCCAACATCATCGTGCTGGACCGTATCCGCAAAGATTTCGACGGTCTGCGCATCTTTTTTAGCGACCCTGTCCTCCCGGACAATGGCGTGGACGGGCACGACTGGCGCAATGACTTCCAACTGACTCTCCACGTGCAGGACGAGGTGCGCATTACCCGCCCCACGGGCAACATCTTTTTGACCAACATTCACCGCGTCTATGCCGGTGACGACGTTTCACCCTCAGCCGAGGATGAAGACACCATGGAATATTTCCTGGGCAAACGGCCCAGTGGCGCCACGACCGATTCCAAGGTTGATTTGGGCATGATTGTGCGCGATATCGATGAACTGGTGGTGTTGAACGACGAGGCCCACCATATCCACGACCCGCGCATGGCGTGGTTCAAATCAATTCAGGACATCCACAACCGCCTGAAGCAGAAAGACGGTGCTCTCTCCCTGCAAATCGATGTAACTGCCACACCAAAGCACAACAACGGTGCGATTTTTGTACAAACAGTCGCCGATTACCCGCTGGTGGAAGCCATCAAGCAAAACGTGGTGAAGCATCCCACCGTTCCCGATGCCGCCAGCCGCGCCAAGCTGGTGGAACAAAAGAGCGCCAAATTTACGGAGAAATACGAGGATTACATCAACCTGGGCGTTATTGAGTGGCGCAAGGATTTTGCCGAGCACCAAAAGATGGACAAGAAAGCAATCCTGTTCGTGATGACGGACGACACCCGCAATTGCGATGACGTGGCCGAATACCTGCGCAACACCTATCAGGAATTCGCCGAGAAGGATTCTGTCCTCGTAATTCACACCAAGAATAACGGCGAGATTTCCGAATCAACCTCCGGCAAGAGCAAAGAGGAACTGGATTGGCTCCGCAAACAGGCCAATGAGATTGATAGTCTTGAAAGCCCCGCCAAGGCCATCATCTCCGTCATGGTGCTCAAAGAGGGATGGGACGTGCGCAACGTCACCACGATCGTAGGCCTGCGCGCCTATACTGCGCCAGCCAATATTCTGCCTGAACAGACTTTGGGACGTGGGTTGCGCAAGATGTACCCGAGCGCCATCGAGGAATATGTCAGCGTGGTCGGCACCACCGCCTTTATGGATTTTGTTGAATCCATCCAGGCGGAAGGCGTGGTGCTGGAACGCAAGCCGATGGGCGAAGGCACCGCTCCCAAGACGCCCTTGGTGGTTGAGGTTGACAAGGAAAATGAGAAAAAGGACATCGACGAGCTGGACATTGAGATACCCGTGCTAACGCCCCGCGTCTACCGGGAATATAAGAACCTGGCCGCGCTCAATGTTGGTGCGTTGGAGCATCAGCGGGTGCTCTACCAGCAGTTCAGCGAGGAAGGACAACGGGAGATCGTTTTCAAGGACATCACCACCGGCGAAGTGACGCACACCACCATTCTCGATACGGCGGGCATCGCCGACTACCGCAGTGTGATTGGATATTTCGCAAAGACGATGATGAAAGAGCTACGCCTAGTCAGCGGTTACGATGTGCTGTATGGCAAGGTCAAAGCCTTCGTGCAAGGCGAATTGTTTGACCGGCCGGTGGAACTGGAGAGTCCCAATACCCTTCGCAACCTGTCGGAACCATCCACCACAAGAATCCTTATCGAGACTTTCAAGAAGGCGATCAATGCCTTGACCGTGCAAGATAAAGGCGACGCCGAAATCCGGGACACCATCAAACTGCGAGAGACACGACCCTTTGTCGCGAAGGACCAGGGTTATTTAATCCCCAGAAAGAGCGTCTTCAATCGCATCATTGGCGACAGTGGGTTTGAATTGGAGTTCGCCCGCTTCTTGGACGATTGCGACGATGTGTTGTCCTACGCCAAAAACTACCTGGCGGTGCGCTTCAAGTTGGATTACGTGAAGGCGGACGGCGACATCTCCAACTACTACCCGGATTTTCTGGTGAAGGTTACCCCCAAGCGGGTTTATGTAGTGGAAACCAAGGGCCGGGAAGAACTCGACCTGCCGCTTAAAATGGAACGGCTGGGGCAATGGTGCGAAGATATCAATCGAGTGCAGAGCGAGGTGAAATGGGACTTTGTTTATGTGGATCAGGAAGGGTTTGAGAAATACAAGCCTACTTCGTTTAAGCAATTGGTTGATGGGTTTACGGAATACAAAGCAAAAACGTGATAAACAATTTCCAGCGCGCTGGCTCGATTAGCAATACCCATGTGGGGAGAGAATTCGAGGAAGCCGCTCGACTGTTTTTCGCTAAAACCGGCATTTCGCTCGGGCGTGGATTCAGTGCGCCGGTTGGGTTCAAGGTCAAAAAGGTCCACAAATTCGACCTCGGCAGCGAAAACCCACCAATACTCGTTGAATGCAAATCATACACATGGACAAGCGGCGGCAATTCGCCGAGTGCCAAAATTAGGGGATTAAACGAGGTGATGCTCTTGTTTAGTGTCGCCCCAAACCAGTATCGAAAAATACTGTTTGTACTGAAGCATCTGCGAAAGAACGTAACCTTGGCCAATCACTTCATCAAGACACAGGGACACCTAATCGGGCCAAATGTCGAAATATGGGAATTCGACCCCGAAAAGATGGAAGGTGCGCGGGTGTTCTGAGAGCCCGTTCGGGCGAGCTCGCGCGGCAATCCGTTTCACACGGAGGTGAGGAATGCCTACCGCTGAGGATTTCAACCTTGAACTGCACCGCATTATGTTGGAAGCGATGCGCGCTGGCAAAGAATGTGCGGAAGTCAATGCGGGAGAGCTACATAGACGCGTGGGGGACTATCCCGGGAGGAATCACCGAATGCCTGTGTGCTGTGGGGTTATGCGCGCGGCACTCGCGCTCGATGCTGGCGATGTGGTATTAGCGGAACCGCCAAGCGGTCTGGGAGCCAGTCTGACCATTCGATACGTCCTCCCGCGGCCTGTGTGAGACTGATGCCCCGCGACCGGCAAATTTCCGCGATTTTTTCGACAGGGAACAACACACCCGTTTCATTATTCGCCCACATCGGAAAAGCAGTGGACAGTGATTAGTGCTTAGTGGTCAGTTAAACCAACAAAAAACCCAGCAAGCCCTCGCGGTCAACTGGCAGGTAGGTGACTCGTGGTACACTTAGGCGAGGCAGCGAGTGCCGTTTGCGCATGGTGCGGGGAGATTCCGATGCAGATTGTAAAAACCCAGGGTGAAGTGGGAGCGGACGGCCGGTTGCGGCTGGATGTGCCCGTGGAACTTCCGGCTGGCGCTGTGGAGCTCGTCCTCGTAGTGGGCAGCGCGCCACAGCCGAACGGGTCAAAGTACAATTTCGCTGACGTGGTGGGAAAGCTCCAATGGCAGGGTGACCCCTCGCGGAGCAGAGAAAGCTGCGCGATGAGTGGTGAGCGCTATCTGTTAGATACCAACGCCATCGTCTGCTTGCTGCGCGGCGGCCAGGCTTTGCATCAGCGATTGCAGCGGCCGGAGTGGGTGGGGATTTCCATCCTCTCCTAAATCGAGTTTCTCGCCTTTCCCCAACTCAGTGCCAACGACCGCAGCATTTTCCAACAGTTCGCCGACTCGGTGGATGTGGTGGGTCTCGACCGAGCCGAGCGGTCGCTGATCGATCGAGTCGTGACTTTGCGGGCGCAGTATCGACTGAAGCTTCCCGATGCGGTCATCGCTGCTACCGCCATCGAACGCAACGCCGTTTTGATTACCGAGGATCAGCAACTCCATAAGCTGCCAGCCGTGAAAACCTCAGGAACTTCAGCCTCTACTCCTTGAACACAGAATGTAAGTTTGCGAAATTAGTCCGCTTAAGGCTTCTACCTCATCAGCGACACCACGGCGGTATCACCCATGATGGCAGCTTCCAGGTCAGCCAAATTCAATAAGTCCTCGCGGTCAACCGGCAGGTAGGTGACGCGATAACCTTGTTCTCGTAGCGCGGGCGTCCCGCCCGCTGTGGCGGGGGCATCCTGCCCGCGCGCGGCGGGAGCGGGACGCTCCCGAGACAGCGGGCGGGACGCCCGCGCTACGTCCACCGCCGCAAATGGCGGGGTAACCCCCCGCTCCAGCGCCTTGCAGAAATTCAGCACGGACGAATGTTCCACCTGGGAGGTGACGATGTGCCGCTTGGCGGGGTTCGACTTCAGGGCGGCGGCGATGGCGGTGTTGTTGCTCTCGGTGGCGCAGGAGGTAAAGATCACGTCGCGCGGGAACGCGCCAATCAGTTCCGCCACCTGTTCGCGGGCAGTGGAGACGATGTAGGGACCAGCGGCGCTGGTCCAAGGCCGAACGCTGTTCGGCCCTACGGATTGCCCCACTCCGTCGTCAAGTACGGCATCATCGCTTCCAGAACTTCGGGAAGAATCGGCGTCGTCGCGTTGTGGTCAAGGTAGATCACGGGAACAGTTTACCGCCCACAGCCAACAGCTCACAGAAAAAAGTAGAGGCGGGTTTACCCCGCCACCGGGCGCGCGATCGCGCGCCCCAGAATCGCGCCATGGGCGCACTAGACAGTGGCGGGGTAACCTCACCGCCATCAAGTGGCGGGGTAAACCCGCCGTTACGACCAGCCCCGCCTCGTTCCAACAAGTGACGCGCACCGGGGCATTGTCGTATCGCTGCTGCGACAATTGGGGGGACGGGGAAAGCCGGAAAGTCGCACAGGTTTATTTGCGGTATTCGGCTCGGGACGAATTCCTGTGGGGCACTTCGGTTTTCCGAGGTTGGCACGTCAAAATTTCCGTACCATCCCTTCCGTATCGTCTCTTCCGCACCGTCCCTTCCGGAGCGCCCCTCTAAGGCGTCCCTCGACAGATTTCAGTCGGGGCAAAATTGTCCCAATCTTTCCCCGCCTAACCCGCCACACTATCGACTCCATCATTTCCGGAGCAGGTAGAAAATGAAGATACAAGCGCGCAGGTGCGGGCATTTTGCGTTCCGGTGCGGCTCTTAATTCCTTGGGCGGTTGCGGTACCGATGTTTTTAGGGCCGAAGGCCTTTGGACTGCGGCCGCGAAGCTGCCGCTTTGGGTTTTGGGTGTTCCCGTCTGCTCTTTGAATCAGTGATGCTTAATTAGTTATTGACTTTAAGATGAAAAAGCGGTAGCTTCGCGACCGCAGTCCAAAAGCGGGCGATGCCCGCTAACTTCATGAGCGATTGGCCACATAGTCCGTTGCATCGGTTAGGGCAAGCCGGGTCCTACATGGTAACTTGCGGCACCTATGAAAATGAACACCACTTTCGAGGCGCGCAGCGCCTTGAGTTTCTGCACGACATTCTGCTGGGATTGGCCGAGGAATACGGTTGGAATCTCCAGGCCTGGGCCGTCTTCTCCAACCACTACCACTTTGTGGCGATGTCGCCGCCAGACGCGGAAACTCTGGTGCTTTTCCTGAAGAAGCTTCATGCCGCCACTGCAATGGCGGTAAATCGCTGGGATGGAATTCCCGGCCGGCAGGTATGGTTCCAGTATCGGGATACCCACCTGACGTTTCTCAAATCGTACTATGCGCGGCTGAATTACGTGCACACCAATCCTGACCATCACCGGCTGGTGGCCGTGCCGTCACAATACCCATGGTGCTCAGCCGCGTGGTTTGAACGCCGGGCGACCACGGCTTTTTATAAGACGGTAATGGGCTTTAAGTCCGACCGAGTCAACGCGCCTGATGATTTCGAAATCGATTGGCGCCCGGACGAGCAGTGATGGCGGCAAAGCCGCTTTTGGACTGCGGCCGCGAAGCTGCCGCTTTTGGTTTTTGATTTTGGCTCTTGGGCATTTCAATATTCTTCAAACAATTATCTAACTCAAAGGATTAAAGCGGCAGCTTCCGCTTTCCGTCCGTGGTCCATATGGAAACGATGCTAGGGCCTCGATAAGAAAAGCGGCAGCTTCCGCCTTCCGTCCGTGGTCCATATGGAAACGATGCCAGGGCCTCGATAAGAAAAGCGGCAGCTTCGCGGCCGCAGTCCAAAAGCGCTTCGCGCTGGGAATAGGAACATCGAGGAGTATCGACTATTCCGCGGCGCCCGCCAAATTGTCCGAAACTTTCCGTCAACCCGGTCCCGAGCCGTGCCTTGGCTGCGCTTGGCCATTTGAGTCAGCAAATAGCCCGAACCGGCGGAACAACTCTGCCCTGCCGCCTTGGGTCGTGATATTTTATCGGTTCGCGCTGATCGGCTCGCGTTTCTCGGTTCGCACTGATCGGTTCGCATTTATTGGTTCGCATTCATTGGTTCACATTGATTGGTTCGCATTCATTGGCACGCATTGATTGGCTCGTACTGATTGGTTTGCATCGCTTGGGCATGGCCGCGGCGGAGGGAACATGTCATTCATCGGCATCGATCTGGGCACGACTTTTATCAAGGGCGCGGTTTTGAATCTGGAAACGAGGGAATTGCACCACGCCCGGCGAATCCCCTTTCCGGCTCAGCTTGAGAACGCCGCGCCGCTTGCCTGCGAGTTCGACCCGGACGAAATTCTTGATGCCGTGCGCGCACTCCTGGAGGAACTGGCGCCCCACGCGCCCGATTGCGAAGGCATCGTCATGTGCGCGCAGATGCATGGCATGGTGCTGATGAACAGCCGTGGCGAGATCCAGTCGAACTGCGTCACCTGGCGAGACCAGCGCGTGGTGATGCCGCATCCCTCCGGTTCGGAATCCTACTTCCAGGTTCTTACCCAACGCATTGACGCCAGATCCGTTCGACAGCTCGGCAATGAGTTGGACCCCGGCAGGCCGCTCAGCTACCTCTTCTGGTTTGCGGAACAGGGTGACCTTGAGCCCGGCATCACCCCCGTTTCCCTGCCGGATTTCGTGCTGAGCGCCCTGTGCCAATCCGAGCCGGGAGTGGAGCTGACCAACGCCGGGGCTTATGGCGCCTTGAACCTTGAGACGCTTGACTGGCACGAGGGCGTGATTGCCGCGCTGGGCCTCGACAACCTCCACTGGCCGGAAATCAGGCCGCTGGGCGAGGTGGTGGGCCGCCTGGATTTGAACGGCAAGCGCGTGCCCTGCTACACGCCCGTAGGCGATTATCAGTGCGCCCTGGTGGGATCGTTGTTCGGCGCCGACGAGGTTTCACTGAACATCGCCACGGGTTCGCAAGTCAGCCGCATGACGCCGAACCTGATCCTGGGCGATTATCAAACCCGCCCGTTCTTCGAGGGGAAATTCCTCAACACCTTCACCTCTCCGCCCGGAGGCCGCGCACTGAACGTGATTGTGGATCTTCTTTGCGAATTGCCGCGGGCGCAGGGTCTGAATCTGAAAGATCCCTGGGAGACTTTCACTGAGGCCGCGGAAGATATCGACGACACGGATTTGGAAGTTGACCTGAACTTCTTTCCCACCCCGCGCGGCGATCGCGGCCGAATCGGCAACATTCGTCAGGACAATTTCACCATGGGCCACCTGTTTCGCGCCGCCTTCCAGAACATGGCGGAGAGTTTTTATGACTGCGCGCTCCGCCTTGACCCCGCCGAATCGTGGAAGAATCTACTTTTCTCCGGCGGACTCGCCTGCAAGCTGGAAGTTCTGCGCCGCGTCATCCAGGAACAATTTGACACCCCCTACCGCCTTCCTCCCTTTGAGGAGGACACGCTGTTTGGACTGTTGATTCTTGCAACAGTATTCAGCAACAGAGCCAAATCCATTGACAATTTGACCGACCAGCTTCGACCCTGATTTCCACATGCTGGTCCCCAAAGTGCATTAGAGAGGGCGAAATTGTCGCCTCATCCGGCAGTATTTGCGGACTTTGCCGCTAAATTGTCTGGAAGAAAACGCATGAGTGTGCGTACGCGCTCTCGACGATGCAGCAGAAAGCAGCGCCAAGCACCATTCCCCAAGCATGATTTTCCCGACCCCAGGAGGAATCACAGTGAATCCCACCGCAACCGTTTCTGAACCCTCGTACGCCGAACGTTTGGAAGCTCTTCGCCGGAGCAAAGCCAAACAAACTTTGGAGAAGCAGCGCCTTCGCGGCGCGATGGACTTTGACGATCACGCCGTCATCCTGCCTCCTGAGGAGCTGCGCGAAACCGTGCAAACGCTCGGAGGGTCGGGCGTATATTTCACCGACGTCCTCCTGAAGTCCTTCAAGCCGATTCCCAATCACCCCAACGGCGCGTTCTATGGGCCGCGCGCAACGGGCGAAAATTTCCGGCGGCTACTGGAAGTTCATCCGGTCTGCATCGATCCCATGTCGTCACTGGCCGGCGCATATGTGGCGAATTTCATGTCCTACCGGACGGTTCCCTGGAATCCGGACATCGACTGCACGGAACTTCTGGCCGAGCACACCAAGTATCAGACCATCCCCGCCATTGGCGGCGTTCAGCACATGTGCCAGGACATGGAGATGGGATTGAAGCTCGGTTGGGGCGGCATCCTGGAGAAGATCAATCACTACCGCCCTCTCAACCCGCAGTCGGAAGATTTCTTCGCCGGCCTGGAACATGTGGTCCTGGGGATTCAAAACCTGATTCGCCGCCATGCCGAAGGCGCGCGCCAGATGGCGGCCGAGCAAGAGGAGATGCACCAGAATCTGCTGGAAATGGCGGAAATCAATCAGCACCTCGTCTCCAACCCGCCGAGAACTTTTCGCGAGGCCTGCCAATGGAGCTTGTGGTACCAGAGCGTGGCGCGCATGTACAACAGCAGCGGCTCGCTTGGCCGGTTTGACATGATTCTGCTGCCCTACTACGAGGCAGACATCAAAGCGGGGATACTGACCGACAAAGAAGCCATCTTCCACATTGCCTGCCATCTGGTGCGCGACACCGCTTACATTCAGCTTGGCGGCCCGGATCTAGCGGGCAAGGACGCCACCAATCCTGTCTCATTCTTGATCCTGGAAGCGGCGCATCGGCTGAAGATTCCCGCCAACGTTGGCGTCTGTGTGGGCAGGGATGTTGAACCCAAATTGATTCGCCGCGGTGTTGAAGTCCTGATGGAAGACCGCATCGGCGTGCCCAAATTCCTGGGAGTGGATAACACGGTGGCAGGATTCGCCGCCAACGGATTTCCAGTGGAATTGGCACGCGAGCGCGTCTATGCCGGGTGCCACTGGCTGGCTATCCCGGGACGCGAATACGCGCTGATGGACATCGTGAAAGTGAATCTGGCCGCCATCTTCGAAGTGGCCATGAAGGACATGCTGGCGGACTCGACAGTCGAGCCAAACATTGAAGAATTATGGAGCCGCTACCAGAAGCATCTGCGCTCTGCCATGGACACGATTGGCAAGGGGTTCGACTTCCAGTACGAACACAACCACAAGGTATTCCCGGAACTTGTGCTGGACCTCCTCTGCCAGGGAACTATTGAGAAGGGGCTCGATGCCAGCAACGGCGGCGTTGAGTTTTACACCTTCGGTGTGGATGGTTCAGCGCTGGCGACGGCGGCAGACTCCTTTGCCGCAGCCGAACATCGAGTGGAAAAACAGCATCGCCTGACATGGAAGCAGTTGCAGGCGCACCTGGAATCGAATTGGGCAGGGCCTGAGGGTGAACGCGCGCGCATCACGATGAAGAACTCGCCCCGCTTCGGCAGCGGCAACTCGCTGGGAGATGAATGGGCTGTGCGCATTGCCCGCGCCTTCACCGAAGCCGTCAAGGCCAAACCGACGCCGCGCGGCTTCATGATGATCCCCGGCCTCTTCTCCTGGGTGCTGAATCTCTCCATGGGCAAGAACATTGGCGCCACTCCCAATGGCCGCCATGCCGGCGATGGCATCTCGCACGGGGCCAATCCCGACCCCGGCTTCCGCAAAGATGGAGCTCCCACCGCCATCGCCGTTGCTGTGGCAGCCGTGCAGCCGGGATACGGAAACGCTTCGCCCCTGCAAATCGATCTCGATCCCAGCTTCAGTCATGGCGCCGATGATGTGGAAAAGGTTTCGGCCTTGATTCGAGGTCATTGCGACCTCGGCGGCACTCAAGTGAACATCAACATCCTCAGCAAGGAGAAGATCCTCGAAGCCCATAAGGATCCCTCTAAATTTCCTGATCTCATCGTCCGGGTGACAGGATTCAGTGCCTACTTTGCCAGCCTTTCACCAGAGATGCGGCAGTTCGTAGTGGATCGGCTGCTTTGCGAAGATGGGGCGCAGCAGTAGAGCCGCCCTTGAGGGCGCAAATGCCGGGCTCAAGCCCGGCTCTACGGTCCATGGCATGCTTTCCCGCTGGAGTCATCAGTAAGTGGCGTTGGTCGGTCCGTTATGATTGAAAACCTGAGATTGGAGACCGACTCGCGACCTGTGCATGCCGCTGCCACGGTGCTGGGCCGGGTCTTCAATGTTCAGCGCTTCTCCATCCACGATGGGCCCGGAATCCGCACCACGATCTTCCTGAAGGGCTGTCCTCTGCGCTGCCTCTGGTGCCACAACCCTGAGGGCATGAGCGCCGGGCCCTCGGTCTCCTTCCTCCCGGAAAAATGCATGGCGTGCGGCGAATGTGTTCGCATCTGCGAGCATGGCGCCCACCAGTTGGAATCCGCGGACGCATCGGGCGGCACGGTGACGCACATCTACAACCGCGAAGCCTGCGAAAAATGCGGCAATTGCACGGAGTTCTGCGATTCGGGTGGACTGGAATTCGTCGGCCGGCCCATGACGGTTGACGAAGTGATGAAGGAAGTGAACCAGGACAAGCCGTTCTACGCCAAATCCGGTGGCGGCATGACGATTTCCGGCGGCGAACCGCTGGTGCAGATTGACTTCACCCTCGCCCTGCTGCAAGCCGCGCGGGAACAGGGCATCCATCGGTGCGTTGAGACTTCGGGCTTTGCCAGTTGGGAGCGTTTCAAGCCGCTGCTACCGCTGGTCAACCTGTTCCTTTACGACTGGAAGGAGACGGACGAGCAGCGCCACAGAGATTTCACCGGACAGTCAAACGTGATCATTCTGGAGAACCTTCGGTCACTTCACGAGGCCGGGGCAAACGTACAACTCCAGTGCCCCATCGTGCCCGGGTTCAATGACCGGCCGGAGCACCTTAACGGAATCGCCGCCCTCGCGCAATCGCTTCCCAACCTCAAGGGAGTTCAACTGCTGCCCTACCATCCACTGGGCGAAAGCAAGCTGAAGCGATTTGGCTTGAGCGCGGCGGCGGCGATGCCACGTCAACCGCTCGATCCCGCGCAACTGGAACATTGGTCCAACTGGCTTCGCGAAAAGGGCGTGAACGTGGTTGGCGCCAACGCCACAGCAGCCGCGCCATCGCATCAGTAAATCAAATCCTGACCAGAAGGAACTCGTCCCTGTAGAAACATGATATGAAAAATTCACAGGCCGCCCGCCAGCTTCCGTTTGAACCCGCCGTTGAAACACCGCCCAAACCAACACTCAGCCTGGTTCCGCCGCCCGCACGCCCGGCTCCGCTGCTTTGGGTGATGTACCTCGCCTATTTCTCCTTTGGACTAACTGGCGTGGTGGGCACGCTCACGCCTGACATCATCCGCGACTTTCATCTTACGCGGGCAGCGGCAGGGCTGATCGGCACCGCAACGTTTCTTTCTGTGGCACTATTCGCCATGCCCAGCGGCGTGCTGGCGGACCGCATTGGCGCGCGGCGGGTTATCCTGGCGGGCGTGGGACTAATGGCCCTGGGCTGCTTCATGGTGTCCCGGTCGCACACCTACCCGATGATTCTCGCCATGATCTTTGCCATCGGCACCGGCGTGACGATGTTGCAAACCAGCGGCAGCCCGCTGATTCAACAGTTGGATGCTCCGCAGAATTACCACCGCAACCTGACCTTCGCGGTGGCGGGCTGCACCATCGCCGCATTCCTGGCCATCTTCTGCCTCGCTTATCTCCGAGGCACTGGCCACCCCTGGCAGACGTACTACCTCTTGTTCGGCGCCGTCTGCGTCGTGGTTGTGGCATTGCTCGCCTTGTCCAAGTTTCCTCCGCGCGCCACAAATGCGGAGGGGCTCCATCTGGAACAGATTGGGCAATTGCTGCGCAATCCCATCCTGCTCACCTACGGGCTGGGAATCTACCTCTATTCGATGGCGGAAATCGGCATCTACTTTTGGATTCCCAAGTTCTTTGAGGACGTTCACGGCGTTCCCGCCGCAGTCTCCAATGCCAGCGCCACCACACTGATGGGAAGAGTCTTCCCCAGCCTGCCGGCTTTTGTCTACGCTCTGTTTTTGGGAATGACCGGTGTGGGGCGGATGGTGGGTGGCTCGGTTCTGAAGCGCTTCGGCACCGTTCGCGTCCTGCGCTTCTGTGCGGTGATGACCATGGTTAGCCTGCTGGTGGCCACGTTCGGGTCAACGAAACTCACCGTTGTGGGCTTTGCCGCCTGCGGGCTTTTTATTTCCGTGGTTTACCCGCTGCTCTACACCGGCACGCTCAACAGCTTCGACAAATATCGAGGCACCATTTCCGGTCTGTTGTGCACGTCCTATATTGCCGCTGCTGCCGTGCCTCCCCTGCAGGGCTGGGTGGCGGATCACATTGGAATGCGCGTGGCGATGCTGGTTCCCGCCATCTGCTTCACCTATGTAATTGGCCTCACGATGTTCGGGCGGGCGAAGTATGATTGAGCCTTCGAATCGTTCACGTGCCACAGAATAGGCCCAATCTGCGCGACGATTCTTCGCCCCACTTGCTTTTCAATGAGAGAGCATCATGCTGAGATCCACGATAACCGGCTTCCTGCTCATACTAATTGCTTCAGGGATTGCATGTGCACAAGTTGAAAAGCCGATTACCGTAAGTGCCTGTCAGTTAAAGAACGATCCCGATACCTATGATCACAAATTGATTCAGCTTCAAGGCACAGTCAGTAGCGAATTCGAAGATTTCACCCTCAGAGACAGAAGATGCCCGGATTTTACAAATTCACCCTGGCTCACATATTGCGGCGAAGTCTTCGACGGCGTCATGTATTCCTGCGATGGAAGCAGCAATAAAGGCCAGGTGGTGGAAGGGATCACAGCACCCAATACCAAAGACCCAGTGCTTGAGCGGTTCACGCGGCTCGTGGATTCTTACCGCTTCAATAGGAAGGCAAAGCACCACTATTTTCAAACTGACCCGACCTTTTCCGTGACCGCTACCTTGGTGGGCAGGTTCTTTGCAGGGAAACCCCGTAACAAGTTTTCTAGTGGGAGAGGGTTCGGCCAAATGGGCTGCTGCACACTCCTCGTAATCCAACAGGTTGTCTCAATTGACAAGGTCGACTCGAATCTCAAGCCGGGCGAATTAACCTATTACACGGAGGGATGGCACGACAGCAGCAAGAATGAAATTGTGAAAGCGCGCCAAGAAGCAATACTACAAGCCGGCGAGGCGTGGCGAAAAAGCGATCCCCAGAGAGTTGCAGCCGACGCCCTATCGGACTATCGAAAGAACTCTCCTACTCTCCTGACTTTCCTGGGATGCACCACCAAACACCTAACGTATGGCGCCAAGAAGGACGACCAGTACTCAACCGTCTGCAAATGGGCATCAACGCCTTCTGATTCCTACGACGTGGAGGTTCTGAAGTACGACTTTCTAAAAACCCCCTCGAATAAGTGGAGAGACATCGCATGGATGCCGTCCGAAATAACACACACCCACTATTCAGACTCTGCCAGCCCCGAATAAATCCCACGGAACCAGGCCGACAAACTGCTATCGGCATAAAGTGAGCAAGGGCGCCCACGAGGGGCGCCCGTCCTAAGGCTCGTTTCTCACCAATTAGAACAACAACTTTGCCCCGAACTGAATCTGCCTCGACGTGGTTGACGTGGACGTGATCACGCCCGCCGTGGGTGAAGGTCCGCCCGTGGCCGCTGTATAGACCACCGGGTTCGGCGTGTTGAGGTTCGCCCGGTTAAACACGTTGAAGAACTCGGCGCGGAACTGCACGTGGACGCGTTCGGAAAGAGCGAACTTCTTCGCCAGGGAGAAGTCCGTTGTTGCCAAACCCGCTCCCTGAAGAATATTTCGGCCCACGTTCCCGTAAGTGCCGGCAAGGGGTTGAATGAACGCGGCGGGATTGAAGTACTGATTGGCTCCACCCTCAATCACCGTCCCGTGAAAGTTCGGATTCCATGAAGGCCGCACAGGATTGCGGCTGTCACCGTCATTCGCCGGGTTGTAGGAGAGTTGCGGCGTAAACGGCAACCCTGATTGCAGATTCTCAATGGCGCTGAGCTGCCATCCTCCGGCCAACCGGTTCGCCCAGGGGCCGCCTTTAAACCTCTTGCCTTCTCCAAAGGGAAGGTCATAGGTGGCGTTGATGACGGCGGAGTGGCGAATGTCAAAGGAACCCCGGCCATAATCGGCGCTTAGATCGAGAGGATTGGAGGCGAAGGCTGGAGAATTTGTCGCCACGCTGGTATTCAAGCTGTCGCCATTATCCAGAGCCTTGGCAAAGGTGTAGACGCCGCGGAATTGCAGGCCGCTGCTGAAGTGGTGATTCACGTCCACTTCCAAGGCGTTGTAGGAACTGACGCCTTCGGAATACCAGTGAGTGGAGTTCGTCAGTGCGGGGTTCGCCGGAGGCGCATTCGAGGGGTTGTAAAAGGTTCCCGCCGGGTAACTTGCCGGGCAGGGCGACGCCGGGCAAATCGTTGGATTGGGAACGTTGGCGTCAATGGACGAAATCTCGTGATATCCGTGCGAGCCAATGTAAGCAAGGGTGAACGTGGTGCTGGGCGAGAGGTACTGTTCGATGGAGAACGTGTACGATTCAACCGCCGGTGTTTGAAGATTCGGCTGTACGCCACTGGGAACTATTTTGCCCGTCGCATAGGTTGCGTCGGGACCAATCTTCGAAAACGCAATACTCTTGGCCGCATAAACGGCGTTGAAGGGTGCAACCTGGTCCAAACGGTAATCCAACGCGTCAACCAGCGAGTAGTAGAGACCGCCACCGGCCCGAATAACGGTTTTCCTGGAGCCAAAGGGGGACCAAGCCAGGCTAGCTCGGGGGGCCGGAAGGAATTTGGCGTTGTTCACAGTAAGCGCGGAGCCGCCGATCACCGGCTGCGTCAGAAGTACTCCATTTGAGGCCGCCACATAGTTCGCCGCGCGATCATGTGCCTCATTCCAGCCCTTGGTGAATTCACCGCGGAATCCCAAACGAAGTTCCAAGCTCGGCCGCAGCTTGATGGCATCCTCGGCAAAATATGCGCCCTCAAGCGATCGCCACCCCAGGGGTGTATAAGACGGGGAATAGGTCCATGTGCTTACGTTCCCTGCCAGGAATCCGGCGAGATTGGAAAAAGAAGCTTGACCATATTGGTCCTGGAGCAAATTGCTATTGGATTGCAGCCGCTGGAACCAGGCGCCGGCGGTGATCAAATGTTTTCCATGTGTGATGCTAACCTGATCGGAAATCGTGAAAAGGTTGCGCGCCGCAGAGAGGTTGCTTCCGGCATTGGTGCCGCCATTGGTAAGCTGCGATGCCCCATTCAGCGTGGTGCCGCCGCCAACCACCACGGCGCCCACCGGCTGCCCCGCGTGAATCCATCCGCCCGGAACGGCAGAAGCGGTTCCGTCAACCCCGCTGTTGAAGTAGAAGCCGCCGCGGGAGAATCCAAAGGTGGCCTTATTAATAAAGTTGGGGGAGAAGATGTGAGTCTCGCTGGCGCTCGCAACCTGCTCACGCAGGAAAACATCCGTAATACTGAAAGGATTGGTGGTAGGTGAATTCGCTCCACTGTCATCGATGGTGTATACGGCGGCGAAGGAGTCTCTGTTAGAGATCGTTTGGTCGAGGCGAGCCGTGCCAAAATCTTCGCGAATATGCTGCCCAGGATTGCTGAATGCCTTGGCGATCCCACTGTTCGCCCCCGTCGAGGTTAAGATTTCCGGACCGTTGGCGACCGGCCACAAACCGAGTATCGGTTGAATGCTGGCCACGGCAGCAGCTCGTGAGGTGGCATCAGGAACCAGCGTCACATCGCTCAAACCAAGTACCTGTCGAAACCCTTCGTAATTTGCGAATAGAAAGGTCTTATCTTTCTTCAAGGGGCCACCCAGGGATCCTCCAAATTCGTTGCGTTCAAAATTGGGAATCTGGCCAAAGTCGAAGAAGTTCCGTGCATCCAGGGCGCTGTTGCGAATGAACTCGTAGGCATTGCCATGCACCTGGTTCGAACCTGAAGAAGTGACGATATTAATCTGGGCGCCAGGACGTTTTCCGTATTCAGCGCCGTAGGTATCCTTTACCAGGGCGAATTCCTGGACGGCGTCCACACCTAAAAGTTGACCGCTCGCCCCGCCCGGAGTGTTATTGATCTCCGAGGCGCTGGTGAATTCAACGCCGTTCAAGAGGTAAAGGTTCTCCTGCGGGCGACGGCCGGAAACCGCGAACATGTTGCCAACGACTGAGTTCGACGTGCCTGTTCCCCCAGCCCGCTGGGACGTGTAATTAATGACGCCGGGATTCAAAGTAAGAAGCTGATCGTAACTCCGGCCATTGAGAGGCAAGTCTTTCACCTGGCGCTCGCTAACCAGGCCCGACACATCGGCGGTGCTCACATCACCTGAAAATGCCGCGGCTTCCACCTGGATTGCCTGATGGATCCCCGCGACAGCGAGGGTCAAATCAAGATTGGCGCGCTGCCCAAGCACGAGCGTTACCTCTTGTTCCGCCGGGTTGAAACCGTCCTTTTCAGCGGTAACGCGGTACTTCCCTACCGATAGGAGTGGGGCATAAAAGTTGCCCGCCTCATCGGTTCCAGTCGTGCGCACGGAGCCCTTCTCCGTGTTGGTAATCTTGATGCTGGCATGGGGAATACCGCTTCCACTCGCGTCAGCAACCTTGCCGGCAATAGAGGCCTCCCCCTGCGCCCGAGCAAATGGTGCTGCAAGCGATATCGCCAGGAAAAGAGCCGGCAGATGCATTTTCCATTTCCAAAGGGGATTTCGCCAATCTGCCGTTACAAGTTTTTTCCCGGCAAATGCCACAACCGGTTTCTTCGAATCTTGATCTCGCTCTTTCATCTCTTTTGTTTCTCCCAATGGGGGGAAGGGCATCCGATAAACCGGCACTTCCCTCGGAATTTTGCAAAACCAGGTCGGCTGCAGCTTCCTATCGAGGCCGCAAGCCAATCAAATGGAATGAGTTAGTTAATTGTTTCTACCCGCAATGCTACCGGGCTGTGATTGGAGCCGACCTATGAAACGAGAGAAGAAACAGGAGTAAATTTTGAGATGTGTTTCTTGCGTTTCCCTGCTCAACGTTCGCCAGGTCGGCTAGATACAGAGCGACCGACAACATGCTGCGCATGGCGCAGGGCGACAACAATTTTGAGCAAGAACAAGTGACATACTGTCGGTAATACTACCCAATAACAATGATACGGTCAAGTACTTTTGATGGTGGCACCTTTAGAATTCGGAATCCGTCAAAAACGCGGCCATTGGAAGAAAGGCGAATCCAGCTTCGTTTGCTGAATCAGGGGATGGTTTGGATTCCCTCCAACTTGGGTGACCGGAGGAATAAATTCGTTTGACCGGATATCCGGATTTGGTCGCAACTGACGGGAGTGGGCACCAATGCATTTTTGCAGTGCATAATTTACGCACCTCTAAAGAGGCAATCGGATCCATTCACTACATCCACGTTTGCCACAGGGGTTCATCTGCTTTGGCAATCCGGCATCCTATTCAATCCCTATATCTATGTAAATAATAGCATTGATACTGGCAATGCAATCCCAGCCGATTCTCCCCTTTGGCCTTTTAGGCGAGTACTAGTACTTCTGGATTTTCACTAGGCCAAATGTGTGCCTAATTTCTAGCCAATACCGAGAAAGGCAGTATGTCGGTAAAAATTACAGCCAGGCTTCTCGCTTGAGAATAATTGGGCGCGGCCTTTATTCCGCGAGTTGTGGCAGCAAAATGAGGGAGTTACACCGAATGAAACGGGGAAAGGATAATGTTAGATACAACCCTCCAAGAGTTGTTGGATTAATCTGTATTGTTATAGCCATATTCGCCACGTCGTGTGGGGCTGGGGGTAGTGGGAATCTCACAGGAGCAGATGGCACAGCCGCACCCAGCCTTTCCCCCGCTGAAATTACTATTGCAAGCCAACCCGTCGGCGTCGCCAGCGCTCCTCAGTCTGTGATTCTCAGCAACACCGGCGGGGCCGCCTTGAGCATTACCAGTATCGCCTTCACTGGGGCCAATCCCGGCGACTTTGCCCAGACCAACAATTGCGGTCCCAGCGTAGCGGCAGGCGCCAGTTGCACGATTAACGTCAGTTTCAAGCCCACCGCGATGGGAAGCCGTGCTGCAGACCTCACCCTGAACAATGACTTCTCTTCGGGCCGAACTGGTGCGAAGATCAGCGGAACAGGGCTAGCGTCTGCCCCTGAACTCTCCCCCACGCGCCTCTCATTCACCAGTCAATCTGTGGGTGCGATCAGCGCCGCTCAAGAAATAACTCTAAGCAACTCCGGCAACGCTGCCTTGAGCGTTTCCAGCTTCGCGGTATCCGGAGCCAACTCGAGTGATTTCAGTCAAACCAATAACTGCGGGTCTGTCGTGGAGGCGGGCGCACACTGCACGATCAGTGTGACTTTCAAACCCCTGGCAGCGGGAACTCGCACGGCCGAAGTTTCTTTCGATGACAACGCTTCCGGTAGTCCCCAAACCGTGGCTCTTTCCGGGACAATCGCCACCACAAGTGCCGGCGTTTCCCCATCAAACCTTACTTTTGCCAGCCAAACCGTGGGCGCCACCACCGCAGCCCAGGAAATCACCGTTACCGACACGGGCAACGAGGATTTAAATATCACGGGCATCGCAGTCTCAGGATTGAATGCCACCGACTTTATCCAATCCAATAATTGCGGGTCTGTCCTAGCGGTGGGCGCCCACTGCACGATTAGCGTCTCATTCAGGCCGGCCGCAGCGGGAACCCGCACGGCAACTGTCACGATTTCTGATAGCGCATCCGGTGGCTCACAAGCAGTCGGTCTTTCCGGAACCGGCACCGCCACACCTGCAGCCGAGGTTAGCCTTTCCCCCACCAGCGTTTCCTTTGGCAGCCAGACTGTTGGCAAGGCCAGCGCGGCGCAGTCGATCACCCTGACAAACATTGGCAACGCAGCCTTGACGATTTCCAGTGTTACAATCACAGGTTCAAATGCCGGCGACTTTGCCCAAACCAACAATTGCGGATCCAACCTCGCGGCAGATGCCAAATGCACCATCAACGTTACCTTTACCCCGTCAGCCAGTGGAAGCCTAACGAGCTCGCTGAGCATCTCGGATAATGCGGGTGGCACGCCCCTGACAGTGAGCTTAGCCGGAACCGGCGCCAGCACTGGGGGCGGCGTTAGTCTTTCACCCACCAGTCTCGCCTTTTCCAATGAGCCAGTCGACTTGACCAGCACAGCCCAGACTGTAACCTTGACCAACAACGGCACCACAACGTTAACCATTTCCAGCCTCGCCGTCACCGGCGCCAATTCCAGTGACTTTGTGCAGAATAACAATTGCGGAAGTTCGGTGGCTGCGGGCGTCAACTGCACAATCGTTGTGCTGTTTACTCCTTCTGCTATCGGGGCGCGCGCGGCGGCAATCAGCATCTCGGATAATGCCGCGGGCTCCCCCCAGGACGTTAACCTGTCGGGCACGGGAAGCCACGACGTGGTTCTCTCCTGGACGGCCAGCGCGACACCCGATGTCATTGGATATAACGTCTACCGGGGAACAAAATCGGGGGGAGAAAGCTCCACACCGCTGAATTCCTCTCCTGTTAGCGGAACCAGCTATACCGACGAGAACGTAACGGCAGGAGCGGAGTACTTCTACCTGGTTACTTCGGTCACTTCTGACGGTGGAGCGCAGAGCTCGGCCTCACCCGAAACTTCCGCGATCATTCCATCGCCGTAGCAGTTGTCTATCCGGCTAGAGTCTGGAAAAACCTAATTGGAATTCATACTTAGCGGAAAGATCGACCCCATGCATCAGTCCTATGCAGAAGGATGCCTGATTCATGGGAACCAGGTATGAAACCCATGACGCCGTTCTGGCGGGTCATATCATCGACCGCTCATCAACCGCTCCCAGACCGTGCACGTGGCAATTGGACTGCGTGACTGAAACGTGGAGGTGTCCAACCAACCCGATCCCTAAACAGGTCCCGTAAGATATGAATGTCTGTAGGCATGTGCCTCAGGCTTTGGCTACTACCGAACATGGTGCGAAATTACCCACTTTGTGGGGCATTTCTTACAGGCAGCCGGTATGGGCAAATCTGACCCCTTCCGATCTGTCTCTTTTCCAGCGCGAACTATCTCCCCGATGCAAGCTTAAAAATCAAAAATGACCTATCTTATTGAAATAACAGCTCTTGCAGCCACGACCTGAAATACCTCAACGGTGCAATCTTTCCCTCCTTCCTCGATTGGTACCAGTACTTCCGAACTTTTACTCGGAAGGATGCATGCCAAATAATTAGCCGATGCCGCGAACGCCAGTAAATGAGCGAGAGCATCTGGAATGGCCTCGCTCTTAAACGTTCGGATGCCGCATTCAACCTGGGAGTTAGAAGAGAATCATGAAACAAGACATTATGGAGATGGGAAAGGTCGCAGTTAGCCGCGGCTCCGCAATGCTTGTCAGCCTGACCGGCATTATATTGGTCATTTTGTCCACATCTTGTGGAGGTGGAGGTAGCCTGAGCCCCACAAGCGCACTGAGTGCGGCGACGCCCAGCATTTCTCCCGCCGCCCTCACCTTCACCAGCCCATCTGTCGGCGCTGCCAGTGGGGCGCAGTTGATTACTTTGACCAATTCGGGTAATACGGACTTGAGCGTCACAAGTGTTGCGGTCTCAGGCACCGATGCAAGTGACTTTGCCCAGACCAATAACTGCGGATCGAGCGTTGCGGCGGGATCCAGTTGCGCGATCAATGTAACCTTCAAACCAGTCGCGACAGGAACTCGCACCGCCACCGTCGCCGTCACCAACAGCGCCACCGTAAGTCCTCAAACAGTGACCCTTTCCGGGACAATCGCCACCACACTGGCCAGTGTTTCCCCCTCCAGTCTGTCCCTCGGAAATCAACCGCTCAGCACGGCCAGTCCGGTTCAGGCGATTACGCTGACCAATTCCGGTAATGGAGATTTGAACATTACAAGTGTTGGCGTCGCAGGCGCCAACGCCGGCGACTTTACCCAAACCAATAATTGCGGGTCAAGTGTGGCGGCAGGCGCCAACTGCACGATCAGCGTCACGTTCAAACCGGCCGCGGCGGGAACTCGCACCGCGGCTGTGATGGTCACTGACAGCGCCCCCAGCAGTCCCCAAAGCGTGGCCCTTTCCGGGACTGGTGACGCCCCGGTTGCCAGTGTTTCCACCTCCGCTGTCGCCTTCGGGAATCAATCTGTCGGAACTGCCAGCACGCCGCAGACTGTCATCCTCACCAATTCCGGCAACGCGGACTTGAGCCTTACCAGCATCGCTGTCTTCGGAACCAACGCCAACGATTTTGCCCAAACCAATAATTGCGGCCTTACAGTGGTTGCAGGCGCCAACTGCACGCTCAGCATCACCTTCACGCCTTCGGCCAGCGGCAGTCGTGCGGCCGCCCTTGCCATCACCGACAATGCCACCGGCAGCCCTCAATCGGTCAGCCTTTCCGGGACTGGTATCTCCACGGTTGCCAATGTTTCCCCTTCCAGCGTACCTTTTGGAAATCAATCCGTCGGCACCGCCAGCTCAGCGCAGACTGTCACCCTCTCCAACTCCGGCAATTCGGCTTTGAGTGTTACTGGGATTGCAGTTTCCGGCGCTAACGCCAGCGATTTTGTCCAAACCAATAATTGCGGCCTTTCCGTGGCGGCGGGCGCCAACTGCACTATTAGCGTCATCTTCACACCTTCCGCCAGCGGCAGTCGTGCAGCTGCCCTTGCCATCACCGACAATGCCACTGGCAGTCCCCAAGCAGTCAGCCTTTCCGGAACTGGAACCTCCACAGTGGCCAATGTTTCTCCTTCCAGCGTCACCTTTGGGAATCAATCCGTCGGTACCTCCAGCTCGGCTCAGAGTGTCACCCTCTCCAACCCCGGCACCGCGCCACTGAGCCTTACCAGCATCGCTGTCTTCGGCGCCAATGCCAGCGACTTTGCCCAAACCAATAACTGCGGCCTTTCCCTGGCAGCAGGCGCCAACTGCACTATCAACATTACCTTCACACCCTCCGCAGCAGGCAGCCTTGCGGCCTCGCTTGCGATCACCGACAATGCCAGTGGCAGCCCTCAAGCAGTCAGTCTTTCCGGGACCGGAATGTCTACAGTCGCCAATGTTTCTCCTTCCAGCGTAATGTTTGGGAATCAATCCGTCAGCACCTCCAGCCTGGCTCAAACCGTAACTCTCTCCAACTCCGGCAACGCGGCTTTAAGTGTTACCAGGATTGCGGTGTCGGGCACTAACGCCAGCGACTTTGTCCAAACCAATAACTGCGGATCGAGTGTGGCGGGGGGCACAAGCTGCACCATCAGCATTACCTTCACACCCACTGCCAGCGGCAGCCGTGCAGCCGTCCTTGCCATCACCGACAATGCCACTGGCAGCCCTCAATCGGTTAGTCTTTCCGGAACTGGCGCCGCGCCAGTCGCAGGTGTTTCACCCATCGCCCTCACCTTCTCCAGCCAAGGAGTGGGCGCGACCACTACGGCACAAACGATCACCCTTACCAATTCCGGCAATGCGGCGTTGAGTGTTACCAGCATTACAGTCGCAGGAGCCAACGCGACTGACTTTGCCCAAACCAATGATTGCGGATCGAGTTTAGCCGCAGGCGTCAATTGTGCGATCAACGTGACCTTTAAGGCGGCTGCGACCGGAACTAGCACCGCAACCATCACTATCGCTGATTCCGCCACCGGCAGCCCACAGACCGTGTCGCTTTCCGGGACAATCGCCACAACTGAAGCCAGTGTTTCCCCCACCACTCTTTCCTTTGGGGATCTATCCCTTAACACGAGCAGTGCGGTTCAGGTTCTCACTCTGACAAATACCGGCGACGCATCCTTGAACATAACCAGCATCGCAATCGCTGGAACCAACTCCGGCGACTTTTCCAAGACTGATACATGTGGTAATTCAGTGGCGGCAGGTTCGAATTGCACCATCAGCGTCACTTTCAAGCCCACCGCAACGGGAACCCGCACCGCAGCCGTCACCGTCGCCGACAGCGGTACCAACAGCCCCCAGACCGTTGCTCTTTCCGGGACAGGCAGCGCAGCAATTGCCGCTGTTTCACCCGCCAGCGTGGCCTTCGGAAATCAATCCGTCGGCGTCACTAGCGCGGCTCAGGCGATCATATTGACCAACTCCGGCAACATAGCCATGAGCGTCAGCAGCATCGCGCTCTCCGGCTCCAATGCCGGCGACTTTGCCCAAACCAATAGCTGCGGAGGTTCATTGGCGGCAGGCGCCGACTGCACCATCAACGTTACCTTCACACCCTCAGCCAGTGGCAGCCGCGCCGCATCACTCAGCATCGCGGATAATGCCAGCGGCAGCCCCCAGACTGTGACTCTTTCCGGCACAGGAACCGCCGCAATTGCTGGTGTTTCACCTACCAGCCTGGCCTTTGGAAATCAATCTGTCGGCGTCACCAGCACAACTCAAACGATCACCCTGACCAACTCCGGTAACGGCGCACTGGGCGTCACCAGCATCGCGGTTTCCGGCACTAATGCCAGCGACTTTTCCCAGTCCAACAGTTGCGGAAGTTCGGTGGCGGCAGGCTCCAACTGCACCATCAGCGTTATCTTTAAGCCCGCCGCGACCGGAACTCGCACGGCAACCGTCACCGTTACAGATAACGCTACCGGCAGCCCTCAGGCTGTGACTCTTTCCGGAACAGGAACCGCCGCAACTGCAAGTGCTTCGCCCACCAGCCTGGCTTTTGGAAATCAATCCGTCGGCGTCACCAGTACGGCCCTGGCAATCACATTGACTAATTCCGGCAACGCCGCACTAAGTATCACTGGCATCACTTTCTCCGGCGCCAATTCAAATGACTTCTCCCAATCTAATAATTGCGGGGCAAGCGTTGCGGCAGACGCCAACTGCACCATCAGCGTAACCTTTACACCCTCCGCCAGCGGTATCCGCTCGGCATCACTCAGCATCGCGGATAATGCCAGCGGTAGCCCCCAGACGGTCGCTCTTTCCGGCGCAGGCACAAGCGCCTCGGGCACGGTAAGCCTCTCACCCAACAACATTGCCTTCTCCAGCGAGCCGGTCGATATGACCAGTGCGGGCGAGACGGTAACCCTGACCAACAATGGCAGCACAATTTTGAGCATCACCAGCATCGCCGTTACCGGCGCTAATGCCAGCGACTTCGCCCAGAACAACACTTGCGGCAGTTCGGTGGCCGCCGGCGCCAACTGCACCATCGTCGTACTCTTTACTCCTTCCGCAAGCGGGGCGCGCTCGGCAGCAATCAGCATCACGGACAATGCCACGGGCAGCCCCCAGGCTGTAAGTCTGTCGGGCACCGGAAGCCATGATGTGGTTTTAACCTGGACTGCCAGTACATCCTCAGGCGTCATTGGGTATAACATCTACCGCGGAACAAAGTCAGGCGGAGAGAGTTCCACGCCGCTGAATTCCACGCCGGTTAGCACAACCACCTTTACGGACGAGAATGTGACGGCAGGAACCGAGTACTTCTACATCGTCACTTCCGTAACCTCGGATGGCGGAACCCAGAGTGCAGCCTCGCCTGAAACTGACGCGACTGTTCCCTCGCCATAGGGGTTCCGGCAAACGTCAGGGCTATTCATGGGGGACTGAATCTAATCCGGTCATAGAGAGCCGCTCAGGCAGGCACGACTTTCGAGCGTAAGACATGCGTTGAGTTCGACGATCATCTGAGTGCCTCAATTGGAGAACGTGCAAACTTCCCCACCCAGTCGCGAACCCTAATGCAGATTCATTCGTATTCCACGAGAGCCATCGCCAGTATCTTGAACGGTGGAACCACAAACTGCACGTACGCTCCCGACCTATCAAAAGCCACTTCCCTCATATCCGGCAAGTGAAGAACCCTTTTCGGTTTGTGATCTCCCGGTAGAAGCACTCGAACCGTCGCCCCCACCGGAATCGTGGGAAGTTGCGTCTGCGCATTAAGCATGCTCACCAGTAATCGCTGTTTGTCCGGTTGATGGAATAGCGTCATTTCCACGCCACGGTGAGCGTCCACCTCAAAGTGGTATCGTCCGGGAAGAACGCGGCGAATCAGGTGGGAAACAACCCGCGCGTAAACGGCTTCCGTCCTCGACTCAATCGGCGCCGCCACCCAGACGGTCTTCCCTTTACCGAAGGAGTTGATCACAATTCCTGGATCGCTCCCGGGCGTCGGCGCTGGCGGATTGCTCCAAATCTGCGCGAAGCGGGTGCCAATGGTATAACCCTCGCGCGCCGGCACAATGGGCATCGTCGCTCGCGCCAGGACTTCGGCTCCGGGCAAAGCCTGCGCCTGCACCAGCGGTCCCGGATAGGTGATATTCTCCTGCGGCCATGAGACCTTCAACAATTCCGGATCAGTGGGGGTCAGGTAGGTCTGCACGGCGCCAAATGTCTTCAAATATCGCACACCCAACAGCTCCGATAGTCGCAAGTCGATCTCATCAAGACGGTCTTGCGCTGACGGCCCGCTGGCGTAGAGCACTCCCCCGCCGTGTACAAACTGCCGGAAACGATCGGCCTGTTCCGCCGTCATTTCCATGACGCTGGGAAGCATGACAGCACGGTATTGGCCCAACTGGTCAAGCGTGGCGTTGGTCACAATCCCAAAGGGGATATGCGCTTCGCGGAGAATACGCGTGGCTCCCAGCACTGCTTCGATGTGGGGAGGATCGGGGCGATTCATGGGCTGAAAGGCCTTCTTGCCAATGCCCCCGTACCCTTCGCTGGGGGCAGCCTCCGCCACGGGCATGCCATTCTGTTGCGGGTCGTACATGGAATTCTTGTCGTAATAGATGGCCACATCGGCAAGCATTTCGCCGCCCAGGAAATGTTCGAAGGGATCGTGCTGAGCGTTGATCTGGCCCATGAAATCGTAGGCACGGTGGTTCAGTGTGCCGTCAGGCTTAATGGCATCGATCATCAATGATGCGGAAGAATGAATGGTGGGAAACAGGGTTTCAATCAGCAGTTGTTCAGTTGGCAGCGTAGTCTCAAAGTCGTTGAGGGTCTCAGTTCGCGCCCGCATAAATTCAAACGGCCGGTTCATGGTGAGACTTTGAAAGGTTTTGCAGATCAGCGAAAATTTGGCGGGCTCGCCGTCAAAATCACCCGCGCAAAAGTCAGAAGCCTCGCGCTGCTCCAGCGACACGCCCATGCGCCAGGGTGCGAAAGCCGTCCCAAATTGATGATAGGCCTGAATCGGGCGGGTCTCTTTGATCGCCTGGGACGCGGCTTTAGCGAATTCCAGCATCCACTGCTCGCGCGAATTCTGGAACGCGCGCCATAGTGGGTCGTGCCAGTTCACCGTTCGCGGCGGCTCTTCGCCATGCTCTTTCCGGAAACGCCCGCAGCAGTGCGGGCAGTAACAAACGGCGGGCCAGAAGGTCATGTCAAGGAAGATGCCCTCAAAGTCGTAGTTCTTCACCAGTTCGCGCAAACAGGCCAGAGCGTGCTCGCGATACGGGGAATTTGGGCAGACCTTGCCCATGCGGCTGAACATGATGGGGTCATCACCATCCTCCGGCACGATTCGCCAGTCGGGATGTACCTGATAGGCCCAGTCGTCGAAAATCAGGCTGTAGTAAGCCAGGCGATGCAAATCATGACGGTGGCACTCCGCCATCACCTCGCCGAAATAATCGCGGCCTTTCATTCCCGCATGCATTTGCCCCAACTGGGTTCGCCACAGGCAGAGACCGACGTGCGAGTTGGCATACTGCATCAGTGCCTGAAAGTTGGCCTTGGCGATGGTGCCGACATAATCGGCAGCATCGAAATTGGCCATCAGGCCATCCCAGTCAGGAACGTGCGTATCCACCAACAATCGCCGCAGAGTTTCAGTGGGCCATTTTACCTGCCGCTTTTCGATGGGAAAATTGATGCCCTCCTGTGCGCTCAAATTCAATCCGCGGCCAAGCCCTGCTATTCCGCCGGCGCTTAGCAGTTTATTAAAAGTTCTTCTGTCCATGAGTGTTCGTCCTTAATAGAGTGGCCTACTGAACAAACTTGATAATGCCAAACGACGCGGGTTGGTGGAAGGAACGATTATTGCCTGGCGGCAGAGGGCTCCAGCTCAGAAACCGGCGCTCGGGATCGTCGCCAAGGCCGTCAAGTCGGTAGAGGTTCAAACGCCACGAGGTCCCCGGCTGAAGCGCCTTCACGCCCATCGAATTCACGGGAATCTTCATCTCCGCCGTCCATACGTGGTTTGCGGCATCGATTCGGGTGGCATGCTCAAAGTTCGAATCCCAATGCACATTTCCAAAAGGCCTTTTCGTGAGGTCGATTTCCAAATCAACCCACTGGTTGTTGGGCGCGACCTCAAATTCGTAGTAGTGATTAAACCGCTCCGGCTCAGGGTTGATGAAGGCTTCCGCAGTGTCGCGATACCAAAGGCCGAAGCGTTCCTCGGCAATGTCCTCACCACCAAAGAAATTAAGCGCGCGGTATTTGCAGCGGTATCCCAGATAGAGATATTCCGGCGTCCAGAGGCTGGCCACTTCCGTTTCCGAATCAGGAAATGATTTATCAGCCCGCACTTCGTTGTCGTATTTCACTCGCGCCGCACCCTTCCAAATGCTCTTGGAGAGGTCGCCATTAGGGGTGAAATCAGCGGGAATGAACTGCGAGGTGATCGTCAAATCATGGAGGTACGTCGCCGCCCGGCCCTGGGGCGCGGGCGCGCCCACCCCGGCGGATTGTAGATAGTATGAACAAATGATCGCCAACAAAGCCGTCGCTATGGTTATGATGCTGAGTCTGTTCTTCGACAGAGGAGTCCTCTTTCCGATGTCATGAAGGGTAATTTTGTCCTTCAATACCGTGAATTTTCGGCAAAACAGGCTTCAACTCGAGGTAAAACCTCGAGTTTTGACATGACATATTGTCATGCGTTCCTTTGTTTTCATACACATTCCGGCTTCGGTCCTCAAGAATAATATTTTTTCCATCATGGAACCCGCAAATGTGACTTCATGTCTGAACTTGTGGTGGGTGATTTTCCACAACGGGTGGGGGCTGAGGGGTTTCATGGGCAACATGGACACAGTCATTTTGTCCCAAGGTACGAATTCACCGTCTACTATACCAGATAACTAGCCTTTGTCAAGAACAAAGCGACAGATTTGTGCCCATTCTGCATCAACTGTCGGATAGTTTGCCCTTGAGCCGCGCTGGCCGATCCTCAGAAAAAGATCTTCTTTACTACAACGACGATGGCTGCAATACCCCCGGCCGCCACACCATACAAAACAGCATCCCCCAAAATTGTCAGAACGATGACGGCCGCCATCGTCTTGACCAGGTTCAAATAAACCAGCACGAATAGCGGACAGAGTACGAACGCCAGGTTCTCCACGAGTGAATCTGCTTAAGGAGAAAAAGTCGGAAATTGATCACAGAAACGCAAATAATTTCAACGGCAACGCCAATAATCACACCTGCGATGGCTACCCTTTTTATCGATACAGCTTTGTCACTTGTCACCCGCCACTGCTTTATTGATCGCCTTCAACAATTCATCGCCTCGATTCGAGCGGTCGAGCAAAAACCCCGCGTTCGCCCAATCCACGCGCTCCGCATCCATGCCGCCAGTCACCTCCAGGCGGATCTCCTGGCAATCAAGGGGAATCCTGACCTCCATGGGCCATGACTCGCCCGGATAAAGCCGGGGCGACTCATGCAAGAGAAGCTCTTCGCGGTTGTTGCGAACGAAGACGCGGAAGAAGGACATGTCGGAATTGCGCGCCTTCACATTGTCATCAAGCCCCACGACGGCGACAAATCGTTCATAGTCCGGTTCGAGTTTGTAGGTCAATTCGGTAGGTGAACCCGCTCCCACTCCCCGGTTAAATCTCTTTCCAGAAATTGAGAGCGGAGTCTTTTCGATGGACAGGTCCTTCTGGACGGAGGCATGCCAGACCACTTCCGCCTTGATGGGGGTCAGATCAGAAAGATAGACGTCCGGCAAGGGTGGGACCGGGCCCAATTTGCTGAATTGGCTGTCTGCCGCAATGCTCGGCGCGAGCCCCGGCACGAAGGTCCGGGTGCGGACGGTGGTGGTGGACGTGATTTCAAGCGGTCCTGCATAAAGCAGAGACTGAGCTGTAACTTCACCGCCATTGGTTGTATAGCGAATTTCCGCTCCCTCGATAGGATAGGCGTTCTGAATCTCCACGCTCATGCGATCACTGAAAGTGCCATGGAACGGCTCAATCCACGGGGCAGGAGGCGCAACCTTCACCATCTCCGCCTCCAACACCGGGCCGGTTTGCGCGCCTCCCTTGAAAGCCGCGACTTTCACCGTCGTCGTCTCGTTTAAGGTGAATGCCTGCGAGTATAGGGCGGAATTCGCCGCAGGATCTTTGCCATCCAAGGTGTAGCGAATCTGCGCGCCGCTCAAGGTGGTCCCCAATGTCACTGTGTGGTCCTTGAGGAAATAGTGCTTGGCCGGTTTCATCCACAAATACGAAAGCTTGACGGCGGCGCAGCCGCGCTTGAGAGGAACATCCAAGGTGAGGGTTTCTCCCTTTTCGTTTCCGCTCAGCGTCGACCACTCCGGTTCGCCGGGATGGATAACTTCAATGGAAAAGTCTGCTTGGCCGGGAAGCTTGGCAAGCCCGCGCAGAGTGATCTCGGCACTTGTGGTATCGCCACCGAAGGTGACGAAGGCCAGATATCCGCCGGGAATGGCGAACAGGTTCGCCTTGGCTTTCTGCACCGCCACCTCAATCGCGTGCGGTTGAAGCACCCAAGTGCGGCCCTGCAGGGCGTCAAACATCGTCCCGTAATCCACAAAGTAGCGGTCGACTTTGGAACCGGACGGCATGATGGCGTGATTATCCATCGGATAGGGGGCTGAGACGTAAGCCCCCAAGTGAAGATTCCGCTGGAAGTAGGAGTCAGGATCGGGATCCTGCAGATCAATGGTCCATGACAGATAAGGCTTGCGTAGCGCCATGAAGGAATTGGTGTTCAGACTGTAGGGCAAATTACCGAACTCGTCGTAGAAGCCATCGAGATGCCGCATCAAATCCATGCGGCGGTAGAGGGGGTTGGCATAGATGATCTTATTGGCCTTGTTCATTAGCGGACCAAACTGATCCATCCAGGCCTTCCAGGAGTTCACCATGGCGCGGGCGGGTTTACCATTCCGCCACGTCAGCCCGTCGTCGCGGCGTTGATTGTAATTGCGCTCAAACTGCATTTCATCCAGGCAGAGCCCGGAACTGGCGGGGAATGCCTTGATATGCTGTTTCACCTGCTCCAACATCAGGCGCATGTAGACAGGCTCGCCCACGTCCATCCGAATGTCCTTCTGGCTGCCGTGCTTCACCTTGCCGTTGTCGTCGCACAAAAACGCGTCGCGCAGGGCGTACCAGGCAAATTCATTGGGATCCCGCCACAAATCGACGTCGTTTTTGATTTTGCGCGCGGGCGGACCGTCAATATCAAGATTGAAGCCGAATTGGCCCACGTTGAAATAATTCAGAACGTGGAATCCCGATTTCCGCATCTGCTCCGAGTATTCGCGCAGGTGGGCGACGGAGGTGGGAAATTCCACCGTGCCGTCATCCATGCGCTGGCACACATATTCCACCTCGTCCGCCACCGGCGGCAGGAAGAAACCCATGGTGTAAAAATCAAAGCTGGCTTTCCAGTTCACGCGGAACCCCATGGACATGAACTTGTAGGCGTCGAGATCTTTGCCTTCGTATTCCGCGTAGGCGGCGTTGCCGGCCACTTTGTAGGTGAGCGCGGTGGGCGGATTGAACTGCTCCGGGTAGCGCTCAACCATCCAGCCCAAGCCGCCGCGCCAGTCGGCCGCGTGCGCCACCAGGTCCATGGCAAAACGCATGGGGCGACCCTTGCTGATGCGGCTGTTGGTGCGGGAAAACACGATCTCCCCCGCCGCCGTCGTATTCAAATCCATTTCAATCACGCTATCGCCGGGGTCAAGCGCCAAGCTCAGGCCCGCGTCATTCGCGGCGTCGAGCACGGTGGCAATTGGCACGCTGAAGCCCTGACTTTTCCAGATGTCAGTGGCTCCATAATGCAGCGAACGGACAGCGAAGCCGTCAGAAATAAGCGGATCGTTCCACCCTGGAGAGCTTTCGGGACGGCTGTCTCCCCAGGTGGTCCAGAACTTGGTTTCGCTGGTGGCGGGCCACGCAAGGTGCGTCTCAATGGGAGTGCTCCACGGCGCGCCAGCGCCCAGAATTTCAATTTCCCAACGAACGCTGCCGGATTTTCCCATAAGAAATCGTTCGGTGAGCTGACACGATTGACCGTTACCGTCATGAACCAATGATTTCGTAAACTCCACGCCGCCCGTGGCCTGTTTCTTCACCGTGACTTTGCGAATCGTGCAGCCCGCGAGAGCCGTTCGCCCTTGCGCTCTGCTAACAAGGTGCTTTCCCTGCCCTAAGCTCAGCACCAGCCCCGTAATTTCACCCCGGTTATCGAGATATGCCGTAATCTGGGAAGACTCAATTCGATAAGCCCCCTCAAGCTGATGCTGGCTCGCACCCACGCCGATTTCCACCAACTTCAAAGACCCGAGCGCGCCAACAACGTGTTTGATTGCGGATCTTCGGTCCATTCTTCCCCCCCCTGAAATTGCTTTGTTACGCCCTGCCGCGATAAGGGTGTGGCTCGGTTTCTGACCGCCTGCCGGCGTTTTGAGAGCGCCGTTGCAAGCACTTTCGATCTGTGGACTCCCAAGCCCACCGAAGCATACACCGATTGCGCGTGGTCTGTGCCTTGTTTTTTGCAGATTTGTTCTATTGGGAGCCAATCCGGCGGGTAACGATTAAATGGGGAGCGGAGAGAATTCAAAATCGCTGCAAGGTCCGTACGTCGCAACCTCATCGAGTGGCCAAGGACAGCGGTCCCGGCCACTCGATTGATCCATAAAAGCCATCAACGAAAACTGTCAAACCCCAAAACTACTTTGTCGGTAGCGGAGGCGGCTGCATATGTTGGCGCACTTCCCATTCACCCTCCGCCACGTAACCTTCTTTGTCATAGGAATGCCCGGTGACCAAGCCCAGGATGAACCAGCCCAGCACCAGAGCCCCGGCGGCGAAGATCGTATCGCCAATCATTCGCATCCAGCGAAGTTGATTCATTCCCGGGGAGTGGAGAAACTCCGCCGAGCGGGCATACCACGTGCCATATTGAACCGACGCCCACGCCTGCATGAGCCCGATGGGAAGCACGCTGATCAGCACCATCAGTGCCAGGCCGATGTTGATGGCCCAGAAAGAGAACCACAACGGCCAGTTCTTCCACGCTTTGCCCGGACGCAGGGCGCGCAGGCAGAAGAGCATCAGGCCCAGACCCAACATGCCATACACTCCAAAGAGTGCCGTGTGAGCGTGCACTGCTGTTGTGTTCAATCCCTGCATGTAATAGAGGGCAACCGGCGGATTGATAAGGAATCCAAAGAGTCCCGCGCCCACAAAATTCCAGAATGCCACGGCCACAAAGAAGTAGATGGGCCATTTGTAGGCGGTCACCCAGATGTGCTGCTGGCGCGAGCGCGCGAGCCGAATGTTCTCCCACGCTTCAAAGCCTATCAGCACCAGAGGAACAACCTCCAGCGCGCTGAACACGGCGCCGAGCCCAAGCACGATGTTCGGGGTCCCGGCAAAATAGAGGTGGTGGAATGTACCGATAATCCCTCCGGATAGAAACACCGCGGTGGAGAACATGACTGCCCGCGTGGCGGTGGGAACCGAGAGCAACTTTAACCGCGTGAGGAGGAATGCAATCACCACAGTAGCGAAGACCTCAAAAAAGCCTTCCACCCAGAGGTGTACAACCCACCAGCGCCAATACTCAGCCGTCACCAGGTTGCTGCGCTGGCCATACATCAATCCCGCCGCATAAAACAAGGGGATGGCGATGCTGGAGAGCAGAAACATCAGGAGCAGCGCATGGCTTTGATCCCGCTTGGCCAGTGCCGGTTTGAGCGCGCGCCACATCAGCCATAACCAAAAAGTCAGCCCGCCAAATAACAGGATTTGCCAAACCCGACCCAGGTCAACATATTCGTACCCTTGCGTCCCGAACCAGAACCACATATTTCCAAGCTTGTGCTCAATGCTCAGCCACTCTCCCGCGAGAGAGCCGACCACAACGAAAATGAGCGCGCCAAAGAGAACGTTGACGCCCAGCCGCTGCCCCTTGGGTTCAGCCCCGCTGACAGCGGGAGCAATATAAAGCCCCGTGGCGAGCCAAGCAGTGGCAATCCAGAAGAGACCGATCTGCAGATGCCACGTTCGCGTCACGCTGTAAGGCAGCCAGCGATCCAGCGGGATACCATAAAAACCGGAGCCTTCTACGCCATAATGCGCGGTGAGAGCGCCTAGTCCCACCTGCACCACCCAGAGCGCGGCAACCACGAAGAAATACTTGATGGTAGCTCGCTGCGACGGCGTTGGATGAAGGCCCAGGAGCGGATCGTTTTCCGGAAGCAGTTCGTCCGCGACGGTGCGGGGTTGCGAAGCAAAATACCAGACCATACCGCCCACGCCTGCCAGCAGGAGAACAAAGCTGATGATGCTCCACACAATGGCGCCGCTAGTGGGCTGATTTCCGATCAGGGGTTCGTGCGGCCAATTTTGAGTGTAAGTCGCGTCCGACCCGGGGCGATTGGTGGAAGCGGCCCAGGCCGTCCACCAGAAGAACGCGCTCAGGGCCCGTAACTTTTGCGGATCACTCAGGGCGCCCCTTTGGATCGCGTAATTGTTCCGCCCGTTGGTGAAAACGTCGGAGTAGTGGGCGTGCAGTTCATCGAAGGCCCCGGCAATTACAGGATCGATTGTAATCTTGCCCGTAGCAGGGTCGTAGGTATTGCGGCGAATGATCTCCTGCAAGCGTGCGCGTAGGGCAGCCTGCTGCTCAATACCCAGCGCGGTATAATTCCGGGCTCCGCAATCTTTTGCCCAATGGTCAAGAATGAAGACGCACTCACGGTGCAGCCAATCGGCCGTCCAATCGGGCGCAACGTAGGAACCGTGCCCCCAGATGGTACCAATCTCCTGCCCACCAATCGATTGCCACGCACCCTGACCGTCCTGAATGGTGGTCCCGTCGAACAATACTTTTCCGTCCGTGGTAACAACTTGTGATGGAATCGGCGGGGCGCTCTTGAGGACCTTGTAACCCACGCCTCCCAATACCGCGAAGGAGATCGCAATCACGAAGCCCAGAGCAATCCACAATTTCTTGTAGCCCATGGTGGAACACCTTTCAAAGATATATTTGTTCGCGGACTGGGCCGCCCTGATGTATCGCAACGCGATACACTATACTCCAAAAACGGAAGGCCGTCGTACAACACCTGGAATTAATTGTCTCTCAAACCCTGACCCCGCGGCCGCGTAGCTCCCGCATGCCACCGGCATGCATCTGTTTCATTTGCGGCCGCGGCACAGGCGAAGGATCGTCAGATATCAGTTTGCTTGCTCCAGCGCAATCGCCCGCGGAAACAGAATGTTGTTCTCAAGGTGGATGTGCTGGTGAAGGTCGGCTTCCAATTCCGCCAAAGTTTTGTAGAGGGTTTGATAACTCACGCATCCATCTGCTGGAGCCTGGTAACCATTGCTAATGGCGCGCAAGGTGCGCAGGGCGGCGCCGGCGGAATCATGCTCATGCTCCATCATGGCGACGGGATTCTGCACGGTGCCGAACGGCGGCGGCAGGACAGGCTCATGCTGAAACACGGACTCCTCCATCCTCTCCACATAGGGAAACAGCACCATCTCTTCCTTCATCAGGTGGGTGGTAAGTTCATCGGCCAGGCTCTGAAACGTAGTTCGAAGCGCCAATAGTTCGGGGTGGTTAATTCCGTGGACCGAACAAACTTTGTCGAACAAAGGGCGGAGACGCGCAATCTCCTGGCGGGTGTAATGGTGGTGCGTGCTCTTGATGTGTGAAATCAGATCAGCAAGAGGAGCCTCCTGCCAATTGATTTCGCCGGCAGTGGCATCCCCGGATTGCTCCGCCACTTCCAGCGCGTCCACGACATTATTGACCGGAACGCCGGCCCCTCGGCAGGCTTGTTCCAGAGTCTGCTTACCACCGCAACAATAGTCGATGCCCAATGATTCAAATACCCTTGCAGCGCCCGGCCTTTCCATCGCCAATTCCCGCACCGTCTTTTCCATCGTCACACTCATCGATTCCTCCTCGCGCCGCAGGGTCAATGCCTTGAGGCCGCGCTTGATGGCTTCATGTTAGGGGCGTGATGAAGTCCTGCCGATGACTTTTGTCACGGGGGGACGGACGAGGTTTCAGGTGCCAGGCGTCAGCGAGAGACAAACACGTGGCCCCGGTGGGCAACGATTTTCAAATTTGGAGTTTGGGTTTTCGATTGTTAGTGCTGACCGAGACCGAAAAAAGTTGTTACTCCGTCGCTTCGTTCTCGCTTTCGAGAGCCTTCTGGTTGCAGATTAGAACGTCGCGCCCGTCGATTTTCAGCATTCCCTCTGCCTGCAAACGGGAGAGGTTGCGCGAAACCAGTTCTCGGACGGTGCCAATTTGGGCTGCTAATTCCTGGTTGGTAGTGGGCAGGGAGACTTTCACACCCTCCGCCGTGCGAATACCGGATTTTTGCGCGAGGCGCAGGATATAGGAAGCCAGTCGGTGGCGTACTGTGGTGAACGACAACTCTTCAATGATTCCCACCAGTCGGCGAAGACGAGCGCCCACCACCCGCAATACCTTAAGGGAAACCTGGGGATGGGCAAGGCAGAGCGCCTGAAAATCCTGCTTGCTCACAAAAAGCAAAGTTACTTCGTCGATCGCGGTTGCCGATGCAGGATAATTTCCCCCATCAAAAACAGGCAATTCAGCAATGGAACCGCCCGGCCCATCAATGCTGAGGACTTGTTCGCGCCCGTTGGGAGAGCTTTTGAAGATACGGACATTCCCGGACTCAACCACGTAAAGCCCGGAACAGGGCTCGCCTTCGCCAAACACCATCTCGCCCGCCGAGTAGTGACGGGAAACGGTGCGCGAGGCAAGGAAACCCAGTTCGCACTCCGTCAAGCCGGAGAAGATCGGCACTCTCGCCAGAGTCTGCCCATGTTTTGATGTGGAGTCCGGCATGGTTGGCATTCTATCGGCCCCCCGGGACTACCCCCCAGAAGCGCGTTTGGCGCCGGAAACCTGTGCTTCCAATTCGGCGATATCAAGCACGATCACCTTGCGCCGCTCCAGGCGGATGATGCCGCGATCAACAAAGCGCCGCAGGTTACGCGAAACCAGGTCGCGCACGGTACCGATCTCCGCGCCGATCTCCTGATTGGTTTCTTCCAGTGGGAACTCAATTCCCCGCCGGGTTCTAACGCCCAGCTTCAGAGCGCGGTCACGCAAGAAACGGGCCAGACGGTGGCTGACCTCTTTGAGGGAAAGCTCTTCCACCAGGCTGGTGAGGTACCGGAAGCGCCATGCAAGCGAGCGAATGACGGCAAATGATACCTCGGAATTCCGCTGGCATAATTCAAGAAATTCACGCTTGGGCAGAAAAAGAAGAGTGGAATCCTCTGCCGCGAGGGCGGAGGCCGGAAAGGTCCCGCCGTCGAAAACGGAAAGCTCACCCACGGTCGAGCCAGCGCGTTCGTTCACCAGAACCTGCTCGCGCCCGTTTTCCGCCATCTTAAAGAGTTTAATGGTGCCCGACTGCACCACAAAGAGTCCTTCGCAGGGGTCTCCCTCGGCCACCAGCATCTCGTCTTTGGGGATGCGCCGGACCACACAATGGCTGGCGAGGATTTTCAACTCCTCCGGCGGCAATACAGCGAAAAATGAAACCCGGCGTAAGGCTTCCACCGGATCCAGAGCGGGAATAACCATCATCCTAAGCTCGGTGGGCATAACGCGCGACTCAACCTCAATCTTGGATATCATCAGGAGCCCAGACCCTTCAGGTTATCAAAACCTGCCCTGAAAGGCACGACTTAAGTCATCGCGCCGTATTGCACCATCTGCTATGGTTTTAGCAACGAGGGCCAAAACTGCTCGGAAAAATTGAAAGACCCTCTGGAGGAAGTTTCATGGCGTATATTATCGCTGAGCCTTGTATCAATACCAAAGACACCGCCTGCGTGGACGTTTGCCCGGTTGACTGCATTCACCCCCGCAAAGACGAGGCAAACTTCGCGGAATTGCCCATGCTCTATATCGACCCGATTGAGTGCATTGACTGTGGCGCGTGCGTCCCCGTCTGCCCCGTCTCCGCTATCTTCCCGCTGGATGACCTGCCGGAAAAGTGGAAGAGCTTCACTGAAGTCAACGCCCAGTATTACCAGAAATAAGATCGCTGCCCCTGAACGATACGCGCGACGCGCCGAAGAAAGCCGCCGCGCGTACTTGGGATCATCACGGATCCCTAAAATAAATCCCCATCGGCTACCAGCTGAAACATTGCCAGGTCGGTGACGACGGTCCGTGCCGCCTTGGGATTTTTACCGTCCACAGTTTGCACCCCCCCCGCCCCCTTTTTAAGCCCCCCCAAGCCGTTGGTGCTATACTCGGTGGCGTTGTGCCACGCCAATTCTCGCCAGGATGGAAAATCTCATGAAAATCCGATCTCAAATTGCCTTCTTAACGGCATTTATCATTGGGGCGCTCGCGCCCGCGGCCCTGGGGCAAACCCGGCAGCCGGTGGATTACGTTGACCCGCACATCGGCAGCATCTCCTATCTTCTTCAGTCGGTACCGCCCACTGTGCAACTCCCCTTCGGAATGCTGCGGATGGCCCCGTTAACCAGCCCTGGGATTTCCGACTCCTACTTGGGGGAAAAGATTTATGGATTTCCGGTGGATGGCGTCGTCGTGATGCCCACGGCCGGACCGGTGGAAACCGACCCCGAAAAAATTGCCTCCCCCTACGACCACGACTTTGAGACCGCCACGCCTTACTCCTACGCGGTGACGCTGGAGAAGACCGGAACGCAGGCGGAGTTTACCGTAACGCAGCAAGCGGCCTACTTCCGCTTCACTTATCCGAGCGCGAATGAGCGCCACATAATGATTCGCGCGATGCAAGGCGGAAGGCTGACCGCCGATCCTGCTCATTCGGTGGTTTCGGGATTTGAAGTGGTTTACGGCGCCCGGCACTACTTCTACGCCGAATCGTCACATCCCTTCACGGTGTGGGGCGCCTGGCAGGGAAGCACCGTAACTCCGGGGCTCACGAATGTAACCGGCAGCCGCATCGGCGTAGCCGTGAACTTTGCCGATTCAGAGGCCAACCCGTTTGAATGGCGTGTGGGCACATCCTACATCAGCGTTGAACAAGCGCACAGAAATTTGGCGGAGCAGATCCCGGCATGGGATTTCGATGCCGTCAAGAGCCACGCACGCGGCAGCTGGAACCAGGCATTGGGGAAGATTTCTGTAACCGGCCGCAGCGAAGATGAGAAGACGATCTTCTACACGGCACTCTGCCGCTCGCTCTGGGGTATGGCCAACATCACCGAGGACGGCAGGTATTATAGCGGATACGACAAGCAGGTACATTCGAGCGACGGGCACGACTTCTACGTGGATGACAGCTTGTGGGATACCTATCGCTCCGAACACCCGCTGGAGCTTCTGCTCGCGCCCAGCCGCCAGCTTGACATGGTGCGCTCCTACGTTCGCATGTACGAGCAGGGCGGATGGATGCCGCGCGACCCCACCGTGGGCGGCCGCGGCAATTGGATGATCGGAAATCATTCCGCCTCGCTCATTGCCGACACCTACGCCAAAGGTTATACCGAGTTCGACGCAGAAAAGGCTTATGAGGGGATTCGAAAGAATGCCACCCAGGCGAGCGTACTGCCTTGGTACCTGGGATCGCTCACTCCCCTCGACAAGGTTTATCAGGAACGCGGATATTTCCCCGCCCTCGCCAAAGGTGAGAAGGAGACATCTCCGCTTGTGACACCGGAACGGCGCCAAGCCGTTTCCGTGACCCTGGAAAACAGTTACGATGACTGGTGCGTGGCGCTGATGGCTAAGGCCCTTCACAAAGACGCGGATTACGCCTACTTCCTGAAGCGCGCGCACGACTACGAAGATGTCTACAATCCCACAATTGGCTTCATGGCGCCGCGAACCATGGATGGCAAGTGGGTGGTGGGCTTCGATCCCAAGCTAGGCGGCGGGCAAGGCGGCAGGGATTACTTTACCGAAGACAATGGATGGGTTTACTCATTCCACGTCCAGCATGACGTGGCGGGCCTCATCCAATTGATGGGCGGAAGAGAGCAATTTGTGAAAAGGCTCAATGGGCTGTTCGAGGAACCTTTCGGCGAAGCCAAATTCAATTTTCTGGCACAATTCCCCGATGCCACCGGCTTGGTCGGCAATTATCCCCAGGGCGATGAACCCAGTTTTCACATCCCCTATCTGTACAATTATGCGGGTGAGCCATGGATGACCCAGCGCCGCGTTCGTGAACTTATGAGGATATGGTATACCTCCGGCTTGATGGGGCTTCCCGGCGATGAGGATTGGGGCGCCATGTCATCCTGGTATGTGTTCAATGCGATGGGATTTTATCCCGTTACACCCGGCAGCCCCACGTACAACGTGGGCAGTCCGATCTTTGATGAAATCGCCATCTTGCTTGAAAACGGCAAGATCTTTACGATTCGCGCCTTGCAGCAGTCTCCTCACAACAAATACATACAATCTGCGACGCTGAACGGCCAGCCGCTCAACAAGCCATGGTTCTCTCACTCCGACATCGCTAATGGCGGTACGCTGGTTCTGCAAATGGGACCGCAGCCCAACAAATCCTGGGGAAGCGCACCTGATGCCGCGCCCCCTTCCATGACGCTGCCGTAAACTGGATTCGTTGTATTGATTGTCCTACCGCACGTGCTGCAACACGTTGCGTACGGGCCAGAAAAGGATCAGTGCCCGGAGGAGCTGGAGTTTTTGCGCCCGCTGAGGGCGTCCAATTGGCCGTTCATCTCTTCCGGGGGTTCCCCGCCCCGCATTCCTTGAGCCACAATAAGCTGGCGCGCCTCCCCGCGGAAGGCCGGCCATTTCCATCCGAATACCATCGAGCCCGCAATGCAGAGGGCGCCCCCCAAGGCCACAGTGAGAGGAGCTCCGACGTGATGGGCAATTGCTCCCGCCGACAGTGCACCGAACGGAGCCATGCCCATGAACATCATGGAGTAAACCGACATCACGCGCCCGCGAAGAGCATCAGGCACCATGGTTTGAATGAGGGTATTGGAACTCGCCATCTGAATCAGCATGCAAAAGCCCGCCGGCAGCAGCAGGGCCACAGAAAGCAGAAGGGACCGCGAGAATGAAAACAGGATCAGGCTCAAGCCGAAGCCGGAGGAGGCAAAGATAATCCAGCGCCCCAAACCACGGACTTCGCGCCGCGCTGCCATCACCAACGTGGCAAGGAGCGCGCCCACACCGGTGGACCCCATCAGCAAGCCCAATCCACGCGCGTCCGAGTGCAGAATCTTGTCCGCGAAGACCGGCATCAGCACGGCATAAGGCATGCCCGTCAGGCTTACCAGTCCGAGTAGAAGCAGCAGGGCACGGATGGGGCCGGTGTGCCACACGAAGCGGAATCCTTCCAAAACGCTTTCCAGCCCCGAGACCGTGTGCACGGTGCGTTCACGCGGAGTGATTGTCATCAGAAGGAGGCCGATGATCACCGCAATGTAGCTGGCGCCGTTGGCAAAAAAGCACCAGCCTTCGCCAATGGCCGCAACGGTAATGCCGGCGATGGCGGGTCCCAGAATGCGGGCGCCGTTGAACATGGCGGAGTTCAGCGCGATGGCGTTGATCAGGTCTTCCGGAACCACCATTTCAATGATGAAGGCCTGACGCGTGGGAATATCAAACGCATTCACAACGCCCAGCAGCGCGGCCAGCAGCATGACTTCCCAAACCCGAACGTTTCCAAGCAGAGTCAGTGCCGCAAGGATGAAGGCAAGCAACATCGATGTGGTTTGCGTGGCAATCACTGTGCGATGCCGACTGTGACGGTCGGCAAACAATCCCCCCAATGGGGCAAAAATGAAAATCGGAATCTGTCCCGAAAACCCCACCAACCCCAAAAGGAGCGGCGACTTGGTAAGCCGATAGACCAGCCACGCCTGGGCGATTGACTGCATCCAGGTGCCGATCAGGGAGATGATCTGGCCGCAGAAAAACAGACGGTAATTGCGGTGCCCCAACGCGCGGAACATCGCGGGGAGCCGCGACACGGATTTTGTCAAAACGGGTTCAGTATTCAGAGCCGCAGCCTTTTCTTTATGATGTCGAAAACACGATGTGAATCCATCATATCCCTCATCTTTGAGGCAAACGCATTCGGAGAGGGAACGGTGATCAAAAGTGAGTTTTCAATCATCAGTCGTCAGCCATCAGTAAAGAAGTATGCAATCGGTTTTCAGGTAATTTGTTTGGAAAATGAAACGCACTATTTAGTAAGAAGGTCGGGGAAAAAATGATTGTACCCCTTGGGTCGAGCAAACTGGTTCTGCTGATAACGGACAACTGACGACCTACTGGGCAGGGGGGACGAAATCAATGCCGCAATCTTCGTTCAATCGCCGGGTGGCGGCCAGGTCCAGATCAGCCAGGGGAACTTGCCGCGTCCGCTGTTCGGAAAACACCCAAAGCGTATTGCCAAGGATGGCGTAGTTCTGAATCTCCATCTGGTGTCCGTCTCGGTAAACCAGAACGGTTGCAGGGATATTCTCTTCAGTTGCCTCGGGAGGCTCCGGAGCAGGTGCGCCGCGGAACTCACCTGCGGCCTGATCCTCGCGCATCATTTCCACTTCCGCCGACAGATTACCGACCTGCGCCGCGAGCTGAGGATCCTGTTCCGGTTCAGAAGCTGGCGGAGGAGCGTCCTCAGCTTCATACCCGGGCGTTGGAAACCAACTGGGGTAGACAGGCTCAAAGCCTAATGAAGGATGCCCTGAATAAAATTGCCGACAATAAAGAGATCCGGAATAGGAGGGGTTCAAAAGGCATGTGGTCTGGCCGTAGTTGATCAGTGAAGTGCCCGTTACCGGCGGGAACGATAGATTTGGGAAAGAAGCGTTGGAGGTTGTCGACCTCGCCTGCCGGGAAGCACTAGGCCTTTGTGGCCCACCACTAACGCCCCGGTAATTTCGGTAATAATGTACAGGACCGGCAAATGAATGAGAAGCGCCTCGGCGCTGTGCATGCAAGCAAAGTGGTGTGAGCAAACTTGCTAGAACGACGGCGCAAATGAGCCGAGCACGCATGAAGTCATTCTAGCAAAAAACCCGAGTCAAGATATTTATGATTGAGTATTTCCCCTTGGCCGGAATGGGCGCCCTGGTGCAAAATAGAAAGGGGCGCAGAGGATTCGCAAGGATACTCGCGCTCCTGTAAATTCTCCGCAGGACTTTGAAGTCTTTTTCAAAAACTTTTGGGGTTTTGAGGCATCAGAGTTCTTATGCCGGCCGCCGACCTATCTTCGCTGAAAATTGACGACTCGCACCGCTCCGGCAGTTCGGGGGGAAAGGTCTGGCGCATCTTTGCCGCCTCCTTCGGTGTGCTGGTGCTGATTGCCGGGGGAGTTTTCGCTCTGCGGTCACGGAAGCCGGTGGTGGAGGTTGCGGAGGCGCGCGCGGTGAACACACAACAAGCGGAGACCCTGCTGAATGCCAGCGGCTACGTCACCCCCCGGCGGCGCGCCACGGTGGCAGCAAAGATTACCGGCCGCGTTACGAGCGTTTTGTTTGATGAAGGAATGAGCGTCCGTGAAGGCCAACTGCTCGCCACTCTGGACGACTCTGACGCCAGGCGAGCGCTCGATGCCGCCGTCGCTGACCGCAAATCGTCGCAAGCCGCCATCGCTGATTATCAGGTGCAGTTGAAATACGCGCAAATTTCGCTCCACCGCACGCAGGAGCTCCACGACGCTCAAGTGCAGAGCCAGGACGCGCTGGACATCGCCGGTACCAATGTGGACAGCCTCAAAGCCAAAATTACTCTGGCCAGGGATCAGGTGGAGGCTTCTGCAACCCGCATCGAGCAGGCCCAGCAGAACGTGGATAATTGCGTCATCCGGGCTCCCTTCAGCGGCATTATCGTCTCCAAAGACGCCCAGGTGGGCGAGATGGTTTCGCCCCTCTCCGCGGGCGGAGGCTTTACCCGCACCGGCATCGCGACCATCGTCGATATGAATTCGAATGAGATTGAAGTGGATGTCAACGAGGCCTATATCGCCCGCGTTCAGCCGGGCCAGAAGGTAACGGCCACCCTTGACGCCTATCCCGACTGGCAAATCCCCAGTCATGTTCGAACCATTATCCCCACCGCCGATCGGCAAAAGGCCACCGTCAAAGTCCGCATCTCCTTTGACAAGCTTGATCCGCGAATTCTTCCCGATATGGGAGTGAAAGTGGCGTTCCTCAGCGCCGCCCCCTCACAACCCAAGAGCAAAAGCGCGGATAAAGCCCCCTCGGCCAAGGCCATCATTCCCAGGAGCGCCGTGCATGGCGAAGGCGACGACGCCTTTGTGTTCGCGATACACGACGGGAAGGTGGAGCGCCGAGCCATCACCCTTGGCCGCGCAATCGCAACCGATGTGGAAGTTATTGCCGGGGTGAACGTGGGCGATGAACTGGTGGTGAGCGGAGCGGACAATCTCAGGGACAGCGAGCAGGTGGAAGTCCGCGCGCAGCAGTGAAATGCAATAGACAATAGGCTGCAAGAAGTAGGCAGCCGGAAATATGGCGGGATAGGTCAAAAGGCAAAGGGCACAAGCCAAAAGGTGAATTCCCGCTGAACTCATCTCGAGCTTTAAGCCAAGTGAATCGGGTTTGACCTTTGCCTTTTGACTTCCGAGTGTGGGCTGTTGGCTGTCGATTTCTCCCTGGCACAGGAGCAAACTATGGTGACCGTCAATACAAGCGGTAATTCCACCGGCCTCATCCAGGTCCGTGGCCTCGATAAAACCTACCGGCGGGGTGGCGAACAGATCCACGTTCTGCAAGGCCTCAATCTGGACGTGGACAAGGGCGACTTCGTGGCTTTCATGGGACCGAGCGGATCCGGCAAGACCACTTTGCTCAATCTCCTTGGCGGCCTCGACGTCCCCTCCTCCGGAACGGTCTCCGTAGCGGGCGATGAAATCACTCACATGTCGAGCGGCAAGCTCACCGATTGGCGCGCCCGGCACGTCGGATTTGTCTTCCAGATGTACAATCTCGTCCCGGTTCTCACCGCATCGCAGAACGTTGAGTTACCCTTGTTGCTCACGCGGCTTTCCCGGTCCCAGCGTCGCGAGCATGTGGAAGCGGCTCTCTCCATTGTTGGGCTGCCCGACCGCGCCCAGCATTTCCCCCGCCAGCTTTCCGGCGGACAGGAGCAGCGTGTGGCCATCGCCCGCGCCATTGTTTCCGATCCTACATTCCTCCTCTGCGATGAGCCCACCGGCGACCTCGACCGCAAGAGCGCCGATGAAATCATGGCGCTGATTGAGGAGCTGGTGAATAAACATAACAAGACCGTACTGATGGTCACGCACGATCCTCTGGTTGCGGCCCGCGCCCACATGGTGCTCCATCTGGAGAAAGGCGCATTGGTGGAGGCGGGCAAGCCGCGCGAGACTAGCGTGGCGGGAGGTGCGGCATGAAGTTCAGCCGTCTCATCTGGGCGAACCTTTTCCGCAAGAAAGTTCGTCTCGTCCTCACCCTTGGCTCATTTGCCGTAGCCCTCTTTCTCTTCGCTTTTCTTGCCGTGGTCAAGGATGCCTTCAATCGCGGAGGCAGTGTCGCCAGCGCCAACCGGCTGGTCACCATCAACCGCGTCTCCATCATCCAGCCCATCCCGCTTTCCTATCGCGACAAAATTTTGCGCATTCCGGGCGTTCAGAGCGTTACTCACGACAATTGGTTCGGAGGCGTCTACCAGGAGGAGAAAAACTTCTTCCCGCAGTTTGTAATCGATCCGGAAACTCAGCGCGAGGTTTTCTCCGAACTCTTAGTTTCCGACGACGAGTGGAATTCCTTCCTCAAGGACCGGCAGGGTGCAATTGTTGGCGCCAGTACCGCCAAACGGTTTGGCTGGAAGATTGGAGATCGGATTCCCATCAAGACAACCATTTATGATGGCGGGGCCTGGGAGTTCGTTATTGACGGCATCTATCATGGCCGGACTCCTCAGGACGACGAAACACAGTTCTGGTTCCAATGGGACTATTTCGAGGAGCGCGTCCCTGAGCGCGATAAGGGTCAGGTGGGCTGGTACACGGTGAAGCTCAACTCGCCCGATGATGCTGTACGCGTATCCAAGGCCATTGACGCCGAGTTCGCCAACTCCCCCTACGAGACCAAGACTGAAACTGAATCCGCTTTCGCCGCGAGTTGGGTGAAACAATTTGGCAACATTGAATTCCTCATCCTGGTGATCGGGAGCGTCGTTTTCTTCACCCTGCTTCTGGTCACAGGCAACACCATGGCAATTTCAGTGCGGGAGCGCACCGGTGAACTCGCCATTCTTAAAGCCATAGGATTCAAAGATGGTTCAATACTCTTCTTTGTGCTTGCGGAAGCTCTGGCCATCGCCTTATTCGGAGGCCTTCTAGGTCTGGGTCTTGCCTTGCTGGCCATTCCCGCTTTGGGGGGAGCATTGAGCGGTATGTTGCCCAGCTTGATTCTATCCAAATCGGTCCTGGCGGCGGGAATCGGGTTTGCCCTCCTGGTGGGAGCAACCAGCGGCCTCTTGCCGGGAATCGGTGCCATGCGTTTGCGCGTGGTGGAAGCATTTAGGAGAATCTAGTCATTTGGGATTTCAGATTTTGGATTGGAGGATGGAATTTTGGAATTTGAATTTTGGACTGGCGATGACAGCTCAGAAGGAAAGGGATAAGCCGTACTTGCCCGCTTCGTGGGATGGGAGCTACCCGAAGCGATCCAATCCAAAATCTAGAATCCAAAATCGAAAATAATTCATGGCCATACCTATCGTCTACAACTTGCGAAGTGTAAGGGCTCGCTGGACATCCTCCATCGTAGCGGTATTGGGCATTGCCGGAACCGTAGGGGTCTTCGTCGCCATGCTCTCCCTCGCCCGCGGATTTCGCGCCACGCTGGTTTCATCGGGCTCGTATGACAATGCCATCGTGATGCGGGCCGGCGCAACGGCGGAGATGATGAGTGGCGTTACGCTGGACACAGTCAAGATCCTTCAGGATGAGCCAGGGGTGGCTCGTGTGAATGGAGCACCTCTGGTTACATCGGAAGTGGTTGTGGTGGCCCCCTTCCCTCTGCGCTCAACCGGCACGGACGCCAACGTGCAAGTGCGCGGCGTTTCGCCCAACGTCCTCACGGTCCGGCCCAACATCAGGATTATTCAGGGCCGTATGTTCCAGCCGGGTCTTTCTGAATTGGTCGTGGGCCGCTATGCCACCAACAGCTATTCCGGCCTGACGGTGGGAAACCAGGTACGCTTCGGCGGCGGTGAATGGACGATTTCGGGAATATTCGACGCGGGCGGCTCGGCCTTTGATTCCGAGGTTTGGTGCGACAGCCGCGTCCTTGACGACGTTTATAAACGACCCACCAATATCTTCCAATCGGCCACAGTGCACTTGTCATCCCCCGACGCGTTCCAGAGTTTCAAAGATGCGGTCAGCAAGGATCCGCGCCTGAACGTGGATGTAACTCGTGAAATTGATTATTACGCCAAGCAATCGCAAATGATGACGCGCCTCATCACGGTTTTGGGCGGCCTCGTCGCATTCGTCATGGGCATTGGCGCGATTTTCGGGGCTCTCAATACCATGTACTCTGCCGTCTCCGAACGGGGCCGTGAAATTGCCGTCATGCGCGCGCTGGGGTTTGGCGCCGCTGCCGTCGTTTTCTCGTTCCTTGTTGAGGCATTGCTGATCTCCTTCGTGGGAGGAACCATTGGCTGCGCGGCGGTTCTGCCTCTCAACGGCTTCACAACCGGCGCCATGAACTGGCAGACTTTCTCTCACATGTCCTTCGCCTTTAAAATTACACCGAACCTGCTGATGGGCGGAATCGTCTTCGCCCTCATCATGGGTGTGGCCGGTGGGTTGCTTCCGGCCATTCACGCGGCACTGAGGCCCATCTCCGCGGCGCTGCGCTCTTTGTGATTGAACCGCAAATCCAAATTTCATCGACGTCGGGAGTGGATCGACGCCCCCCAACCCTGTCCCACGATGAGGGCGTTATTCGACCAAGTGGCTCTTATTGACCTTGCATCCAACTTTTCAAACCGAATTCGCTCGATGGGCTATCAACCACCTCAAAATCACCGGTGAGAGGCAGGCTTATCAATTGGGATCGAAAATACCAAGCGACAGGCAAGGGAAACCTTATCAAGGGAAATTTCAATTGGAGGCGAAGGTTACTGACAAACACTCAGGGAAGCTGGATGCCGTAACGCTGCCGCTGATGGTCAGCAGGTAAGTGCTGGTGGGAAGGCGTTTAGGGGAAAAACTGATCACCGAGCCGCCGGCGAAAATCCCACTCCTTGGCAATATATGGCGAGTCATCGTGAACGCCCGTCACGGCTTGCTCAGCCTGGACGACATAGTTGTCTTCAGCGAGGAGGGCGATATGATGGTACTCCATCGTCCCGGTTTTCTTGTTGACCCCTCCCCGGAAGAGGATATCGCCGGGTACGGCAGGGCTGTCGAGGTTGACTTCCTGCGTAGAATTGACCCATTGCTCGATGTTGGCACTCCAAAGCTTGTCCTTGCTGTAGATATTGGGCGCGGTTTTGTTGAAGACGTAGTTGATGAAACCAATGCAGTCAAAGTGGCGTTTCCAGCGGCAATCCTCGCCCCAAACGATGCGGCCTTGATACCTCTCATCAATGTTTGAACCGATAACCACCCTCGGCGTGAGGTTTAGAAAATACGAACGCTTTTCGTCGGCGTAACCCAGCATGTACACCTTCCATCCCTCGGCGCGAAAGGTGGTGAGGAAGTCCCCCAAGTCCAGGTTCCACCTACCGGTCAGGTCGGAAGGTTGGACGATCGGTCCGTGGGCCTTTACGCACCGGCCCGCGCATACGTAGTAGCCCGAAACCGAACATTGCGCGGCATTGAGGCACGGTGAATGGGGATCCAACGAAGGCCGGGCAAGGCTTACCGAGCCCGGCCGGTGTGGCGAACCGTCCTGGAAGCCGGGCGTAGCCCCTGCCGACCCCCAGAGATAATGCGACCCGTTAAAAGTACGCGCCAAGTCGATGACCTTTTGGCGCGCATCCAGCTTGCCAGCCATCTGTACCCAGTCTCTTATCAGGAGTTTCCGTTTTCAGTTTTCACCCTGCCGGAAATCTACACCCGTTCGCCCCTAAACTCAAGGTCAAGTCGAATTGTCAGTGCTCGGCCCTCACAGGGCACTGGAACGGGTCGCTTTTGTTTCTCCGCAAGATTCCAAAATTTGAAACTGACCCTCATTCGACCTTTTGCATCGCGCACTTCCCCTGCACCTGTCTCGCCTGCCGCTGAAATCTAATCCGGTCTGGCGTTCGCCAACACCGTAGGCAAAGGCCTCGATGCTTCGCTGGGTGGACCTCCACTGCCCGGTAGGTATGCGGTCCGCCACGCGGCTTGCCGGGTGATGTTGCATTGACCCGCGACGCACGAACGATCAAGTTCCTGCGCGCCGGACTCGCGACCCTGGACGGAGAGAGGTCGATGGGCCTTCCCGTTGAGCCATCCTTCGCCGCGGCTAGACCAAAAAATCCGCGATTCGGACATGATGTCTCTTGAAAGATGATAGCCTACTATGTATACTGAAAAGAGCAAGTCAGCCCGAGGCGCCGCCATGTCACTGCTGAAACCCTGCGTTTTGACTCCGGCCCGTTTGCAACCCAACCGACTCAATGCGCAGAAATCCACCGGCCCCCGCACGGCTTTGGGCAAGGCCAGTTCCAGGCTGAACAGCATGCGCAACGGGTGCTGTTCGCCCAAATACAACCAGCGGTGGTACGCCCTGTTTGAGTGCCGTCCCGACTACAGCGTGGAATATATCGTTCATCAATTGCTGACCCCGCCAGAAATCCTCAATCCAGTCTTTTCCAACCTCATTGAACTTCACTGCGAACTAGAGCGGGAGGACCCTGAATATTCACGCCTCTTGAAGCGGCGCAAGGCGCGAAAGGCCCGACGGGACATCAAACGAAGCCAAGAAGCTATTGAAAACAATAGTTTAGGTGAATCCCAAAAAGCTGAAAGCTGGGAACTAATTGAAAACAGGCGCCTTAACCTCAACACTCCATCATCTACAAGAAAATGGGCTACTTATCTTCAGAAAACGGCTTCCAAACGCTGCCGCCGACCTCTGGATCTGATGCATCACTCCCGCAAGGTACTGTTTTCAACCCCAAACGCACCCAATTTAGGGGATTGACTTACTTGACTCACCCGTGGCCCCCTGTAGTGTAGCGCCGACCTTGAGGTCGGCATGAGCTCCGGCGTGCCGGGCCAGGTCGGTAGTAGGGCCGAACAGCGTTCGGACTGGCCCAGGGCTGCTCGGCCCTACTGACCTGGTGCCATGAGATCCTTTACACTGGGTGCCAGGACATCCTTTACAGGGGGCAGTATAGTACCCGGCCACGGGGAGGAGGCCG
>PLSX01000027.1 GCA_003165315.1 Acidobacteriota bacterium
GGTCAATTACGTCACTAAGTACTAGAGCCCGGCGCATCATAATCTCTTTGTGACGGCTCGTGGCGCGAGCTAGCAGCAGATTGGCGAGGTTGGCACAGGCGATCAGCAGCACCAACCCTGCCGCCACGAGAAGCGCCAGAAGAGCTGGACGGAGGTCCCGAGCATACCGGTCCCGCATGCTCTCGACTGCAACCCATTGATCGCCTCTTCCCCAATCGGGAAATTGCCTGGCCCAGGGTGTGGTGAGAGCTTCCACGTCTGCCTGCGCCTGAGTCAGTGTTGCACCGAGCTTCAACAAACCAATTACGTTCAGGAACTCGCCGCCGTGGCCTCCATCAAGGTAGGGGGCAGGAATGGTGGTCCACACATCCTCTGGGGTTGTGGAGAAGCGAAAGCCGGCGGGGAGTACACCGACGATGGTGTAATCATCGCCATTGAGGATCATTGGCTTACCGAGGATTCCCGTGTCCCCGCCGTATCGCGTCTGCCAGAGTGCGTGGCTGATGACTGCCACGCGATTCCCACCATTTGGCGGGTCATCCGTGGCCGAAAACGTCCGGCCGAGAATGGGCTTAACTCCGAGCACCTGGAAGAAGGTGGGTGATACCTGCTTGGCGGGAACACGGTCAGGCCCCTCGGCGCCCGTCAGGTTGAAATGGTCGGTCATCACACTCCACGCCGCCATATCGTCGAAGACATGGTTATGCTCCCGCCAGAATTTGAAGGTGGGGGGATCGTTCGTCCCTGACTGCGCAAACTCCTTGAGGTACCGTTTCACCATGACAAGCCGATCGGAATTGCTGAACGGCAGTGGACGCAACAGAAAGTCATTGGCGGCAGTAAATATGGTTGTGGTTACACCGATGCCAAGCGCGAGCATGATGACTGCTACAGCCGTAAAACCCGGGTTCTTGGAAAGCATCCGCAGAGCGAAGCGGATATCCTGAAGAAGTGTTTCGATAAACCGTACACCCCAGGCGTCGCGGCACTCTTCTTTCACCTGGTCAAGGCCGCCGAATTCGATCCTTGCGCGCCTTTGTGCTGCTTCGGGAGACATGCCCGATAGGACATACTTTTCCACCTGGCGTTCGAGGTGGGCGCGCAGTTCCTGGTCCAACTCCGCTTCCATCGAATCACGCCGGAACAACGCTCGCAATCGGTACAGGGGGTCGCTGAACATGGTTTACCCTCGAGTTTCGGCATTACGGAGAGGGAAGCGAAGGGCACAGGCAGGAGTGCCTGTGCCACTGTGACGCCGCTACACCTGGCGGTGCTTCATGACCACATTGTCTTGCCGGCGGGCAAATTACACAAACTCCGCTGTTCGCCTCTAGGCCGTTTCCAGGATGTCGCCAACCGCAGTGGTGAGTTTCCGCCAGTCGCTCTTTTCCGCCTCGAGCTGCTTCTTTCCACTCTTGGTCAACTCGTAGTATTTTGCCCGCCGGTTGTTCACCGAGGTTCCCCACTTCGCCTTGATCCAGCCGCGCCTTTCAATGCGGTGCAAGGCCGGGTAGAGCGACCCCTCTTTGATGCTCAGCACGTCCTTTGATATTTGCTCAATGCGTTCGGTTATGGCGCAGCCATGCTGAGGCTCGAGAGCCAGCGTCTTGAGGATCAACAGATCGAGAGTCCCTTGCGGTAGGTCCAGATGTTTCGGTGCCATCAGCCTTCCTTTCACTTCTACAGGAAGCATCCTACGCCCCCTAGTGTCGGAGTGCAAGGGGAAAAAAACTTACGCGGTCAATGGGTCCTATTCACTCTCGGGGATGAGGGCGACAGCGCGCTAGGCGCCGGGGTGGTGCGGAGCAAGATCTGCGCGCTCCACATATCTGCTGTGAGGCAATCGGGAGTCTTCTTGCGGGCGAAGCCCGCTTTGCGCAGGCTCAATCGATGCCATGTCCTAAGTGAAAAGAATTGTACTGGCCCGCTGCTCACGACAAACCGCTGCGAGGCCCGGAGAGATTGAAGGATAGGGCTTACTTGATGTGGCAACTCGCCATGCCGCGTTTTTCCAGATATTGCTGGTGGTAGTCTTCCGCCCGCCAGAATTCCGAGGCGGGAGTGATTTCCGTCACAATCTTCCTTTTATAGGTTCCAGATTTGTCCAGAGCTTCCTTGGAGGCGCGGGCCGCGGCCTCCTGCTCCGGCGAGTGGAAAAAAATTGCGGTCCGATATTGTTTGCCGTAATCAGGACCCTGCCGGTTGAATTGCGTGGGGTCGTGGTTTTCCCAAAAGACCTTCAGAATGTTGGTGTAGGAGACCTTTTCGGGATCGAAGGTAACTTCCACCACTTCCGCGTGCCCGGTTTGGTCCGTGCAGACGTCACGATAAGTGGGATTCTTCATGTCGCCTCCCATGTACCCCACCGCCGTCGCCGTCACGCCGGGAACCTGGCGGAACGCCGCCTCCACTCCCCAGAAACAACCCGCCCCAAAAGTCGCTTTTTCCGTTGCCACGCTCGTCACCTCCTGATTGCATTAAACGCCCCGTGCAATCCATTCTAAGCCGCCCGGTGCAGGTTTGCCAGTGCTTCCGGCATTCAGGGGGCGCGGCGCCCCGCCTTCCACAGATGATAGGCCATTAGTATAAGCTAGAATAGGGATGAGGCAGGGTTACAACCGGAGTGTTCCAATTTGCCAGGTCCCCCAAATGTCTGTACCTGGGTGGCTGACAGGATCGATGACGCTACCAGCCGCTGGTAGCAGCCTAAATGCGCAACGACCTTACGACGGAAATACCAGGGTGGAAAGCTTCCGCAGGCCATCGCAACTTCGTCGAGGTCGGGGTAAAGTCCCGAACCCGTAACGACTTTACAAAATTTACAAGTTGCTTGACGGCGCGACCGGAAGCATGGTAATTGATGGTCTACCTCTTGGATTTCACCTCCTGAAGGAATTGTAGGGTAGTCGGTACCTTAGCAGAGACCTTTACAATTAGAGATTGCTGACAACGATTGCTGCCGCCATCGTGCATCAATGACCGGGAAGCTTGGTTGGAGTAAAAAGCAGTGACTACCAGTGATGTGTGCCCCCAGTGCGAAAGTATGAATCTCATGCGCTCGCGCAAACGAGGAGTTTGGGAGCGTTGGGTTCTCCACCTTTTTGGCATCGTCCCCCTGCGTTGCGTGGACTGCGATACCCGCTTTTACTCGCATAGCCGCCCACCTTACTAAATCAAGGCCGAGAATAGATCCGCGCTGATTTAGAAAAGCACCGCCCTACCCATAAAGCTATTTGCCATCACCCAAACGCTTCTCGATGAGGTCAATTGCCGTGGCCACTCCATTTTCTGTCGCCATTCGCTGGCCCAAATCGGAAGCCGCAGAAGCCAAACCTGGTCTTGCCAGGACTTGGGAAATTCCAGCGTCCAGCTTCCCTGCCTTTAACCTTTTCCGTTTAAGTGTCTTGCCTGCAACGCCCAGCCGCTCCAATTCAGCCCCCCAAAAGAACTGGTCGGACACGTGAGCCACAATGATGGCAGGGCGTCCAGCAAGCAGAACCGATTGCGTTGTTCCCGCCCCGCCGTGATGGACCACCAATGAACAACGTGGGAAGACTTTTTTATAGGGCGAACGCTGCAGCTTAAACAAACGATCTCCGCACGGAAAGGCGGATAGGTCCGGCCAAGGGAGCTGAAAGATCGCCCGGCATCCGATTCGGTGCACGGCTTCGCTCCAAATTGCCGCTGTCTCCTGGATGTAATCGAGGCTGATGGGCATCATGCTCCCGAATGTAAAGTAAACAGGTGGATCGCCTGCTGCCAGGAACTCATCGAGGCCTGCGGGGAGATCATCTGAAATCAGACTCGCCGGAGGGTTGAGGAACCCGCAAACCTGGTGCCTTACGTCCCAATCCGGGGGTGGATGGCAGATCTGGGGACTCACTGCGATCAGGTTAAGCCGGTCCGCTGCCCAAGTCTGGGTCATGACGTCGGTTTCTGCCCGAAGCCCGTCCCGGGTTCGTAGAGTGTTGACCCGGGGCAGGAAGATGCGATTGACCAGCTTGCGGACCAGCCACCATCCCAGGGGGTAAGACCACCGCCCTAGATTTGGGAAGCCGGGAGGGCAGATCCATGCCGAGGGCAGACAATTATGAACGATGTTGAGTGTCGCCACCGGGACTCCGGCCTTCTCGGCGGCCACCCGAAGGGGGTAGACGAAGAAATGGCCCACAACGGCTTCATTGGCTGCGCAGAGATCCCGGGCCGCGGCATACATGGGCTCCATGACGGGATCGAACCCATGGCGCATCACCAGTTCAGCCTGCTGAATGGGGTTGCCGAGTTCAATTATCTGGCGCCAAACCCGCACCACCTCCTCTTTTGAGGCCATTTGTGGGTTCGGTACGGGAATCAGCTTGTAGCCAAAGCGCCGGGCCAGGTCGCTATAGTCCCTGCCAATATTGTCCGTAACCGCCAACGTAACTTCATGCCCGGCGTTGACAAGCCCAGCGGCGAGTGCGGTGAAGGGCTGAATGTCACCCTCGCTGCCCCATGCTTGAAGTCCAATTTTCATTAGGTGGTCTCTCCGCGTTAGTCTGCTTTTTTCCCTCGCCAAACTTCGGTCGTCCGGGAGAGGGGAATGGTCAAAGGGTCCTGCCATGCCAAGCCAGAATCGATAGTTGCGAGTCCCGCGGCTTGGTCTTGACTCAGCCAGAGAAGGGCGGTTCCTCCCGGTCTAAGGCATTGAGCGGCCAGAGGGATCAATTCCCCCAGATTTCCAACGGCGCGCATGGTGGCGAAGTCGAATTCAGGGGCGGGTGTGGCGGAGGCCAACTCTTCCAGCCGTTCCCCACGCACGGAGACCTGGGAGAATCCACAAACGCGGGCAGCTTCCTTCAGAAAGGCGCGCTTCTTGGTGACAGGTTCCAAAAGGGTGACGGAAAGCTCGGGAAAGACGATTTTGAGGGCCAAGCCGGGAAAGCCGGCGCCGCTGCCGATATCGAGCAGACTCCCCTGGAGGTTGACGTGGTGGGCGAGGAAGAGGCTTTCGCCAAAATGCCGGGTAACACACTCGGCAGGGTTACGGATCGCCGTGAGATTGATCTTTTCATTCCAGCGGAGCAGTAGCTGAAGGTAATTGAGGGTTTGGCTGGCCTGAACCGGGGTGAGGTCGAGGCCAAATGGGTCCAAAAGACGGCGTAGGCGCGGTTCGTCGATCACGGAGTGGATTTTAGAGCCTCCTTTCTTTGGACGCAAGGGAATGATGCCTCAGATGGTTTTGGTGGATGTTTCACGTGGAACGTTCTTTCTCTGGGACGTGGCGGCTCAAAAAGGGAAAAGCAAACCAAAAGGCAAATGTCAAAAGGCAAAGGCCAGGGCTTGAAGCACGCTTCGTATGACCCTACCACCTCCCTGCCCGAGGCGCAGGGGGTAACGAGTTTTGACAAGTCTGCCGGACCCGGCCAATTCTCTGCCTCCGGTTTTCACTCGCGATGTCGGCACCAATCCGCCGTAACCACGGTGCGGTGCGCGGGAAGATGAAATGGGCCATGAGCGGCGATTTGGTACCTCGGCTTTGCCCGCAGCTAGCGCAACACCTGGGAGAAACAGGGGACCCAAGCCAGTTCACTCCCGAAGTTTCACGTGGAACCTATCCCCACTTGCGGGAAGATAGATCCTCGGTCGGAAGCTACAAGCAAAAGGTCCCTTACCAAAGGGAATTATATATCTGACTACCTT
>PLSX01000085.1 GCA_003165315.1 Acidobacteriota bacterium
CGGCGGCGTAACCGGCAGGATTCCGGAACTTCTTCAGGCAATGGATTAAAACCGCTCCGCTTCTTCCTCACTAACGATACGCCACTTTACAGTAGTGTCAAGCGTATCGGGCCATCCGGGATTTTTTATTACATATGTGTTAATATTTTGGCGATTTGGTCAAACGGAGGCCCTCTCATGAGCATCGGCACGCGCATCATTCAGCTTCGGAATCAGAAAGGACTGACCCAACATCAGCTCAGTGAACTCACCGGACTGGCGGCTTCTTATCTATCGCGGATCGAGAATCGGCGCTTGGAGCCGCGACCGCATACCTTGAGCAAAATTGCCCTGGCCCTGGGCGTGACCGTGAGTGAGATTTTCCAGGAGCGCCCCGCCAACCTGGGGACTTTGCAGTGCGTCATCACCTCCTCAGGGAATTGCGTCATGAATATGCTTCACTCCACACGCGGAAAACGGACTCAGCCCCCGGAGGAAAGCTACGATCCTCATCAATTGCAACTGCTGCGCATGGCGAATTATTTGATCCAGACGGCAGACAAGCGGCTTCTGGACTCGCTGGATGTGCTGCTGGGCGCGCTCGTTAACGCCGAACAGAACAAGGCATCCAACAAAATCGCGGTGTCGCCGGAGGAGGCAGTGAGCGGTTAAAGAATCCTCCCGAAATGACGCCTCCACGTCCCAATCCCTGCTGCACCATATCTTCTTCCTCCTGTATGCTGTTTTTGAGTACACTGCTAAAGGGTTCAGGTTATCCGGTGTTTTGACACGGTCGCGGGCTTGATTTCAGTTGACCTTCGTGGAATCCTCCGACAAATCATACAAGCGGGAGCAAGCAAAAATGAAAAGGATGAACGTTGCCTGGGCTGGATTTGCCTGTGCAGCGGTGATGCTGGCGGTACAGGGCGTGACGGCGGGCGGGGGGGCGAGGCAAACCGAAAACCTGGTGACCGACCTCGGCCAATCCCTGCCGGGAATGCCTCCGGTGCTTGACCCCCTCGACATCTACTCGGCTGATCGCCCCGGCAACCTGAGCCCGACGGTGAAGCAATATCCCTCCCGCATTTATGTCCCGAACAGCGGTAGCAACTCCGTGGACGTCATCAATCCCGCCACCTATAAAATTATCGGGCACTTCCGCGTGGGTAAGCAGCCCCAGCACGTGACGCCTTCCTACGACCTCAAGACCCTTTGGGTGCTCAATGATCTGGATGATAGCGAGACCAGAATCGATCCCGCCACAGGAAGGAAGGGTGTGACCGTCAAGGTGGAGGACCCTTACAACATGTATTACACGCCCGATGGCAAGTTCGCCATTGCGGTGGCGGAAAGAAAGGAGAGGCTGGACTTCCTCAATCCCCGCACTATGAAGCTGGAGCATGCCCTTTCATTGCCTTGCCGCGGCGTTGATCACATGGATTTTTCCGCTGACGGGCGCTACTTGATTGCCAGTTGTGAATTCTCCGGGTCGATGATCAAGGTCGATGTGGCCAAGCAAGCTTTGATCGCCGAACTCAAGCTTCCTCGCGCCGGCATGCCCCAGGACGTCAAGCTTTCTCCCGATGGGAAGATTTTTTACGTCGCGGACATGGATGCCAACGGAGTGTATGAAATTGATGGCGACGCGTTCAAGGTCCTAAACTTTATTCCCACGGGGAAGGGCGCGCATGGCTTGTATACCAGCCGGGATTCGCGCGTGCTTTATGTTTCCAACCGGGGGGAGGGAACGATCTCCCTGATCGGATTTGCCGAACGCCGCGTGGTGGAGAAGTGGACCCTTCCAGGAGGAGGCACTCCCGATATGGGCGGAGTCTCCGCCGACGGCAAGGTTCTGTGGCTCTCCGGCCGGTATAGCCGCGAAGTCTACGCCATCGATACGGCCCATGGCAAACTGCTCGCCAGAATCAAAGTTGGAAAAGGCCCCCACGGGCTCTGCGTCTATCCCCAGCCCGGACGTTACTCGCTCGGCCACACGGGAATCTTCCGCTAGCATGATACGCATGAGACTGTTGCCCTTCCACGCGAGCTTGAGGCCGATCTCCTTCAAGACGGTGGCAAGGAAGAATCCGGGAAGAAGGGAGGCCGCATCGCAACTCAATCCAAGCCCTCAGAATGCGCCGACAACCTAAACGTGTTCGATTTCATGGCCTGTCCGTCCAGTGAAGGGAATGGGCGACAAATCGAATACGTCGGCAGCGCCACTTCGCATTTTCAAGCAGAGCCCCTCCACTATGACGAAAAGGGAAGTCCCCTCGCGCATTCGGATTGGGAATATGAGTTGGCACGGCGAGCCCAGGGTCATCCGTGCGGAATTCCCGATGCTGACATCGGCGCCCTTCCCCAATTCCTGTCCCGAAAAGAACTGTATATCCGGCGGGCGGCGGAGCTTTCGGAGAACATGGTCCGGCTGTCGCTTGAATTTGGCCGCCTCTGTCCTGAACCCGGCCAGTTTAATGAGCCGTTGATGAAGGAATATGTCAAAACCTTGGCTCTCATCAGAATGCGAGGTCAGGAGCCTTTCCTTACGCTTCAGCATTTCACCATGCCGAAATTCATGATCAAAACGGATCGGGACGGCAGCATCAAAACAGGCGCATGGGAGCATCGCGATGCGTTGGAGCATTTCCGATTTTACGCTCAGAATATCGTCCGGTTCCTGGCCAACCCTGGAATCCTGCGTGGAATATTTGCCGAGCTGAACCTGAGTTCGGACGCACAGGAAAAGATTATTGCGGATGGCCTGGTCGCTTACTTCATGCCGGTCAACGAACCCACCGTCTTGCTCTTCAATAGTTACCTGGGGGGCTTGTTTCCTCCATACCAGCGGGGCAATTTGCTGACGGTCCGCCACCTTCTCCAGCGGCTTGTGAGCGCGCATGACATTGCCTTCGACGAAATTAAGCAAGGGCTGAAGGCACAAAACCGTGAACCCCAAATCGGGGTTGGACACTATTGGCAGCATTTTGAAAGTTTTCTTGGCAAGCTCGGGCAGTGGTTCCAGGAACACTTTGTGACCAGCTTCGAACGCCAGGGAAGGCACTCCGACTTCCTGGGTATCCATTACTATTTCCGCTGGAAGGGACTCCTTTCAACTGCCAAAAAGCAGCAGCTCGATTACAGCGACCACCCGGCGTTTGGAGACGTCCATCCGCCCGGAATTCGGAACGTCATCAACGATGTAAATTCCCTCTATCCCCAAAAACCAATCTTCATTTCCGAATTTGGTTTCTCCGACCAAAGGGATTTGCGGCGTCCTTATTGGATTCTCGAAACCGTGCGGCATCTCCTTGAGGCAAAAAGATCGGGGATGCCGATAAAAGGCATCCTTCTCTGGACTATGGCGAACAATTTTGAATGGCAGCTTGGCATGTCTCAGAAGTTCGGCCTGTTTTCAGAATCGGATTTGAACGAGCCGCTGATTCCCTCGCCCACGGGGATCAGGAGTTGGGAAGCATGGAGGGCCGCCGCCAGGGCAATTGCCTCACCCTCGGTGGAGAATCTCCAGGAACTTCAACGCTGCCACCGAAGCGCCTACGCCCAGTACAAAGAAGCCGGGGGAAAGCATTAGGCGGGATTTCTCACCAGCCTCGCCAGTGCTGGTGTGGATTTCCCATCGTTGGTATTCGGAGCGAAGCTTTGGAGTGCGCGCAGCTTGCTGCCGCTTTTCCTCCAGCCAGCTTGCTGGCTGGAAACCGATCGGGAACGATGAGTCGCGAATGGGGCGAGATTCTCGCAAATTCGCTGGCCTGAACGCTCCCAAGCACAATGCGTGAAGATTGAGGCGATGATTCGGAATTTCGCAACCAAGCTTGCGAAAAAGAAAGCGGCAGCAAGCTGCGCGAACTCCAAAGCTTCGCTCCGTGTCCGCGAACAGGCTGTCCTCAATCGCGTACGGGGATAATGAACAGCGCGGCACTGCGAAGACTGTGCTCAGGTTCGGCATTTCCAAAGCGTAGTGAGAAACCCTGGTTGGGAGTGTGTGCGTGGTCATCCTCGCCACTTAAGCTCCAGGGTCAACCTCGCTGAATCATTTCGTATTGTAACGGCCGTTCTGCCTACATACCTACACTCCGGTAGTGTAGAGCCGACCTTGAGGTCGGCATGAGCTCCGGCGTGNNGTCAGCGCTACCTTACCTGCACGGGTGAGCCAGGTAATTTATTGCCCAAATTGGCAGAGGCTGAAGATGACAATCTCGTTTGGCCGGAGTTCGGAAACCAGAATGGTGGCGGCCTTCGAAGTTAGTTCAAGGGGATACCCACAAACCCCGAAGTTCTCCCCCCGAAATGCGACGATTTGCATACCGCGAGCGTGGCTCCTCTGACCACCGAAGCCTAGCCCGCCGGTTAACGCATCGCTGTCCTATCTAACCCCACTATTCCTTTCCCAGAAACCCCAGGAGTTCGGAATTAACCTGTTGGGAATGGGTCCACGTGATGCAGTTCGGGCCATCTTTGACGACAACCAGCTTTGATCCTTTGATGAGTTTGGCTCTCCGGATTCCCGAAGCCGTGATGGGGAGAATTCGATCCGCATCGCCGTGCAGGACCAGGGTGGACACGCCCGAGCGGGTCAGGCCCTGGCGAAAATCTCCGTGCCAGGTGGGAACGCAAGCGAAGCCGGCCGTGGCCTGGACATCCTAGCTATGGCCAGGCACGGGCGGGACACCCGCGGCACTTCCAAATGACGACATTATCTTCCTTCACGTCACATTGACATTTCCAAGGTGAAAGAATACTATTCTGCCGCTCAATGCTCAGTGGCTTTGAAACCCAAAACCTCGACGGATTTCTTGCCTCGAAGTGGAAATTTGCCGCAGGGTGTTTGACCCGGAACCATCTTTTCTAGTTTAGTCATCAACGGAGATAGCGAGTGCACACCACTGAAACCCCTTTGCGGATCGGCTATATCGGCGTTGGCCTGATGGGCCATGGCGCGGCGAAAAACATCGTGCTCAAAGGCTATTCCCTGACAGTGTTTGATCCCTACGCAAAGGATAACGTTCGCGATCTCGTGGAAAAGGGGGCCACGGAAGCCGCCTCCATCGTGGATCTCGCAAGCAAATCGGACATCGTTTTTGTGAACCTTCCCTCCTCCAAGGAAGTTGAACAGGTCGTTTATGGCGCGGACGGGCTGCTGGGCGCGAGCCGGGCGGGCATGATCGTGGTCGATTCCACCACCGCCGACCCCACGGTCACCAAGAAGATCGGGGCAGACCTTCTCAAGCGTGGCGTCGAAATGATCGATGCGCCGAACGGGCGGACGCCCAAGGAGATCGAGGCGGGCAAGGTGAGCACCTACGTGGGCGGCTCGAAGGAGGCCATCGACAAGGTGATGCCGGTTTTCTCCACCTATGCCGATACAATTATCCGCACGGGCGCGCTGGGCTCCGGCACCACCATCAAACTGATCAACAACTTTATAACCGTGGGCACCGGCGCGCTGCTGGCGGAAGCAGTGGCCACGGCGCACAAACTGGGCGTCGACCTCAAGGTCCTGACGGAGGTCTTCGACGCCGGCGGCGCCAACAGCGTGATGTTCCAATGGATCAAACCCTGGATCCTGGAGGGTGATGACAGCCACTTGAAAGGACCGTTCCGAATCGCCGCCAAAGACATCAAGGCCTACGCGCGAATGGCGGATGCAGCGCCCGCAATGAGCATTCTCGCCAACGCCGTGGTGCAGATCTACCAGTTGGCGCTGGTCCAGGGGCACGCCAACAGAAACATTCCCGTGCTGGCGGAAATCCTGGCGGAACTAAATGGAACAAAAATCCACCCTTTTGATTGACCAACTGCGGTGAGTGCTGGCAATAATCGTCCGTGCTCTTGAATTCGTTCCCTCGCCCCCTCGGGGGAGAGGGTGGCTCGACGAGGCGTTTTCATCAGCCGGGAGAGACGGGTGAGGGGGTCATCGATCGTGAAATTGAGGTGGCTCAGAATTCTACGCGACCTCGACGCTCGGCCCCATTGCCGCATTAATCAGGGTCGGCCGTGTGCGTCCATAATGTTTGCACCATGACGAAGCGAAACTGAAGCAGTGCCCGAATCGGTTCGATGACGGAAAGAATTCGGCTTAGACCCCCTCACCCGGCCCGCCCCCGCTGGTGACGTCGCGGGATGCGGTCCACCCTCTCCCCCAAATGGGCGAGGACTGAAATTGTCGCTCCATCGTATGGTTTGGAACTGAAAAGCGTCCGCCTGACCCCGCACCGGGCAGGACCCGGCGGCAGCAGGCAGGTGCGCAAGTCGGAGTAGGAATCATGGTTGCCCATAACCCCCTCCACGGATCCGGACGAGCGGCTTTCCCGCATCCGGCTCTTGCCTTAGGT
>PLSX01000026.1 GCA_003165315.1 Acidobacteriota bacterium
GCCAGATTTTCAATCGGCTCATCGTTGCAGTGCTGACGAATTTGGAGAAGGAACCGCTTTTCACCGTCCCCGAGCGAGTAGAAATGCTCCAAGAAGCAACCCGTGATATCCCCAATGTTTCAGTGGACACATTCAGCGGGTTGCTGGTGGATTATGCCCGGCAGAAGCAGGCCAAAGCCCTAATGCGCGGCATTCGGGCCTTCACCGATTACGAGTATGAGTTGCAAATGGNNGCCCTCTCCTACACTTACGTCAGTTCGCGCCTGGTGCGTGAGGTCTTTCAGCTTGGCGGCTCTGTCAGCGGACTGGTTCCGACTTGGGTGGAGGAACGGCTTCAGCAAAAGGTTTTTCAGGGCAAGAAACAGAAGTGAGAATCTATCAGTGAGAAATTGGAAATTCGGCAGAACCTAAGAGTAGGGGCGCACCTGCTCGCTCCCGACTTCTGGCTCCTGCGTTCTGTTTCTTAGAGAGTGAATGATGGATTATTCCGAACGGATTTCGCGGATCTCGGTCTCCTCAACCGCTGCGGTCGTGCAGAAAGCGGACAAACTGCGCGCCACCGGCGCCAAGCTGGTGGATTTCGGCGCAGGTGAGCCCGATTTCCCCACCCCTGATCACATCAAGCAGGCCGCCGTCCGCGCCCTGGAAGAGAACTTCACCAAGTACACGCCCACCGGCGGAACGCGGGAGCTGCGAGAAGCCCTGGTGGAGCGGCACGCCAAAGACTTCGGTTCCAACTATACCGTCGAGGAAAGCCTGGCGACGCCGGGTGGCAAGCAGGCCATTTTTGAAGCCGTCATGGCCACGATCAATGACGGCGATGAAGTGATCTTGCCGGTTCCTTATTGGGTCTCCTTCCTCGACATCATCAATTACGCCGGCGGCAAAGCCGTGTTCCTTGAGACCGACGAGGCCGAAGGGTTTGCTGTTCGCGCCGACGCCGTGGAAAAACTCATCACGCCGCAGACGCGGATGATCATAATCAACTCGCCCAACAACCCCACGGGCGCGGCCCTTCCTCGCGAGGAGATGGAAAAGCTTCTGGCGGTGGCGGCACGACATAAGGTGCTATTGTTGTCCGACGAGTGCTATTGCCATTTCGTTTACGACGACCCGCCGTATTCACTGGGAAGCACGAAAGACCGCGAGCATCTTCTGATTGTAGGCTCACTTTCCAAGACCTATGCCATGACGGGCTGGCGCGTGGGCTTTGCCTTGGGAAACGCCAAGCTTCTTGCCAACATGCTGAAGTTGCAAAGCCACTCAACCTCGAATCCCACCTCGATCGCCCAGAAGGCTGCAGTAGAGGCATTGCGCGCCCCGCAGGATTCCGTCCGCGCCATGCTTGCCGAGTACCGCCGCCGCCGCGATCGCGTGGTGGAAGGTCTGCGCGCCATTCCCCGTGTCACCTGCACATTGCCGCAGGGCGCCTTTTACGCCTATCCCAACATCTCCGCTTACCTGACTCGCGACGGTCTGGCTGACACCACGGTGCTGGCGGAAAGACTTCTGGATGAAGCGCATGTGGCCGTTGTCCCCGGCCCGGCGTTTGGAACGCAGCAACACGTTCGACTATCGTACGCAACCTCCCTCGAACACATTGATGAGGGAATAAAGCGCATGACCGCGTTTTTCGCCAAATTTTGAAAGCAGGTATTGAGTTTCAGGTGCTGGGAAGCAGAGGTCGGGTTTTCCCCGGCCCTTAGTCCCCAGAATCCAGCCCCCAGAACCTGGAACCGATTTCAACCATGTCAACCTTCAACGGCCCCGTTCAACTCTCGAATATCTACAAACCCAAAATCTGGGGACGTCGCGATTTGGAACCACTCTTTGAAATGCCCGACTCCCAGGGCGGAACAGGTAGTACCACACCTGACGAGCGCATCGGCGAGGTTTGGGTTACGGATGATACGTCCCGCTTCCTCAACGGCCCGACGGCGGGGATGACACTTGCTGAGGCGTCAGAAAAATACGGTCCCGAGCTGCACGGAACGTCATGGCCCGGCCGCCGCTTCCCCCTTCTCGCCAAGTACATCTTCACCAGTGATTGGCTTTCCGTGCAGGTGCATCCTGACGACGCCTACGCCACCATGCACGACGGCGGAAGCCTGGGCAAGTGCGAGATGTGGTATTTCGTCCAGTCGGATCCCGATGGCGCGATCCTACTGGGGCTGAAGCCTGGCGTGACGAAGGAGCAACTGCTCCCTGCGTTTAAGGGGGGAAATTCGCGCGACATCCTGCATGCCTTTCGGCCTGAACCCGAGGAAGCCGCATTTCTGGCGCCGGGCATCGTCCATGCTCTGGGACCAGGTCTGGTGGTGTTCGAAGTCGAAGAAAACTCCGACATCACCTATCGCCTGGATGATTTTAACCGCCCCGGATTGGATGGCAAACCCCGGGCCCTGCACCTGGAAAAGGGGCTCGACGTGATTCGCCCGGAATTGCCGCCCCAGCGCAATCTGCCGCGCCTGGAATTCAAGGAGAAATACGGAACGCGCCGGTTCGTTCTCGCCAGCCGTTACTTCGCTCTGGAAGAGTTGAGCGTTCGCCACGCCGCAACGTTTCAAAGCGCGCCCGATCGAGTGCAGGTGCTCTCCATCCTGGAAGGCGACGGGCGCATTGAAAATGAAGCGGGCTGGCTGGGTTATCGGCCCGGGGACACCTGGTTGATTCCCCCCGCCGCCGGCACCTATCGCATGGTTCCGGGACTGGACACCAAGTTTTTGAAGTTCTACGTTCCTGATATTGAAAAGGACTTTACCGAACCCTTAAAGCAGCGCAAAGTTCCTCAGGAAAAAATCCGCCAGATCATATTCGAGTGAAAAATCATGGCAAGTAAATCGGTCTTCGCTCACGCATACGCAGTTGTAATGGCCGGCGGCAGCGGAACCCGCTTCTGGCCTCTCAGCCGCCGCAAGCACCCCAAACAATTACTGGAACTCTTCGGCCCTGGCACACTTCTGGAGCAGACGGTGGAGCGGCTCCGCCCCCTAATTCCCCCTGAGCGTATTTACATTTACACCAACGAGACTGTTTTGCCTGAGGTCCGCCGCCGCTTGCCCCGGATTCCGCGCGCGCAGATCGTGGCGGAGCCCGCCTCGCGCAACACCGCTCCCACACTAGGCGTGGCCGCGCACGAAATTTGCCGACGTGATCCCCAAGGCCTGATGGTGGTGCTGCCAGCCGACCATATCATCTCGAAACCGGCGGAATTTCTGCGCGTGCTGCGCGCTGGTGGTGAAGTGGCGGAAAAGGAAGACTGCTCGGTGGTGATTGGCCTCAAGCCCACGCGTCCTGATACAGGGTTTGGATATGTGCGCATCGGCGCAGGGGAAACGAAGACTGGCGGACAAAAGATTTACCGCGTGGAAAACTTTACGGAAAAACCCCCGCTGGCCATCGCTCGCAAGTATGTAGCCTCTGGACGTTACCTGTGGAACGGCGGCATGTTCATCTGGCGGGCTTCCACCCTGCTTGAAAATTTCGCCAAGTACCAACCCAAAATGGCAGATCAATTGGCCCGCCTGGCTTTGGCCGGTGGCCCCCGTTCACCTAAAAACTTTCGCCGGCTCTTCCCGCAGTTTGAGAAGATTTCCATCGACTTTGCCATCATGGAAAAAATTTCGGATATCCACGCCGTCTCAGCCGACATAGGCTGGAACGATGTGGGCAGTTGGGCCGTGGTTTATGACCTCACAACAAAAGACGGCGAGGCTAACGTCCGGCCCGAACACAGCATGTGCCTGGATTCGCGCGGAAACATGATCGTATCCAAGAAGAAGTTTGTGGTTACCGTTGGGGTTCATGACCTCGTCATCGTGGAGACGGATGACGCGCTACTGGTTTGTCCGCGAGATCGCTCCCAGGATGTCGGCAAAGCCGTTCAGGCGCTGGAAAAGGCGGGACGGAAGGAACTGCTCTAATCGGTAAAGGATGAAGGGTGAAGGACAAAGGGTAAAATAAGGCCCTGATCTCGAGCGGCTGATGAATCCTCCTGTTGAGGTTTCATCAATTAAACCAAGGCACTGCGAACCTAACCCGATTTATGATTCCCAGCCCTTAACTATTAGGCCCAATCTTCCACCGTTACTCCATTACCTTTCATCCCTCTCTCTTTAGCCTTCACCCTTTGGCCGTCACCCTTTACCTTTTATCCTTCACCGTTTCCGTTTGCCCTTTACCCTTTAGGCTTTATCCTTTAACCTTCATAGCCATGGATAAAATCAAATTTGGAACTGACGGATGGCGGGGCGTTATCGCCGAGGACTTCACCTTCGCCAATGTGCGGCGGGTGGCGGCGGCCATCGCTTCCTATATCCGAGAAGAAAGCGAGCCAAACCGCGGCCTCGTGGTCGGGTTCGACATGCGATTCCTTTCAGCGGGGTTCGCCCAAGCCGTCGCTGAAGTCATTGCCGCTGCGGGAATTCCCGTATGGCTCGCCAATGCCGGCACCCCGACGCCCGCGGTAAGCTATGCCGTGGTGGAGCGGAAGACGGCGGGAGCAGTGATGATCACGGCCAGCCACAATCCCTACCGGTGGAATGGCCTCAAGTTCAAAGCGCCTTATGGGGGCTCCGCGGAACCCGCGATTATCCGTCGCATTGAGACCCATCTGCATCGCCTCGATCGCGCTCGCAGCAAACCGCGCAAGCCCAGGCCCGCCGTGGTCGAGCGCGTCGACCTCACCACTCCCTATCTCGAACGCCTTAAGAAATTGGTGAGCCTTGACCAGATCCGCGCTTCCGGCCAAAGGTTCGTCATCGATCCCATGTATGGCGCCGGCAGCGGCTGCATTGCCCGCCTGTTCAATGAGCTGAGAATTCCCTACCGCGAAATTCATTCGGAGCACAATCCGCTCTTTCCGGGCTTGAATCCTGAACCCATTGAACCCCACGTGGAGGGCCTGCGCCGCGCGGTGATGGAAGGCAAATTCGACGGCGGATTTGCCACCGATGGCGATGCCGACCGGATTGGCGCCATGGATCGCACCGGCGAGTTCATCGATTCGCACAAAATCTTCTGCATCCTTCTAAAGCACATGGTGGAGGACCTGGGATTGCGCGGGGAAGTGGTGAAAACCTTTTCCACCACGCAAATGATTGACAAGATGGCACGCAAATATCAACTGCCCGTCCACCTCACGCCCATCGGCTTCAAATATATCTGCGAGCTGATGCTGACCCATGACATCCTGATTGGCGGGGAAGAGAGCGGCGGGATCGGAATCAAGGGACATCTGCCGGAACGCGATGGCATCTTGAACTCGCTTCTGCTGGCAGAGGTAATGGCGCAAAAGAAGATGACACTGGGCGAGTTGGTGGAAGATCTTAGCCGGGAGTTTGGGCCCCACTTCTACGCCCGCGTGGACTTGCAAGTGCAATTGGCCAAAGCCCAACAGTTGGTGAAGCAAGTAGCCCTGGGCAAGTTTAAGAGGATCGCGGGGCTGAAAGTCACGACCGTGCAGGATCTGGATGGGGCCAAGATGCTGTTTGGGGACTCCGCCTGGCTGCTGGTCCGTGCGTCGGGAACAGAGAACCTTCTGCGGTTGTATTCCGAAGCGCCCTCGCGCGAACAAGTCAAAATCCTGCTTGAGGAAATGACGCGTATCGCAAAGTCGGTATAGCCCGGACAAATCCCCGCAAGAGTGGGGCCCCTACGCACCCCTGCCGCAATTCCTTCGGCGTGAAGCCTCTTTCTGTTAAAATCCGTTTCGCGTCCGAAGTGAGGAGAACCGATGGGAAATCAAGCATCGATGACAAACTCGGGCCCAACCGACTACCGGGCCTTGCCGCTCAGCACCATGGAAGATATTGTTGCCCGTTTCAAGGAACGAGTGGAAGCCGCGCAACTGGCAAGTCCACCCAACAAGGAAGAAGTCAAAAGGGCGTTGCATCGAGAGGGCGCTCAGCGGTGCCCCTTGCGGATGAATCGCCTGACCACTGACGTGATTGTGCGGCATGGAGACGGGCTGGCCGATCTTCTCTGCCAGTATCCCGATGATGTCATTCATGTGGTGCCGTACGACTTCACGATGGGTTATCAATCCCCTTCCCGTCCCGACCGCCTCAGCACGGTTGAGGCTTTGATGCAGGAAAGGGAGTGGGTTGACGAGTGGGGAATCGGATGGAAACATGCCGCCGACGGAGTGGGAGCGAATCCGCACCGCCATCCCATCAAGGATTGGTCGCAGCTTGACGACTATTTGAAACATCAGCTTCCCGATGCCCATCAGCCGGGGCGATTGGCCGATGCGTTGCCCACCCTAGCCAAACTCGCATCGAGAAAATATTGCGTGGGCATCATCAACCTCACGCTTTTTGAAAGACTCTTCTCCCTGCGCGCCATGGATGACTTGATGGAGGATTTTTACACGCATGAGGAGGAGGTCGCCCGATTGTGCGAGGCCCTGACACAATACGCCATCGGCTTGATTCAGGAATGGGGAAAGACCGAAGTCTCCGCCATCTTCCTAACCGATGACTGGGGCACGCAAAACGCCCTGATGATTTCGCCTGCGATGTGGAGGCGGCATTTCAAAGAGCTTTACCGCCGGATCTTCGCGGAGGTCCATCGCTGGGGCAAAGATGTTGTGTTCCATAGTTGCGGCAACGTCGCCTCCATCATCCCTGACTTGATTGAAGTGGGCGTTGACGTCATGGATCCTCTGCAACCGGGGCCTTTGGATCTTCAGGAGGTCGCAAGTCTGTATGGCGGAAAGGTGGCCTTCAGCGGTGGGATCGACGACCAGCGGCTGGAGGATTACACTCCGCAGGAAGTCAAAGACATGGTGCACAAGACGATTGACACGCTTGGCCGGCCGCACGGGAACGCCTATGTCGTCGCCGCAGCCAACGCGATTCTTCCTTCCGTGCCACTCGAAAATCTCGCAGCCATGATTCAGGCTTGCCATGAATAATGAGACGACAGCGGCGGATATGCCTGGAGACAACAAGGATTCCGACCGCGTCAAACGCTACCATCGCACTGGCCGCATCCTGAGTGTGGCGGGTTACATCATCGATTTTGCTCTGCTACTCGTTCTGCTTTTTGCGGGATGGACGGTGGCGCTGCGAACCCTGGCTTTGCACTACAGCCCGCGCCCATGGCTCGCCTTGCTGATCTACCTGGTTCTATTTGGAGCCATCACGCAGGTGGTGGGACTACCGCTCAGTTTTCTGGAGGGTTTCTGGCTGGAGCATCGCTACGGGCTTTCCAACCTATCGCTGGCAGGCTGGGTGAAGGATCAGTTGAAAGGCCTTGCCGTGGGGGGCACGCTGGGCTTGTTGGCCGCAGAATTCCTCTATGCAATGATGCGCCGTTGGCCGGAACATTGGTGGATTTTGTGTGCCGTCGCCTTCATGGGATTCTTCGTGCTGATGGCCAATCTGGCTCCCGTCCTCATCTTCCCTATTTTCTTTAAATTCAAGCCCCTGGAAAATTCCGCTTTGGTTGAGCGCTTGCTGGCGCTGACGCGGCGGGCAAATACCGAGGTCAAAGGCGTATTCGAATGGAAGCTGAGCGAAAAGAGCAACAAGGCCAACGCCGCTTTAATGGGACTGGGCAACACGCGCAGGATCATTCTCTCCGACACATTGCTGGCAAAATTTCAGGATGAGGAAGTTGAGGCTGTGCTGGCTCACGAGCTGGGCCACCACGTTCACCGGCATATTTTTCAGATGATTGCCATTCAGGGTGCGGCCACGATTGCGGGCTTCTACCTGATCCACCGCACGCTTGACTGGTTGAGCCCGCATTTTGGATTTCACGGCGTGGCGGATTTTGCCAACCTTCCGCTGCTCGCCCTGGTCACCACTATCCTCTCCTTGCTGCTATTGCCGGCAGTGAACTCATACTCCCGCGCCATGGAACGCCAGGCGGATACTTACGCCCTGCGCGCCATTTCATCCCGCGAACCGTTCATCACCAGCATGGAGAAACTCGCGGAACTCAACCTCGCTGAGCGCCAGCCCCATCCCTGGATTGAGTTCATCTTCCACAGCCACCCCTCCATCCAAAAGCGAATTGAATTTGCGCAGAAGTTTTCGGCGTAAATCGGATTCGTCACCCCAGCCGTTTCGGAAACGATGAA
>PLSX01000025.1 GCA_003165315.1 Acidobacteriota bacterium
TGCTCTATATCTTCAAATGTTGGGACCCCTCCCGCGCCTCGCTCTTTCAGACCGGGTGGTTTGTGGAATCGCTAATGACGCAGACACTGATCATCCATGTTATTCGCACCAACAAGATCCCCTTCTTGCAGAGCCGGGCAAGTTGGGCGCTGACGGCCACAACATTGGTCATCATGGCCTTTGGGATGTGGCTTCCGTATTCCCCTGTGGGCCCGGCGCTAGGATTTGCGCACCTTCCGCCGTTGTATTGGCCCATCCTGATGTTGACTCTGCTTGCCTACATGGGCCTGACGCAAATTATCAAAGTCTTGCTGCTGCGGAAGCAGTGGATTTGAACACATGGAGGCTCTATGCGCTCACCTATCGGCACGGAACTTCACCATACAGGACGCATCGGATGGCTCCGCGCGGCGGTTCTGGGCGCAAACGATGGCATCCTTTCAACCTCCAGTCTGGTGCTCGGAGTCGCTGCTGCGCATGGAACTCACAGTAACATCCTGATTGCGGGGATTGCCGGCCTGGTGGCGGGATCCATGTCGATGGCTGCCGGGGAGTACGTGTCGGTCCACTCGCAGGCGGACACGGAAGAGGCGGAGTTGAATCTCGAACGGACAGAACTCAAAGAAGACAACAAGGGTGAGCATGAGGAACTGATGAAAATCTACGTCGCTCGCGGGCTTGAGCCATCACTGGCAAAGCAGGTGGCGGATCAATTGATGTGCCATGACGCGTTAGGCGCGCATGCCCGCGATGAACTTGGCATCTCCGAGACTTTTCGCGCCCGTCCGATTCAGGCGGCGCTGGCATCAGCTGCCAGTTTCGCGGTCGGGGCCGCCATGCCCCTTATTGCCACGGCCATGGCTCCGGCGACGGGGGTGATCCCCATCGTGTCCGGAACCTCACTGCTGTTCCTTGCACTTCTCGGGGGACTGGCCGCGCGCGCTGGGGGCGCGGGAGTGACAGCGGGCGCGGTACGCGTTACGTTTTGGGGCGCGATGGCCATGGCGCTGACCGCTGGAGTTGGAACGCTGGTGGGATCCGTCGCATGAGCGCTGCTTATCGCCCTCCCGGGAGTGGGGAGTTGGGGGAGGGAATTGGGAGTAGGGACTCGGAAGCCGCCAATCGCTGATCGCAGGTTCCAAGTCCCTTTCCTCGTATCCCCAACTTTAATTAACGACGGCCGCCACGGGATCCTGATGACTGCTGTCTCTGCTGCATCTGCTGGGTCTGCTGCGTGTGTGTTTGCTGCAAGCGTTGCGTTTGTTGCTGGTGTTGCTGCTCCACCTGCTGCGTTCTTTCGGGACTAGCCTGCTGCCTTGTCAATTGCTGATGCTCATTTTCCTGCTTCATCTGGAGATTCTGCCGGTCCTGGGTCTGCCTTGCCACAAGCTGATTCTGCTGCTTCTGGTATTTCTGGTCCATCTTCGCACTCCCCGTGTTCGGCGCAGCGGGACGTTCAACAGGTGGCAGTTCCTTCGGGTGGGTTGCCATGTTGGCCCGAGGAGTGGCAGCAACCGCAGGCGTGCCGTGGTTGGAAGAATACTTCTGCTGCGGGTTATTGCGGGCAGCATAGGCATGTTGAGATTGTGCGGATGCCGGCCCCGAATGCCTCTCGCGGGCGGCAGCCTCTTCCTGCGCGGAGGCGCGCGCATTGATTCCGCCATTACCACCATTGAAGCTCACGTGGTTCCTTTCGCCTTCGTTTACCCTGGTGTTGTAAACGTTGTGAAAGTTTTGGCCCTCTACGCGGTTATACGCCGTATTGTAAAAGAAATGGCCATTGTCCCAGCGTCCGCCCTCGTAACCGTTGCCGAAGTACCCGAAGCCATAGTTAATCCCACCATAAAATCCTACGGACAGGCCCCAGTAACCTTGATTGAAAAAATATCCGCCGTCGCTCCAACCCCAATAGCCTGGAGTCCAGAGGTACCCGGCTTCAGGAGCTTCCACCCAGGTGCCCGGCACCCAATAGTACTCATTGCCGTCCCAATCCCAGTAACCCGGCGTCCAAATATAGCCGTCGCCCGGGCAGACCGGTTGCTCATAATCGGGCAGCGGCGGAGGAGCGATGCCTACCCTCACGCCCACGGAGATTTGTGCGGAAGAAGGCACCGGTGTCGCCAGAAACACTCCGAATATGAAAAACAGCGGCAGAAACAACCGAATCATTTTTCCAATTCGCATTTTGGTTCACCCCCAAGAGTTTTAGTTTACGCACCATCGTGCGCGCGCCACTTGGACTGCGCGCCCGACATGTCAGTTCCCTGTATTGAGTTCGTCGGGATTGCGCCCGGCTGGAAATTCCATATTGATCCCGAGGAAACTGGCGATCGCGCAAATTCAGGATCTGTGATTAGAGTAGTGGGTCAAAGATGGGGTGTCTGTGCAAAAGGGAACACCGCTGCTTATCAGCGTGTGAGGCCGGCGTGGATTTTCATTGGCAGAAGATCACTCCTCCCAGGTACTCTTCCAGTGTTACCTTGCCCTCATCGAAAGTGTCCAAGGGCAGTTCATGCCACGGCTCGATCTCGGCCCATCCCAGCTTCAACTTATTTGCCGCCCGTCGGCAAGTAGGACGCCGCTGACATCCACACACAGAGCTTGAATTTCTGCTGAGCGTTTCATTCGGCCGTCACTTTTCAGCCGGTTTCTTTGCTTCGTTACATATCTTCTTGTTCAAGGCGGGGGTCAGCGCTGCCAGGTGATGGAATCAGCTTCCAGGGGTACTGCCACCCCGTCCCAGCGCGGTCTCACTCGCGGCGTATAGTCTCCGGGTGCGCGCGCCGCAGACACGGCCGCACTGTAAACATACCCGCCCGCGCCGCCTGGCATCGCTCGAACCCGCTTCATCTCCTGTCGAGTGGGGCTGCCGGCATTCACTCCCTCGGCGCAGAGCTCAACCTGCACGACGTTCGGGTCGAGACTATTGAGATAAACCTCGGCCTCAAAGACGTGCTGCGCCGCGTTGCTCTCAACCTTCACAGCGCCAAAATGGAGCGCGCCCCATTTTTCTCTCAGTGTGTGTTCCCAGTTGATGATGTTCCTGCCCGCTGTACCCTTGTCGTGCGATCGTTCAAGGTAAGTTATGGCCGATGGAAGGTAGTGCTGCTCCGTGTATTCGCGCACCGTGCGAGCCGCGGAAAAACGCGGGGTCAAGCTCGCCATGCTATTGCGCATCCTCCCGACCCAGGCAGTGGGAATGCCCTGTGCGTCACGGGCATAAAACTCTGGAATCACTTCCCGTTCCAGCAGGTTATAGAGGGCCTCGGCCTCGGCCGCGTCCCATGCGGGGTCGTCGCCATGCTCCCGGCCATCCCCCAACGCCCACCCAACTTCCGGCGTATAAGCTTCCGCCCACCAGCCATCCAACTCNNCCGACAGGTTGATGCCCCCGTTCACCAACGTCTTCATGCCGCTTGTTCCACTGGCCTCCCAGGGGCGCCGCGGCGTGTTGATCCAAACGTCCACGCCCTGCACCAGATTCTCGGCCAGCAGCATGTCGTAGTCGCTGAGAAATATCGCGTGCGGGCGCGTCTCCGGTCGTCGAATAAAGCGGATCCATTCCTGAATCAAATCCTGCCCGGCCTGGTCCGCGGGATGGGCTTTACCGGCCATTATCAGCTGCACCGGGCGCTGCGAGTTGCTCAAAATACGCAGCAATCGCTGCGGGTCATGCAGCAGCAGGTTGGGCCGTTTGTATGTGGCAAAGCGGCGGGCAAAGCCCAGGGTGAGGGCGTTCGGATCAAAAAGATTCTTGGCGGCTTCAACCTCTTCGCGAGGTGCGCCCGTGGCCGTCAGGTCGCGCGACAATCGATCACGGGCATACTCCACCAGGGACTTGGTGGAGGCGGTGCGGAATTGCCATAGTGCCGCGTCGGAGACGCGGCGAATATCCTGCTCCAGCGTCTCGGTTGTTCCCAGCCAGCGATCCTTTCCACAGCATTCCGTCCAAAGCTCGTCGGCGTGGGCTGAATCCCACGTGGGTACGTGGACCCCGTTGGTCACGTGTCCAATCGGGACTTCGTCCTCAGGCCAGCGCGGAAACAGAGGCTGAAAGAGGCGCCGGCTCACCTGTCCGTGCAAGCGGCTGACACCATTCACCGCTCCGCTGCCGCGAAGGGCAAGAAACGCCATGTTAAAGGGTTCCGACGGATCGTCAGGGTTCTGCCTTCCCAGCGCCAGCAGGTCGTGAAGGGTTATGCCCAGCTTTTTTTCGGCAAAGTGTCCAACGTATTGTTCGATCAGGGCAGGAGCAAAACGGTCAAACCCGGCGGCCACTGCCGTGTGGGTGGT
>PLSX01000221.1 GCA_003165315.1 Acidobacteriota bacterium
CGTGGAACTGTCGTTCATTTGTACTCAAGGGCAGTGAAATCGACGTCTTCCCTCCCCTGAAGCCACCAATTGCACAGGCTTCGGCCCCATGATAAGGTGGCGCACACCTTGGCATGCCTGACGTGCCAATGGAATATGACCAAAGGTGGGTGAAACTCCATGTCGATGAAGATGACCCGGCGAACCGCCTGCAAACTGATGGCGGCAACGCTTCCGCTTTTGAAACTCGAAGCCGCGCAGCATGATCCGTCCCCTGGCATCGAAATCGACCACGGACCTTTTGTTGGAACGCGCGCGTCGCTCTGCAAGTACGAAATCCCCGAGTGGTTCCGCGACGCCAAATTCGGCATCTGGGCGCACTGGGGTCCCCAATCGGCCATTGAATACGGTGATTGGTACGCCCGGAACATGTACATGCAGGGTTCCGAGCAAAACATCTATCACTGCGAAACCTACGGGCATCCCTCCAAATTTGGCTACAAAGACACGATCCCCCTTTGGAAAGGGGAGCAGTTTGACCCCGCCTACCTCATGGGCTTGTACAGGAAGGCGGGCGCGAAATATTTCATGAGCATGGGCGTGCATCACGATAATTTCGACATGTGGAATTCCACCTATCAATCATGGAATGCCACGAAGATGGGCCCGAAGAAGGACATCGTAGGCATGTGGGCAAACGCAGCGCGCGATGCCGGACTCAGGTTTGCCGTGAGCGAACATCTCTGGATCAGCTACAAGTGGTTTTCCGTGAATCACGGGCATGATGAGACAGGAGGATATGCGGGAGTCCCCTACGATGGCGCCGATCCCGCAAATAAAAGCCTGTATGAAGATTCCGACCAGGTTTGGGGAAAGAGTCTGGATTGGGACGAAACCGGCATCCCCTTGTNNTATCAGCCCGACCTGCTTTACACCGACGGGCCGCTGCCCTTTGAGGATTACGGACTGAGCCTGATCGCCCACCTCCACAACCTGAGCGCGAAGAAAAGTGGCGGAAAAAGCGAGGCCGTGTATACCTGCAAGCGCGCAGAAGACGCCGAACAAGGGGTCGCCGTTCTGGACGTTGAGCGTGGCGTGGTGAGCGACATTTGGCCGCGTCCCTGGCAAACGGATACCTGCATCGGCCAGTGGCATTACAAGCGCGGCCAGGTTTACAAGACCCCCAAGACCGTCATTGACATGCTGGTGGACATTGTCAGCCGCAATGGAAACCTGATGCTGAATTTTCCCCTGCCCGCGCGCGGGACTCTCGATTTGGAAGAGTTATGCGTACTGGCGGAGATCACCAAGTGGATGAGCGTCAATGGCAGTGCCATCCACGGGTCGCGACCCTGGAAAATCTATGGCGAGGGGCCGGCGCCCGCCGCGGCGGCGAACGATACGTCGTTCAACGAAGACAAGCGCAAAGATCTGACCACAGCGGACGTCCGCTTCACCACCAAGGGCGACACGCTTTATGCCTTCGTGATGGGCTGGCCTGAATATCAAGCCGTGATTCGGCCCCTCGCCACGAACACCGCGTTCCGCGTCGGCAAGATCCAGAATGTCGAAATGTTGGGCTTCGACGGTAAACTCGAGTGGTCGCAGGATAACTCTGGGTTGAAAGTGATGGTGCCTGCACAGAAGCCTTGCGATTACGCCATCGCGTTCAAAGTCACTGGCGCGATCGCGGGTTGATTTATTTGGGGAGGATTTCATCCAACGCTAGCGTAAACCCAGGAAGCAGTTCGGGCTCTTCAAACTTGCCCCCCTTTTTCTGCATTCACGACGCCGGGTTGGAGATTTTCAGAAACGTATCGGTGCGCTTCCCGGGTCTTTCGATAGAGAAGCCAAACGGCCTGTACACCTGCTCGCAGGTATTGCCGAATTTTTAGCATCAGGTCGTCAGGCTGGTCATGCTTGGAAACGACTTCAATGACCAGTTCAGGAGCAACGGGAATGGGTACTTGGTCAAGATCGATTTCCTTCGGACACTTTGCCATCTTGACAATCCGATCAAAACAGTATAGCCTAGAAGTCTGCTAAAGGGTTGCCGGTACTCTTTCCCTGTGCGAGTTTTGCCCATGACGCCCGCCCGATTTTGCTCCCGTACTCTCAACGCCAAAAGACTTACAAACCACCAGCGACGCACCAAACAGGTGATTATTGCCACTTGGAAGCTATGCCCCAGTGCGCGCAAGAACAGCTATCCCAATATGTTTCTGAAAAGACAGGATCTTACGGCCAAAACGCGGGAGTTCCGCCAGTTCGCCGGAAATGGCAACTCTTTAAGAATGAAAGGGTTAATGGAATCATCAACCGTCCACATGGCAGGGCGAAAAATGATAGGGAAAATGAAGGTATAACCCATTAAGTTGATGAAAAAAAAGACCCGACTTGGACCAGAATCGACCCATCCCAATAAGTTGAAGAAAAATAATCACTTATCGGCGTGAACCCAATAAGTAATTGATAAAAAAGAAGGATGACAACTAAAATTAGTATATTAGAATTACCTAACTTTAAATAGGTCTGACTGCAGATTGGGAAGGTGTCTTCATCAATCCGTTGGCTGACCGCGAATCGATCTTCAATGGTCCGGTGACCGGATAATTCAATGGAGTCTTTTCAGCCCGCGAGAAATCGCCATTTGCCCTGCTCTCCTGTTACAATGTCGCACCGGACGCAAGGCCGCTCATTGCAGCGTCAAGCTTGATGCCAGTCGAAGGGAGAGTTCATGAGTCGTATTTTCCGCTTCATCATCCTCGCATTTTTCCTCGTTGCACCTCTGGCAATTCCCGCGGACATGCCGGAGGGCCGCCTGATGCGGTTCGCCGACATATACAAGGACAAGATTGTTTTTAGTTATGCCGGCGACCTTTGGCTGGTTGCTTCCTCGGGAGGCGAAGCACGGCGCATTACCACCGATCCTGGATTGGAACTTTTCCCCAAATTTTCCCCCGACGGCAAGTGGATCGCCTTCACCGGGCAGTACGACGGCAACTTCAACGTGTACGTTATGCCCGCCGAGGGTGGCGAACCCAAACAGTTGACCTTTGAACCCGACACCACCGCAACCCCTGAACGCATGGGTCCAAATAACATGGTCATCAACTGGCTCCCCGACAGCCAACATATTCTGTTCCTCTCGCGTCGTGACACTTATCACAGTTGGTTCGGACGTCTGTTCACAATCAGCGTAAACGGTGGCCTGCCGGAGCGACTGCCCCTTGACAAGGGAGGCCTCACTTCGTTCTCTCCTGACGGATCGAAGATTGCCTACAATCGCATTTTTCGCAATTTTCGCACCTGGAAGCGTTACACCGGGGGCATGGCGCAGGACATCGCCATTTACGACTTTAAGAACAACACCTATGAGCGCATCACCGATTATCCCGGTACAGACACCTATCCCATGTGGCATGGCGACACCATCTACTTTGGCTCTGATCGCGGACCCGAACATCGCATCAATCTTTACAGCTACAGCCTGAAGACCAAACAGGTGAAGCAGCTCACCGACTTCAAGGAATATGACTTGGAATGGCCCAGCTTGGGGCCTGATACCATCGTGTTTTCGAACGCTAGTTATCTTTACACCTTCGACCTGAAATCACAGAAGGAGAAAAAGCTCACGGTTTACCTGCCCGGCGATCGCGACTTGGCTCGCCCGCATTGGGCCAACGTTTCCCACTATGTGACGGACTCTGATATTTCCCCGGAGGGCAACCGGGCGGTTCTAACCACCCGAGGCGACGTCTTCACCGTCCCCGCCAAAGATGGCAGCATTCGCAATCTCACGCGAACACCCGGCATCCGGGAGAAATTCGCCACATGGTCGCCGGATGGCAAATGGATCGCGTACCTTTCCGATCGCAGCGGCGAAGAGGAGATCTACATTACACCGCAGGACGGCATGGGCAATGAAACGCGCATTACCACGGATGGCAAAATGGCGCGCATGCCTCCCATCTGGTCCCCCGACAGCAAGAAGCTTGTATTTGCCGATAAGGACCTGCGCCTCTTCTACGTGGAAATCGATCAGAAAACTCCTGTTTTGATTGACCAGGGCAGGTTTAACGACATCACCGACTACACGTGGTCGCCGGACAGCAAATGGGTGGCCTACGCCAAGCAGGGGGAGAACAGCAACAGCACCATCAACCTCTACTCGCTTGCCGACAAGAAGATAACTCCCGTAACTACAAACTTTAATAACAGCACTGCTGCCACCTTTGACCCCGGCGGCAAGTACCTCTTCTTCATCTCGCAACGCGACTATAACGAAGTGCAGGGCAACTTTGATTTCGAGTTTTCCGATCCAAAAGCCGATCGTGTTTATCTGGTGACGTTGCGCGCCGACCTGCCTTCACCTTTTGCGCCGATGAGTGATGAAGCCGGCAAGAAGACCGAAGACACCGACGCCAAAGGCCAGGACAAATCCACGGACAAAGACAAGAAAGAAGCGGACGATGCAGCAAAGAATTTTCGCATCGACCTGGATGGAATTCAGAATCGTGTGACCGCATTCCCCATGCCGGTTTCCAACATCGTTAGACTTCAGGCAGGCAAGAATGGGGTCTATTACGCCACCTCGCCCATCCAGGGCCTTTCCGGAGTGGTGCCAGGTGAGCATTCCGCCATTCACATGTACGACCTGAAAGAGCGGAAGGACGAAGTGCTCCTGACCGGGGCAAGTTCTTTCAAGGTTTCGTTTGACGGCACCAAGCTCCTTTACTCCGGGACAGGAAGCGATGAAGGTGGTAATGACGATCCCGGCCCCCACGCCCAGACATTTGGCATTATCGACGCCAAGCCCTCCGGGACGCCGCATCATGTGGGCGATGGCGCGCTCAATCTCGCGTCCATGGATATGCACATCGATCCTCGCGCGGAATGGAAGCAGATGTTCAATGAAACATGGCGGCAGGAACGTGACTTTTTCTTCGAGGCATCGATGAACGGTGTCGATTGGGCCAGGGAACGTGAACGTTACGCCCCCCTCTTGCAAGATGCCGCGGATCGGTATGACCTCAACTACCTGATCGGGGAGATGCTGGGAGAGCTTGGCAATTCCCACACCTACGTTGGCGGCGGCGATTATCCCAGCTTGCATCCTGTCAATCTGGGCCTGCTGGGCGTGGACTATGAGTTTGATGCGGCCAGCGGCCTTTACCGCTTTAAGAAGATCTATGCAGGAGAAAACTGGGACGCGAGCCTGCGCTCGCCCCTCACCGAACCCGGAGTGGTGGTGAAAGAAGGCGATTATCTGATCGCCGTGAATGGGCGCGAGCTTAAAGCGCCGCAATCGCCCAGTGAGCTGTTGGTGAACACCGTTGATCAGAACGTGACATTAACCATCAACTCCCAACCCACCGTCTTGGGGGCTCGCACCGTGGTGGTGAAACCCCTCTCCAGCGAATTGGACTTGCGGCAGCTCGATATGGTGAACACCAACCGCCGCAAGGTTGAGCAGGCCACTGATGGGCGGGTGGGATACATTTACATTCCCGACATGGAAGGTGACGGTCTGAATGCCTTCGTCAAGCAGTTCTTCCCACAAATTCGCAAGGAGGGGTTGATTATCGACGTCCGGTATAACGGCGGAGGCTTTGTGGACCAGCTCATCTTTGAGCGCCTGCGCCGCATGCTGGCGGGGATGGATTCGGCGCGTAACTTTGCCAGCTCCACCATTCCCGACGTCGTCTTTAACGGCTCCCTGGTTTGCGTCACCAACGCTTATGCGGCATCTGACGGCGATATTTTCAGTTATTACTTCAAGAAATATCATCTGGGTCCGCTAATCGGGATGCGCACTTGGGGAGGCGTCCGCGNNGGCATGCGCACTTGGGGAGGCGTCCGCGGCATTCGCGGCTTTGTTCCCCTGCTCGACGGTGGCTACATTACGCGGCCGGAATTTTCCGTCTATGGGCTCGATAGCAAGTGGGTGGTGGAGAATTATGGCGTAGCGCCAGATATTGAAGTGGATAACACCCCCGACCTCGTTATGAAGGGCCATGACCCACAACTGGAAAAAGCCATCGAAGTAGTCATGAAAGAAATCATGGAACATCCGAAGAAACTGCCGCCGCGGCCGGCTGATCTTCCCGCCTACCCCAACGGCCCGGGTTAGAACAGAAAGCAGTAGGCGGTAGGCGAGTTAGGCGCGGAATTGTTCTGCAAGGTCCGCGCCGTATTCTCAATCTCAAATTTCAGATTTGCCGATTGGGATTTTCGCCTTTGACCGCGGTAAATCCGATGAGATGATGACCCTGCAATCCTCGTTCCGTGCGGTCAGGATTCGCATGTCCAATCGACCCCAGGAGGCCCATCCTATGCAACGCTCAGAAAACTGTCTGGCAAAACTCGATCGAATGAAGAAGACCCTTCGCCACGAGGAAGCTGACCGCGTTCCCATCAGTGACTTCTATTGGGGAAGCTTCCTTAAGCGCTGGCGAAGTGAACTGGGGCTTGCACCCGACACCGATATCTACCGTTATTACGATCTCGATTGGAGAAGTTTCAATCCCAACGTGGATCCCCACATCAAACCCTTTGAAATCCTGAAGGAAAACGATGAAGAGGTGGTCGTGCGCACGGGGTTCGAAGCCGTCTTGCAAAAAAAACGGGACTATCCCATGCCTGCCTATTTGAAATTTGATACCGACACGATCGAAAAGATGGAGGCGTTCGAGTTCGATGATCCCTGGGACGAGCGCCGCTACTTTAACGCCGGTGACGACCAGCTGAATGGCGTAGGTGATGGATATGTCCCCAACCTCGCCGCCTTCGTCGACCGTGTGCGCGAGTCTCATCCGGATTTCCCCGCCTTCGGGGGCGTTTGCGAGGGCCACGAGATGCTGTGGCGAATCCTCGGCTCTGAACACACCCTGCTCTGGATGGGATTGTATCCGGACCATATCGCGCGTTTTGTGGATCGCATCAACGAGTTCTCTCTCGGAATCCTGAAAGCCCAGATCAAGGCCGCGGGCGGAATGCTGGACGGTATGGTGGTATGGGGCGACGTCGCATATAAAAACGGGATGTTGTTCTCCCCCGACTTTTGGCGCAAGCACTTCAAACACGGCGTGAAGGCTCTCATCGATGAGTGCCATAAGCACGGCTTGCCAGTGATCTACCATGGCTGCGGTGATGCAAGCAAGATTTTCAAAGACCTTATTGAGATTGGTGTGGACTCCTACAATCCGCTGGAAGCCAAAGCAGGATTGGATGTCGTTGACCTGCGCCGCCGGTTCGGCCATTGCATGGGGTTCTGCGGCAATATGGATGTGGTGCTTTGGGCCAACGGAACAAAGGAGGAGATTAAGGCCGCCGTCCTCACCAAACTGAATGCTGCCAAAGGCGGTGGGTTCATCTTCCAATCGGACCACTCAGTTCCCGATAGCATCTCCGGTGAGAATTACGATTACGTTGTGAAATTGGTGCGGGAATACGGCAAGTACCCGCTGCAACTGGGCGAATATGACATCGCCATTCCGGCGGCGGCGTAAACTGGAATGAGAACGATGATCTCACCTGAAGCAGGCGCGATCCGAACCTCGGAGGTTTGTCGTCACCACACAATGGGCACATCCCTGATTCGCGCCGTGGATGGCATTTCATTTTCTGCCCAGGGCGGTGAATTCATTGCCCTGCTGGGAAGTTCTGGGTCGGGAAAATCCTCACTATTAAACCTGATTGCCGGCTTGGATCGGCCGACCTCCGGAGACGTGCAGGTTGACGGGCGCAGCCTGGCAGAACTCTCAAGTGAAGAGCTGGCGCGTTACCGGCGGCACAGCGTAGGAATTGTTTTCCAAGCATTCAACCTAGTTCCGAGCATGACCGTGGCGGAGAATGTAGAACTGCCCCTGCGCCTGGCGGAGACGGAGCGCAGCGAGCGCGCAGGCCGAGTCCGTGAGGCTTTGGACCGCGTGGGGTTGAGTCAGCGCCTCGAGCACCGGCCGGGGGAACTCTCTGGCGGTGAGCAGCAACGCGTGGCGCTCGCGCGGGCCCTTGTGAACTCGCCGCGCATTCTCCTGGCCGATGAACCCACCGGAAACCTCGACAGCCACACCGGAATCGAAATCATGGAGCGAATCCACGATTGCAATCAGAGCCTGGGCATGACCGTCCTACTCGTGACGCATGAACGCGCCTTAGCTGAACGCTTTGCGCATCGAATGTTGTTCCTCGCCGACGGCAAATTGATGGCGGACCAACGGAATCCGGCATACAACGTTAGTGGGGAGGGCCAATGAAAACACCCGACCTCTTGGAACTTGCGGCCCGCAATTTACGCGAATCGATGCTGCGCAATTCCCTCACCACGCTGGGAATTGGTGTGGGGGTGGCTTCGCTGGTGGCAATGCTTTCGCTCGGCGTAGGCTTACAGAAGTTCTTCACACAGCGGATAGAAAGAGCCGGGCTGTTCGACACCGTGATGGTCTCACGCGGTGATTATGGCGGCTTTGGTCCCCGCGCCCGGGCCGCTGCCGCGACTGACAGCAATCGTCCCCTGGATGAGGGCTCTCGCCTCGAAATTTCCAGACTCCCGGGCGTGCTTGAAGCCGTTCCCGACCTTCGCATGATGACGCATCTGCGCTTTGACGATAAGCCGCATCGCGCCATGGTGGCCGCCCTTCCCATGTCGGCTCGCGACCGCGAGGCATTTGCGAACATTCAGGGAAGCTTCTTCTCCTCCGGAAGTTCCACTGAAGTAATTGTGCAGAAGCAGTTCGCAGAGGAATTGCTTGGCCTTGCACCCGGCACAGATGAAACCTCAAATTCCAATGAACCTTCCCCTGCCCTCCAGCCACTCTTGGGCAAGGAACTGGTGATGTACTACGCGCAGCGGGTCGCCTCCAGGACACCAGCAAGCGGCCAATCGGGAAGGACGGCAGCTTCCCCGCAGCCGCCAGGGCCTTCCAAGCCGGTCGCCCCGCCGGCGGCGAACGGCGCAAGCGCCAGCGACGACTCCATGCTTTCCGGGTTTTCGGTAATACCACACAATCGGACGCTGCGCATCGTCGGCATCGTTACCGGCGACCCCGATACGCTGAGAGGTCCGGGACGGGCGCGCGCGTTTATCCCGTTGGATTTCGCGGAAGGACTTCAGATGGTACAGCCGTCCGATGTTCGTGATCCCGGCGGGTTGGGCGGCCCCACGTATACCCAGTTGAGCGTGCGGGTGGAAAACCCTCGCGATGTGCCACGGTTGGAGGACTCAATCCGACGGATGGGGTTCAGCGCTTTTTCCGCTCTCGATGCCTCGCGTAACTTGCAAAGATTTTTCGCAGTGCTCGACCTCTTCCTTGGCATTTTCGGGAGCCTGGCGCTTGCTGTTGCCTCGCTTGGCATCATTAATACTCTAGTAATGGCTATTCTAGAACGTCGGCGCGAAATTGGTATTCTCAAGGCATTGGGGGCCAGCGATCTGGATGTGAAGAAGTTGTTCTTCGCGGAAGCCGGCGCCATGGGCATTGTGGGCGGCGTGGTGGGAGTCATACTTGGGTGGATGATCGGAAGGGTGATTAATGCCGGAACCAACATCTACATGCACCGGCAAAACCTGCCCTCGGAAAACTTTTGGTCTGTGCCTTGGTGGCTGGTCCTGGGTGCATTGGGATTCTCGCTCATCGTCAGTCTGGTTTCCGGCCTCTATCCCGCCGCGCGCGCGGCGAAACTCGATCCGGTAAAAGCTTTGCGGTATGAATGAAGTGAGATTGGGAGTGGGCCGGCAGGGGGCCGAGCCTATCGATCGCTGCTCGGCCCCTGCCGGATCGGAAGAGTTAAGACCAATCGTTAGTCAACACCACAATCTGGCGGTGGCGACGGTAACTCAGCTAGTTGTTCCCGAGGAACTCAACGTGAATGTAGGTTCCCAACCTCACGTTGAAAGCCAGGTACCAGCCCACGTGGTCGGGGTCGTCATAGATCACAATCTGGTCGCTGTCCCATAGCCAGTCAGTGCAGAAACCAAGGTCCGGACCCGCAACACTAAAGTAGAAACCATTGAACCAAAAGCGGCTCGGCCCTCCGCCGCCCAAGTGCCAAACGTGGCCGCGGCCAATCCCTCCGCCAAAGTGCCCATGCTCCCAGGGATGATCGAGGTGGTAGCGGGCGTCGTCTGGACCGGAATCGTGCCCGATCCATTTGCCGTTGGCGTGAACGTGCGGAGCCTCAGGGTGCCCGGCAGCGTCGGAAAGATGTGCTGGAGCAAGATGACCTTTGCCAGCGGGGACGGGCGCGGGCCCATGTTTGGGAGCGCTGTGCGCAACCTGACCCCCATGTTCTCCACCGTGGCCCCCAGCAGGCTGGGCCCAGGTCACAACCGAGAACACCAGCAGTACCACAAGTATTCCACACACCTTCTTCATATGTGCCTCCTCAAGGTCGTGCAATGCATCTCGGGTCTTATGGCGAGGTGTGAGTCGGCTCAGGACATTGATTTCCTGCGCATTCCACCCGTCATAAGTTGTTTTCATACCCGACTTGCTAATATTATCAGAGGTTAGTTGTGCTGGGAAAGTGCCATAAAATATCGGGGCCACTGGTACGTCTACCCTAGTGGATGAATGACGCGCTGAGCATTACCTTCATGACCGACGAGCAAAATCGACGCATCACCGAAGATGTCGAGCGGGAACAATCCCGTCTGCGCAACTTCATCCGCAAACGCGTGTTGGACGAAGGCGAAGCGGAGGATATTCTTCAGGAAGTCTTCTACGAGCTCGTGCAAGCGTATCGGCTGATGAAGCCAGTGGAACAGGTGGGAGCATGGCTGTTCCGGGTGGCGCGGAACCGCATCATTGACAGGTTTCGCAAGCGGAAGCCAGTTGCGGCGGAGAGCAGTCTATTCACGGGGGATGAAGAGGGAGAGAGGTTCCCGTGGGAAGAGGTTCTGCCCTCGCCTGACGCAGGTCCGGAAGCACTCTACACACGTGAGGTCGTGATGGATGAAATCGATGCCGCGTTGGATGAACTGCCAGAGGAACAGCGCGAGGTGTTTGTCGCCCACGAATTGGAGGGCCGGAGCTTCAACGAACTTTCCGCATCAACGGGACTGGGCGTCAATACGTTGCTCTCCCGAAAGCACTACGCAGTGCTCCACCTGCGGCGTCGATTGCAGGCAATGTACGACGAATTCAAGAAAGGATGAGGTATTGAGATCATGAAAAGGCATTGGATATTACGCGGTTTGAAAATTCTGGTGATGGTTGCAGTGGCGGCAACGGTGTTCAGCTTTGTGGTTATGGGGCTTTGGAACCATCTCATGCCTCCACTATTCGGCCTCCACACAATCACCGTTTGGCAAGCCGTGGGATTGCTGATTTTGAGCAAAATTCTCTTTGGTGGCTTCCACGGCAGGCCCGGCTTTGGCGGGCACTGGCGCCAGCGCATGATAGAACGATGGGAACAAATGACGCCGGAAGAACGCGAGAGATTCCGGGCCGGAATGCGCCGTGGCTGCGGTCCATTTGGGTCCACGCCTGCCCCGCCCGCCGCCGCCGCACCCAGGGAGTAGTAGCAAGAGTGGCCAATCCCCCGGGACGATGAATGTATTCACCAATGGGCGCCCTTGTGACCCGTTCGTCGCGGTAAGGCGTGAAAATGGCGCTAATCCGTAACATTACAGAAACATTCAGTGCTCCTAACAGGTCGGTCGAGGAATGCTGAGATCAACGCTCGGGACTCTTTAGCCACCCGCAGTGCAAGTCCAGACAAGAATGTGGCTCCCACCATAAAGGAGAATCGTTCATGAAGTGTGACCCATCCGCCATGAATAATTACCCATCAGCCCACGCTGGCTTTACGAAAATCTACGCGGAAACAAACCCGCCCTGGGATATCGGCAAACCGCAACCCCCCTTTGTGACTATCGCTGAATGGGTTGTGAGTCCTGTACTCGACGCCGGGTGTGGCACAGGTGGCACGTCACTCTTCTTTGCCGCTCGAGGCGAGCAAGTTACAGGGATCGATTTTGTAGAAGAGGCGATCCGGCGCGCTCGGGTCAAGGCCAAGGAGTGCGGCATTGCCGTGGAGTTTTTGATCAAAGACGCCATGACCCTGGGCGAGTGGGACAAGCGATTCGCCAGCGTGATCGACAGTGGCTTATTTCACATCTACGCCGGAGCCGAAAGGCAGCGCTATGTGCAGGGGTTGGCGCATGTGCTTATGCCGGGCGGACGACTCTTCCTTTTCAGTTTCAATGACGACCCAACGTGGCCGGGGGGTGGAGTGTCCCGGCAGGAATTGTACGCCGCCTTCAAAAATGATTGGGATGTCGAATCGCTGGAGTCGGTGGGAGGCAAGGTGAATCCGGCATTCGCGGCCGCGTTTCCGGATGAATTTGTGAATAAGAAGATGTGGTTCGCGATCATCCGCCGGACTGAGTAAGTCGGCAGCGGCCTGCCGTTGAGTTCCTTTGGATCTTCACTTGCCGCGCCCAAGGCTTGATCCATGAAAGGCGAACCCGGACGGGGGAGATCATGACGCAACGTGTTTGCCCCTGGTGGTTAGGATATCTGCTGGCCAGCCCGCTGCGGCAGCTCATGCAAGATCCGCGAAAGGTGCTCGCCCCGTATGTTCGAGAAGGCATGACCGTGCTCGAACCTGCGCCGGGGATGGGCTTCTTCACGCTCGAACTCGCCCGCCTGGTCGGCCCCACCGGGCGCGTCGTGGCCGTGGACATTCAGCCGCGTATGCTGTCCAGGCTGAAGGCTCGCGCAGCCCGCGTGGGCCTTCTGGACCGCATCGAGACGCGGGTCGCAACCCCCACCATCATGGGGATTACGAACCTCTCGGGCACCATCGAATTTACCCTGGCGTTTGCCCTGGTGCATGAAGTTCCGGCTGCCGGTACTTTTTTCGCAGAGGTCGCGATGGCCTCGAAGCCGGGGGCGGGACTACTCTTTGCCGAGCCTGCCGGACATGTGACAACGGCGAATTTCGAGACCGAACTGGAGACAGCACTCCACGCCGGGTTCGAGCTGGTAGGCCGTCCCGCGATCCACCACAGCCATGCCGCGCTTCTAATGAGGACGTAAGGCCCGGCGGCGCCAGCCAAGGCAGCCACTCCCCGACCCGCCACATTTACGGCAGCGGGTTTGACCCCCTTGGAGAACAGCGAGTCCGGACTCTTATCGGCCACCCAACTCGCGCTTTGGGCATCCGCAAGCTTTCCCGGGAGAGATGGATATGGCGCATTCCCATCCCGCCAGAAGAGTACGCGCAAAAACGGCGGCAAATTGGATGGGACGATAAAGCGACTGAATGCCAGGCGGGGGAAAACTACCGAACCCTCCCCGCACCCGCACGAACAAATGCCCCATCCCGGGAAGAACAGAGTGGCGGCCGTCTTTGTAGTCTTCGCTATGCACGGGCATGAGGCGACTCGCCTCGTTGAACGCAATGAAGAGTTGACAATGCATCGCATCGTCGCTATTCTTCTGAATTGTAAACAATGACTGAACGTTCAGTCATGTTGGGGAGAAACCAGTGAAGGGACTAATTTCCAGGCGGGGGAAGGTCAGCAAACCATCCCCGCGCCGGCAGGAACAAAAACTCCACCGCCAGGCGGAGATCCTAAATGCTGGCTTTGAGGTCTTTGCGGCCCATGGGTACGAAGCTGCCCGCATCGACGATGTCGCCCGCCAGGCAGGCGTTGCAAAGGGAACGATTTACCTCTATTTCCGCGACAAGGAGCAGCTTTTCCGGGCAGTGGTACGAAGCCTGGTGCAAAAGCGGTTTGATGCTATCGCCGGAGATTTTGAGGGAAAGGCGGGGGAGTTGCTGCGCGAGCTACTTTCCCGCATGTATGGCCAGATTGTGAGGAGTGACAAGGTTTGCGCTATCGTACGCCTGCTGATCGCCGAAGGCGGCAGGTTTCCTCAGCTTACGGAGATCTACCATCGCGAAATTATAGCTCCAGGAATGAAGGCCATTCGACACGTGCTCACGCAAGGAATTGCTTCGGGGGAATTCCACAAGACTGCAGCCGTGGAATTCCCTCAACTTTTGGCGGCGCCGGGGGTTTTGGCCATCGTCTGGAAAGTCCTTCATGGGCAACGCCACCGCCTCGATCTGGACGCTTACAGCCAGGCGCACCTGGAGTTTCTACTGGACAGTCTTCGGAAACAAACCGTTTGAAGACCGTGAGTTAATTATGGCGGTGTGGCAAAGGAGAAGTTCCATGCGGTCGAGTGCAAGGTGGGTGACGTTATTTGTGGCTTTTTCGATTGCGGGTGGCGCTCCCGCAAGGGCGCAGCAACCCGCCCCCCAACACCTGACACTGAGGGGTGCGATTGGTTTGGCGCTGAAGCGAAACCTCAGTGTGCTTGTTGCCAACACGCAGGTTGAGGGGCTTACAGGCACGCGCGCGCGCCGCCTGGCTTCCCTACTTCCACACGTCAACGCCGACGCTTTGGCCAATCTCCAAAATATTGATTTGGGCGCGCTCGGAATCTCCTTCCCCGGTGTACCTGCCGTCGTGGGACCATTCTCCCACTATGACTTTCGCGTCTCAGCAAACCAATCACTGATTGACCGGCGCTCCTACCACAGCTGGAAATCCAGCGAAAAGCAAGAGGAGGCAGCCAAACTCGACTATCAGGACGCCCGCGACTTGGTGATCCGGCAAGCAGCAGGGCTGTATCTCGACGCTCAAGCTTCCGTTGCTGAAGTGGAAGCAGCGGACTCTCGCGTGACCACATCGCAAGCCCTGGAAAAGTTGGCCCGCGACCAACACGCCCAGGGGCTGGCAACCGCCGTGGACGAGATTCGCGCCCAGGTACAATTGGCCCGTGACCAGCAAACCCTATTGGTGGCACGCGACACTTATCAAACCTCACTGCTGGCACTTGCACATTTCCTTGGATTGTCCCCCGGCACCCCTCTGGATCTGGCGGAGCCGTTGCAATTCCATCATGTGGATCCGGCCGACGCGGAGCAGTCGCTGCACACCGCTCTCGAAGCACGGTCCGATTATGCGGCGCTCCTTAAGCAGCGCGAGTCATACGTCGAGCAACTCAAAGCCTCTCGGGCCCGCTACCTTCCCACCCTTTCGGTGAATGGCGACTATGGTGCGATTGGGCGAGGCTTCAATTCCATGGCGGGAACGGGCGAGGTTCAGGGAACGCTTACGGTAACGCTGTTTGACCGCGACCGGGCCGGCGAGAAGACGGAGATTCAAAGCCGGATGGAACGCCTGAACGCACAAATTGACGACCTCAACCGCGAAATTGAGCAGGAACTGCGCAAGGCCTTGCTGGACCTCGAATCCAGCGAGAATCAAGTGACCGTCACCGAAGCGGCCCTGCATCTCGCAGAACGGGAGTTAAGCCTGGCGCAGGACCGCTTCCGTAACGGGGTGACCGACAACATAGAAGTGGTGACGGCACAGTCCAGCCTTGCAAGCGCGCAGGACGACCGCATCATGGCCCTGGCGCGGCATGCCGATGCCGTCATGGCACTCGCGCGTTCGTTGGGCGGAACCGAAAAAAGCTACCAGACATACCTCCCCGAGCCTTAAGGCGCGGCGGTGTGAAGTTCATGGGAAGAGGTAATACTGCTATGAAACGTGTTATTCCGCTTCTACTGTTACTGGCAATTGCTGGCGCAGTGATCTATTTCCATCCCCAGTGGTATCGCAAGCCCACGGCCACGAACATTCTCAAACTCTCTGGAAATATCGAGGCGCACGAGAGTCTGGTGAGCTTCAAGGTAACGGGACGCATTGTTGACCTGCCCGTGGATGAAGGTATGACGATGAAAGCCGGCGATCTGCTGGCGCGGCTCGACAACGAGGACTACCGGCAACAGGTGGCAGTTGATGATGCCACCGCCCGCCAGCGCGCCCGCCAACTCTCTCTTGGTCTTGCGGGCAGCCGCCCACAGGACATTGAGGCCGCCAAGCTCGCGATGCTCGATGCTCAGGCAGACCTGGATCAAAAGAAAAAGGATTACGCACGGTATGAGGCACTTTACAAAAAGGATGAAATCCCGGGGCAAACGCGCGACCAGGCCGCCACCAACGTTACGCGCGCGCAGGATACTTATGATCGTGCGCAGCAAATCTATAACGAATTGGTGGAAGGAACACGCAAGGAGGAATTGGCAGTTGACCGTGCCAGTGTTCACCAAGCGGACCAGGTGGTCAGCCTGTCCCACATAAGGCTGGCTTACACAGTGCTGCGTGCGCCATTTAGTGGAGTGGTTCTGGTGCGGCAGGCCGAACTGGGTGAAGTGGTCTCACCCGGCACACCCATTGTGACCCTTGGCGACCTCGATCATTTGTGGGTGCGCGTCTATGTGCCAGAGACAGACCTCGGCAAAGTCAATCTGGGCCAAATCGTCAACATTCACACCGATTCATTTCCTGACAAGACTTATCCTGGCCGCATTTCATTCATCTCCTCGGAAGCCGAATTCACTCCCAAGAGCGTTCAGACCGAGAAGGAACGAGTAACACTGGTCTATCGAGTCAAAGTAGACGTGGACAGTCCCCATCACGAGCTGAAGCCGGGGATGCCGGCCGATGTCGAAATCAAGTTTCAATAGCCTGAATATTATGAGCCCGTCTCCCGCCATTACAGTTTCTGCCCTGAGCAAACACTTCGGTGAAGTTCGGGCTGTCGACGGGTTGACCTTTGATGTAAATGCGGGCGAGATCTTCGGATTGGTGGGGCCGGACGGCGCCGGGAAAACCACGACGATGCGGATACTGGCAGGGGTGATGGACTCGGATTCAGGCACGGCGACGATTGCCGGCTGCGACGTGGTGCACAATCCTGAAGGCGCGAAGTCGTTGCTGAGTTACATGTCCCAACGATTCGGCCTGTACGAAGACCTCACGGTGGATGAAAACCTGCGGTTTTACGCCGATCTCTTTGGTGTGCAACGCAAGCAACGCTTACAGCGCTCCGAAGAACTTATGGCGGCCGCGGGCCTCACTGATTTCCGCACCCGGCTTGCCGGAAACCTATCCGGCGGGATGAAACAAAAGCTCGGCTTGGTATGCGCGCTGATCCACACCCCGAAGGTACTGCTGCTCGACGAGCCGACCAACGGGGTCGACCCTGTGTCGCGGCGGGATTTCTGGCGCATTCTGTATTCGCTGCTGTCCGAAGGGGTGGCAATTCTCGCTTCCACATCTTACCTCGACGAAGCCGAGCGCTGCCATCGCGTGGGGCTCCTGCATCACGGAAAGATGCTCTTCTGCGACCGGCCGGCAGAGCTGAAAAAGAAATTTCCTGGCGAAATTCTGGCGGTGCATGCGGAGCAGCCCGTGAAGGTGCGCACCGCGCTTGCGGGCGCTCCCGGTGTGCGAAGCGCCCTGCTGGTGGGTGACCGCGTTCACCTGTTTGTGGATGACGCCTCACTCCGCTTACCGGATTTGCGCACGCGACTGGATTCGGCTGGCGTCGCTTATGACTCCATCCAGACTGTTGCCGCGTCGATTGAAGACCTGTTCGTGTCGGCCGTTGAGAGCGAACCGAAAGCTGCGGTAGGATCGAAATCCTCATGAATGCAAACGAAACGTCCGTGGTGGTCGAAAACCTTACCAAGCGCTTTGGTGCATTTGTAGCGGTTGACAGCATCTCTTTTCAAGCACATCGCGGTGAAATTTTCGGTTTCCTCGGCCCTAATGGCGCGGGCAAGTCCACTACCATCCGAATTCTCTGCGGCCTCCTCCGGCCCACCTCCGGCCGCGCCCTGGTGGCGGGGATTGACGTCGCCAAACAGCCTGAGGCTGTCCGCCAGCAGATTGGCTACATGTCGCAAAAGTTTTCGCTCTATAACGATTTGAGAGTTATTGAAAACCTACGTTTTTTCGCCGGTTTGTACAGCGTTCCGGCAAAGATCCTTCCGGAACGGTTGGCTTGGGCGCTGCACATGGCTGGATTGGAAGGCCGCGAGCAAACCCCCACCAGCGACCTGGCCGCGGGCTGGAAACAGAGGTTGGCATTGGGTTGCGCCGTGCTGCATCGCCCCCCGATTGTCTTTCTTGACGAGCCGACCTCGGGGGTCGATCCCGTATCCCGCCGCCAATTTTGGGAATTGATTCAACAGATGGTGAGTGAGGGCATCACGGTGTTCGTGACCACACACTACATGGATGAGGCGGAATACTGCAATCGTCTGGTGCTGATCGATCGCGGTCGCATCGTGGCCACGGGCACGCCCACAGAATTGAAAACTCAATCCATGAAGGGCCAAATCCTTTTGGTGGAGTGCGAGCCGCTGGGGCCAGGACTGGAAGCACTAAGCGCCGCCCCGGGAGTGCACGACGCGGCGGTGTTTGGCAACAGTCTTCATGCGACGGTGGCCGATGCCATGGCTGCGGCACCCGGAATTCGCGCCACGCTGGAGGCCCACGGGCTGAAGCTGGGCAAACTGGAACAGATTCAACCGAGCCTTGAGGATGTATTCGTAGCCCTCACGACCGCGCGTGAAGCCAAACCGGGGAGAGCCGCATGAACCTGCGCCGCACGTTCGCCATCATGCGTAAGGAAGTCATCCAGATCATGCGCGATCCTCTCAGCCTGCTGGTGATCTTCGCCATGCCGATTGTGCAGCTTGTCATTTACGGCTACGGCGTCAATCTGGACATCAAACACATTCCCCTCTGCGTGTATGACCGCGACGCATCGCAGACCAGTCAGGACCTGCTGAAGCATTTCCAAGCCACGGAATACTTCAATATCGTCCATGTTGCGAATAATTATGACGATGTCATCCGGCGGATCGACCACGGCGCCTGCACCATTGCCGTGGTGGTGCCGCCGCAATTCTCAGAGGACCTCCACTCCCGTGGGCAGGCTCAGGTGCAAGCTCTCCTCGATGCCAGCGATAGCAACACCGCCAGCATTGGCATGGGCTATGCACTAAGCATCGTCCAGTCCTACTCCCAGGGTGTGCAAATCGATTGGCAGCAACGCCACGGCCTGCCTCCTGTTGCGCCCAATATCAATTTCCAGCCGCGGACATGGTTCAATGAAGACCTGGAGAGCATGTCCAACATCGTGCCGGGTGTGATCGCCATGGTGATGGCCGTGGTGGGCGCATTCCTCACCTCGCTGACCATTGCGCGCGAGTGGGAGCGTGGCACCATGGAACAGCTAATCGCCACCCCGGTGCGCAAGCTGGAAATTCAGGCCGGAAAACTGATCCCCTACTTTTTCATCGGGATAATGGATACCGCGCTCTGTGCCGGCGCCGCGATCTGGTGGTTTGGCGTTCCCTTTCGGGGAAGCTGGCCAGTGTTGTTTGCCTGCTCAGCGTTATTCCTGATTGTCGTGCTGTCATTGGGGTATTTATTTTCAGTCACGTCCAAGTCACAGCTTGGGGCAAGCCAAATGGCGCTGCTGGTTACGCTGCTGCCTACTTTCCTGCTTTCGGGTTTCATCTTTCCCATCGACCAGATGCCCGTTGTTGTGCAATGGATCACACGCATCCTGCCGGCGCGCTATTACGTTTCGATCCTGCGGAATGTTTTTCTTAAAGGTACCCCAGTGCGCCTGTTGGCGGGAGACATCGCCGGCTTGGGAATTATCGCCACGGTCCTGATCATCCGGGCCACACGCGCTTTCCAAAAGAGGCTAGAATGAATTTAGTAGCCGCATTCCGACGCATCGGCCACATGGTGAAGAAGGAATTCATCCAAACGCTGCGGGCGCCGCAGATGCGTTGGCTGCTTTTTGGTCCGCCCCTTATTCAGATGCTGGTGTTCGGTTACGCCGCCACTCTGGATGTGAAGAACGTGACCCTTTCGGTGCTTGACCTTGACAATACCCAGGAAAGCCGCGAGTTGGTGGCGCGATTTTCTTCCAGCCGCTATTTTCACCTGAACCAATACGCCGCCCGGCCCGCGGACCTTCGTGAAGGCCTTGATCGTGGCGATATCCTGATGGCCATGGAAATCGATTCCGGCTTTGCACAGCGCCTGCGCAATGGCCAGGGAGCCGACGTCGAGGTATTGGTGGACTGTTCCAACTCCAACACTGCGCTGGTCGCTCTGGGTTATCTCGATCAGATTGGCGCTTCCTTCAGCCGCGACTATCAGATCGACCGGATGCAGCGGACATCTCCGCAACTGGTTTCATCACTTCCGCAAGTGGACCTGGAGGTTCGCCCATGGTTCAACGAGGGGCTGGAAAGCCAGTGGTATTTTGTTCCCGGGGTCATTGGCAACGTCATGCTGATCCTGGTCATGATGCTCACCGCCTTCGCCGTGGTACGGGAGCGGGAGATTGGGACGCTGGAACAGATCATGGTGACTCCCATTCGCCGGTGGGAATTCATTCTGGGGAAGACCATTCCCTTCTTCACCGTCGGCTGCGTGGACGCCACCCTGATCGCCCTGGTGGGCACATTCTGGTTCGGGGTGCCCTTCCGCGGTAGCGTGGGGGTGCTCATCGTTGGACTGATCGCTTTCATTCTGGCGGCTCTGGGCTTGGGGTTGTTTCTTTCCACCGTCTCCAAGAATCAGCAGCAGGCCATGATCGCTTCCTTTTTCTTCACCATGCCGATGATCACACTCTCCGGGTTCGGCACTCCCATTGCCAGCATGCCGCTTTTCCTACAAAGGATGAGCTACGCCAACCCCTTGCTCCACGTCATGGTGATTCTGCGCGGCGTTTACTTGAAAGGCTCGGGGCTGAACGTCCTTTGGCCTGAAATTGCAGCCCTCGCGGGTATTGCCACGCTCCTGCTCACGATCAGTGTCCTGCGTTTTCACAAGTCACTTGAATAGGCGTCCGGGGCGGTGGTGAGACTATTCAAAATGCCCTCCCGACCGCGTTAATGTGATAACCCACTTTCTTGCTCCGCGATCCATCGATTCATGTTTGCCTCAAGAACATCCAAAGGCAGTGGGCCATCTGCCAGCAGCGCGTCGTGGAAGGCGCGCAAATCAAACCGCTGGCCAAGTTGCTGCTTGGCGCGCTCACGCAGTTCAATGATCTTCATCTGTCCGAGTTTATAAGCCAGCGCCTGCCCCGGCCAGGCGATGTAGCGGTCCACTTCAGTCTCGATATTGGGCTCGTCCATCGCGGTATGCTGACGGAAGAAATCCACCATCTGCTGCCGCGACCAATGCTTTGAGTGCACACCCGTATCCACCACCAGACGAACGGAGCGCCACATCTCATTTTCCAGTCGACCATACTCACTGTAAGGGTCCTGATAAAAGCCAACTTCCTTCCCCAATCGCTCTGCGTAGAAGGCCCAACCTTCGGAGTAGGCGTTAAAGTAAGCAAACCGGCGGAACTCTGGCAGCTCGGCCTGTTCCTGGGCGATGGAGAATTGCAGGTGGTGGCCGGGAATGCCTTCATGGTAAGCGATGGCTTCCACGTTCAGCAGCAGGCGATGGGTGGGATCGTATTCATTAACGTTGATGCGTCCTGGGCGCGAGCCATCACCCGCTCCAATGGAGTAATCCGCCGGGACTGAATCCGCCGCGCGAAACGCCTCCATGGGCACAACCTCCAGCTTATTCTTGGGCAAATGGCCAAATAGCTGCGGAAGCTTGGCGTACATCTGATCTGTGTAGTGCTTGTACAAAGCCAAAAGCTGCGATCCTGAAGTTCCGTACAACTTCTGGTCACGGCGAATATGCTCATTGAAACTCGGCAGATCGTTGAAGCCCTGCTCGCGTGCAATCCTCAGCATTTCGGCTTCAATCTCCGCCACCTGCTTCAGCCCCAGTTGATGAATCTCCTCCGGGCTCAATTCCGTCGTGGTCATTTGTTTGACATAGAAGCGATAGCGAGCGTCGCCGTCGGGCAGCGCCCAAACGCCATATTCGATGCGGCCCTGCGGGGTATACTCAGCGCACAGGAAATCCGCCAGACGGGTATAAGCTGGTGCAACTTCTTTGCTGACCACAGCGATCACCGCGTCACGCAATGACTTTTGATCGTCGCCGGATATGCCTGCGGGAAAGTCTCGAACGGGCCCAGAGAACGGACTCGCCTCCGCCGATTTGCCTGCGATGTCCCGGGTTTGAAGGACAACCTTTTCCAAAAGGTAACGGGGTGGAATCAAGTGATCGTGCAGGCCGGAACGCATGTTCGTTGTGGCTTGATCCAACACGCGGGGAATTTGGTGCAAGCGCGCGATGTAATCCTGATAGTCCTTAACCGAGCGGAAGGTTGTGCCGGAGGGCAAACTGGCGAGCCCGAGGTGCAATCCATTCATCTGGTCAACGGGCATTTCCCAGTCCTTGAATTTCGCCCCTTCAATCTGCTCGCGCAAGCCGCGAATCATCAGTTCCTTGTTCAAGCGTTCCGGCTCAGGAAAACCGGTGGTGTCAATCGATTCAAAAACCTGAAGCGCCTGCCGCGCGTGCTCCACTTGCCTGGCGTGAGATTCCTCCGAATAGTCACTGAGGCGGTCGTTGTATCGATTGTCGCCAACCGATGTGGCGAACTCAGGACTGGTGCGCAACGTATATTCCCACTCATCGCGGAGCGCCGACTTCAAGCGGGCCCGGCGCGCCGCCGTGGAATTTTCGTCCACAGACTGCGCCGCCAAAGCCATCGCGCACGAAACGAAAACCAGAACGGAAAGAAGCCCATTCATGCCGCCAGCCCTCCTCGCTTCCGATTCTTCCTTCAGTACGACCCGACCCATCCTGAGCATAATCGAAAGCAGGTTTTCGCAAAACCCCGGGCTGCAAATTCCTCATCGGGGTTTGGCGACCCAGCAAAATTATGTTGATGGCAGGGTGCAAGTTCCCCAAACGGCTATGGAGTGGATTGACACCGCTGCCTTGATCCACGCATTTTTGAGTTCGCGCTACGATACCAGTTCTGACTATAGGTGAGCGTCGTGGTACTTCACGATCGGACAAAAGGGCGGGGACCATGTCTCGCCCTTCCACCGAAGTTGGGAAATCCGCTCATTGGCAATGTTTCCCGTGGATTTGTCCCGCGAATTTGTCCAGATTAATTGTCAAGTGTGGTGTCCCGCGTAATTCTTGACGACGGTGTGTTGCAAGGCCCCCCTCACCCCCGTTGGGGGAGAAGGAAGGGCTGATTTTACTGCCCTCGCCCACATTGGGGGAGAGGGTGGCACGCGTCCGGCGCTTTCATCAGCCGGGGCGGGCCGGGTGAGGGGGTCCTTGCTTGATGCCATTGTCATTTAATACGTGGGACACCACACTAGACAGGGAGCCGGACAATTTGCCCCGAATCATATTATTTACGCTATCATCTTATTTTGGACTTGACAAATCTAATAACAGTGGTAAACTAAACTGAGGGCGGGTCCGGCTGGCCACTCATAGTCCTTAACGAAAGGGTCGCGGCAATGCGGCGGGCAAGGGGGAGCAAAGAACAACCAGGCATGTAGCGAGTCGAAGATTGAAGCCTTACCACTCGATCCCTATTGGCCTTGTGGGCTGTTGAATGACCACACTTCGCCGCAAAAACCCTGGGAAATACCCGGATTTCCTGAAAGGGGAAATGATATGGAATCTTCAGTCTTTCCACGATATGTCAGAAACTAAAGGGAGTTAGGTGTTTAGGGCCGAAATGCCCGATATCGTATCCTATTCTTCCAGAAGGAGTTGGGCCTGAGAATAGGATTTCTTGCGAAAGGAAGAATGCGGCCTTCCACGATGTATTAGAAAATAAAAGGGTTGTTCGTTTTACGCCAATTTGTCCTTGAATCGTATCTCATGAGAGCAAAAGGAGTTAGGCACAAAATCGAAATCCTGGGAGAGAAAAAACTGCGGCTTTCCACGATGTTTCAGATAATAAAAGAGATAGCTGCGAAACTGGAAATTCCAACAGAAATCGATGTAATTGAAAACAAATGACATAACTCACCTCCAAGTGCCGGCCGCAGTGGTGAAAAAAAGGAAAAAAATTTGCCCAAAAATCCCTATAAGTTATTGAAAACAAGTGGTGTAAAAATGTCCACTTTTAGCTCTTCCACGATGTTCATGAAAACAAATGACTTACATGGACCTTTCCACGATGTTGATGAAAATAAAGCTAGTTATGTATTTTAGAAGAATCGGTGCTGCTGCATAGAGAGGACGTTTTCTAATGCAAACGAGAAGAAACTTCCTGGGTGGACTGGCGGGAGCGGCTTCCGGATTTCTTACGCGAAGCGCTCGCGGATCGGTGGCGCGTGCCTCGGATCGCAAACCGAATTTACTGTATATCATCGCCGACGATCACGCGGGTTATGTCCTCGGAGCCGACGGCAACCGGCGAGCCATTACCCCGCACCTGGACCATCTGGCATCTCAGGGAACGCGCTTTGCCGCCAACTACTGCAACTCCCCCGTTTGCACCCCCTCACGCCAGTCGATTTTGACCGGGCAATTGCCGCACTCGTCAGGGGTCACCGTCCTCAGCACGCCTTTGAATGAAAGCAAGCCAACGCTCGCCAAAAACCTCGCCGCCTCGGGATATGCTACTGCGGTCTTTGGAAAGATGCATTTCAATCAGCCCGGCGTTCCCGGCCTGCACGGCTTCCAGACCGCCTGCACGGAAGATGTTGTCCGGAAGCTGTGGCTTCAGGACGTGGGCCCGGAGCATGTGCCAGAGGGCATTCGTACCAAACCCGTGTGGAGACCTTTCAAGGATCCGGCGCGCACCTGGCTGAATGCTGACGATCTTCCCTTCCCCCGGTATGAGGCGGGCATGAAGAGTACTTGGACGGCCGAACGAGCCTGCCAGTTCCTGACTGAACACCGAAGCGACCCATTTGCATTGTGGGTGAGTTTCCAGGAGCCGCATTCCCCCTATGATTTCCCCATCGAAGACCGCGGTCGCTTCGACCCCGAAAGCTTTCCCCTCCCTGCGCTGGGCCCGGAAGATCCCGCGCAGATTCCGCTGATTTTCCGCGATCTCACAGCAACGGATAAGCAAGGCATCAACGCCGCCTATTACACTTCCGTCTCATTCCTGGACAGAAATGTCGGCAAGGTGCTGGCCAAGCTCAACGAACTGGGGCTGGAACAAGTTACATTGGTCATCTACATGGCTGATCATGGCTATTGCCTTGGCCAGCATGGTCGCATTGAAAAACATACCTGCTTTGAGCCTGCCTTGCGCGTGCCGCTGATCATGAGATGGCCCGGCAGGATCGCACAAAATCACGTAGTGAAGGATTTCACAGAATCCGTTGATGTCGGTCCCACCATCCTGGATCTGCTCGATGCCGAACGCTTCGACCTGAATCACGGCCAGAGTCTCCGGGCTTATACCGAGGGCAAGCGCGTCCAGAAACCACGCGAGGAGATCTTCAGCGAGTATCTGGAAAATGAAGAAGTGTGCGTCCGGACAACGGAATGGAAGTTTATCCATTGCAGCGGACGTCGGGCCCGCACCGATGGCTATATTACTGACAATCCCACGCCGGGCCGGTATGTGCGCCTGTACGATCTCAAGGCCGACCCGGGCGAATTTCACAACGTGGCGGAGCAGCATCCCGCGGTCGTGAAAAAGTTGTCCACGGATTTTCTGGCGGTATTCAGGACGACTCACCCTGAATCCGCTCAAGAACCGGAAAGGCTTGCTGATGACGACGCCATCGATTGGTATCTTCGACCGCGTGATGCCAGGCCCTCGGCCCATGCCTAGAGCCGGTATGCCCGCCACGCTTGCCGATGTAGTAAAATCGGGTGCTCCACTTAAACCGCAGGAATATTCCTTCAGGAACTGCGGCGGTGGCCATTGCGCCTCCGACAAGGCCTGGCGCATGATGCGGGGAGAATCGGTATGGCGGAAGCTGCAAAAAGTCTGTTCCTGGTTGTCAGTGCTCTGTTTCCCATTGTGGACCCGCTGGGGGGAAGCCCCATATTCCTGGCGATGACAAGGGAATACTCCTCAGATACTCGCCGGGCACTATCGTGGCGGATTGCAGTGAACAGCTTTTTCCTGCTTATTGGATCGTACTTTATCGGAACGCACATTCTTTCCTTTTTTGGGATTTCACTGCCCGTGGTCCAAGTGGGCGGTGGTCTAATCGTGATCTCCACTGGCTGGACACTGCTCAAACAGGGCAGCATCGTTGACCAAAAGGGAGTCAAGCGGAGCATTGAGCCCACGGATCCATTCCATTACGCCTTTTATCCCTTGACGCTACCCCTCACCGTGGGACCCGGTTCGATTTCGGTCGCAATCACGCTGGGTGCAAATGTCCCGCGCCATCACGGGCTAAATATCCCGAGCATTCTGGCCGCAATTCTGGGATGCATTCTGCTGGCGGTCAGCATTTATCTCTGTTATGGCTTCGCCGATCGACTGGGGAGAATTCTGGGTGTCACCGGAATGACAGTGATCATGCAACTGACATCGTTCTTGCTTGTGTGTATCGGCGTACAGATCCTCTGGAACGGCGCCAGCGCGCTCTTAGCCCAGATGCCCGCTCATGTGCATTGAGGAGGAGAGGTCCGGACGGCTTCTGTAATGTAACCGGATGGTGCTATCCGTCGTTTTGGGGGCGTGGTCAAAAAACCTGAGGACGTCAAGCACTTACAGCGTTAGAATGTGGGCCGCATTCGTACACCGCAAACGCGGCTTTGGGACAAAGCGCGAAATCTTAGGTTTTGCGTGTTGCTTCAAACAAGGGACGATGAGTCTTGGCAAAAAGGAGACCACCACACCATGGATTTTAAGAACAAAGTTGTGGTTGTTACCGGCGGGGCTTCGGGAATTGGCCTGGCGTGTTCCCGGGAATTTGCGCAACGTCATGCTGACGTAGCCGTCGTCGACTTGAATGAAAAAGCCGGGAGGGCCGCCGTAAAGGAGTTGCGCCAATTCGGTGGACGGGCCGAGTTCTTCTCCTTTGACGTCAGTAAGAGCGCCCAGGTTAAAAGTAGCGTCGCCAAAATCGCAAAAAAGCTGGGCGGCATCGACATCCTGATTAACAATGCAGGCATTCAGCGTTATGGCACCGCCACCACCGCCTCCGAAGAAGATTGGGACCTCGTGCTGGCCGTCAACCTCAAGAGCGCCTTTCTGATGTGTAAACATGCTATTCCGGAAATGATCAAGCGTGGCGGCGGGGCCATTGTGAACATGGGCTCAATACAGTCAGGCGCCGCCCAAAGCAACTCCGTTCATTACGTCGTCAGCAAGCACGGCATCCTTGGACTAACCCGCAGCGTGGCTCTCGATTACGCCAAACAGAACATACGTGCCAATTGCGTGTTGCCGGGTGCGGTTGACACGCCCATGATCCGCTGGTCGGCTTCACAAACTCCCGATCCTGAAGCCACGATGGCAGCCTTGGATCGGATTCACATGCGCGGAAAGATGGCGCAGCCGGAGGAAGTTGCCAGGGTTGCGGTATTTCTCTCCAGCGATCTGGCTTCCTTTATCACCGCTGCGGCGATCACTGCGGATGGGGGAATCACAATGGCAATTGGCGGAATGGCATTCCAGGAAGGGGGCTTGCCAGCGGCGAAGTAGTGGGGCATTATCTCTGGCGGCGCAAGCGGAGAAACTCCTGAGCGCGAAAAGGAAAACACCCTAATGACCACGAAACTTGCTTGTCTAAAGACAAAATGGAACGATCGTGAAGCCTACACCCTCAGCAATGACCTGATTCAAATGGTAACCTTGCCGGGGGGCGGCCATATTGCGGAATTTCAGTTTCTAGCCAGCACGGGATTGCCCGTTCTGAATCCGCTCTGGGTTCCGCCTTGGAAAACCATCGAGCCCACCCAATACCGTGCGGAAAAACACGCTGCAACGTATGGCACATCCAATGAAGGAAAACTGCTCTCCGGAATTTCCGGGCACAACATTTGCCTGGATTACTTTGGGCCTCCGTCCGAAGAAGAAGCTGCGCAAGGACTCTCAACCCATGGGGAGGCTCCCTCCGCCAAATGGCAGAAGACCAAACTGCATGCGACGGCGCAGCAGATCGGGCTGACGCTTGCCGTGGGCCTGCCGGTGGCAGGGCTGCATTTCAGCCGCGAAATCCGCCTGCGGCGTGGTGAATCAGTAGCCTATTTTACTGAAACCGTGACCAACGAAAAGAAAGCGGACCACTTTTTCCACTGGACTCAACACGTTACACTGGGCCCGCCTTTTCTGGGGTTTGAAACCAGCCGCATCTCCATCCCCGCCACAAGGGGAAAGACCAGTGCCGGCGCCTACGGCGACGTTGACCTGCTGGCCTCCTCACGCAACTTTCATTGGCCCTTTGCCCCGGCGCGAACCGGCGGCAGCGTTGATCTCACCCGGCCCTTCTCCAAGTCGGGACTCGGCATGTTGGCGTCGGTACTTTTAAATCCACGCCGGAGCGTGCAATACATTTCCGCCCTCAACCGGCCTCACCGGCTGCTGGTGGGCTATTGCTTCCGCCGAGTGGACTTTCCCTGGGTGGCCATCTGGGAGGAGAATCAGGCGCGAACCAATGCTCCGTGGAATGGGCGGGCCCAAACCCGCGGCCTCGAATTCGGTTCAACACCCTCTCCGGTAACGCGGCGGGAGGCATTTGCCGTGTCACCACAGTTTGACACTCCGACCTTTTCCATCGTTCCCGCCAAGGGCAAGAAGACTGTGAACTATCTAAGTTTCCTTGCACAAGTGCCGGAGGATTTTGGCTGGGTGCGCGATATCCAAACCACCAAAAATGAAATTCTTATTCAAGGGACGGGCCGCCGATCCTCGCTGCATCTGCCCGCCTCGGGCCTTGCCGAAAATGGTTGGGAGTAAAGGGAGTAAATTGGAACGAGCGCGATGTGATTTCAAATCTACCCCACATTTCCATTTTGACGTTGCATTGCGAATCTTCGGATGGGCTTCATCATCAATATCCATAGGGGTTTGAACGCGATGAAGACGCTCCGGAGGTCAACACCCAATGGGTGAGAAACAAAACGGGCCATTTCAGCCCTCCTTCAATGCCTCCCTGAAGATCGATTTCCAGGGATCACGGGTTACCTCAGACGGTGGCCTCATCCTGGTTCGTGAGTTGGATGAACGGCTGGGCTTCGGCGAACTCATCGCCCAGCACCTGACCGACTCACGGCGCGGGAAGAACACGCAACTTCCGCTTGCCGATCTGTTCCGCCAGTCGGTCTACAGCCGCATCGCCGGCTATGAGGATCTCAACGACGCCGAACGACTCGCGCAAGATCCAACCTTCCGGCTGATCGGTTCGGAGAAGACTTGGGATCGTGGCGCGGCCCTGACCTCCCGCTTGCAGACCTTTGAGACCGAGATGCTGGCCGAGGACGAGAACTTCGGCAGTTTGGCCCGCATCAACCGCGAACTGATCGCCAAGGCGGAAGCCCTGGATTCCCCGCAGCGGGTCGTGCTGGACATGGACTCGACTGAGATTCCGGTGTACGGTCAGCAGGAGAATAGCGCGTACAACGGCCACTTCGAGTCCACCTGCTATCACCCGCTATTGCTGTTCAATCGAGAGGGCGATTGCCTGGCGGCAAAACTGCGGCCCGGCAACGTCCACAGCGCCGACGACTGGGAAGAACTGCTGCTGCCGGAGATCGAGCGGCAGCAGAAGCTGG
>PLSX01000254.1 GCA_003165315.1 Acidobacteriota bacterium
CATGAAACTTGATCAAGAGGATCTCACCGCAAAAGCGCCCGAGGACCTCCTGACGCAAATAGCCGGTAATCCTTTCCGCGCCGTCATTCCAAAAACTGATCTTTCGGTCCCGATCTACAATGCACGCGCCCGTCTGCAAACTTTCCAGTGCGGCGCGAAAGACTTCCGCGTTTTGAAGGTCCAGCATCTTTCAACCCCTTAGACTTCTTATCGGCGGAAATGATTCCACCTTGAGGCATACTGCCACGGGCAGCCGCGTTGACCCCTCGATGAGTTCGCTAATCTGGACAGCCGTGGTCGCCCCCTAACCCGCATTTCTCACCGCGCTTTGATGGGCGGTGGAAGGGCAGGGCTTCACAGGCTGCGGAAAAACCCTTCGGCACTGTCATTCTGAGGAGCCGCCGGCGGTCCTGAGCAAAGCGCAGGAAGAATCTCGCATTGCCTCGAAAATACGCAGAGCGAGATCCTTCGCGCAGTTTACCCTAAGCGGCAGAGCGAGATTCTTCGCTGCGCTCAGAATGACTGCGAATGGGCTCAGGATGACAGCAATGGAGCGTTTTTCGCAGCCTGTAAGGCCCCGCCTTTCCCAACGCGTGGTGAGAGATCCGCACCAATCATGGTTTGGCGCCAGTTCTTCCGGCCGCCGACCGTTGCGCGGCCATCCCTTCGCTATTCGCCGGGTCAGACGGGGCCAAGCCCGGCGGTTGAATGCGGGTTACGGGGTCGGGGTTTGGAGGGAACGTCCGCTCGGGCCAAGTTGTGATATTGTAAGTCCGCTATGAACACACAAAACCATATTTCACGTCGTTCTTTTCTAAGCGTTTTGGCGGCGGCGCCGCTAGCGGCTGCCGTGACGCCCTCAAAACCAATCCCGGTGGGACTGGAGCTCTACTCGGTTCGCGACGAACTGGAGAAAGACCTGATGGGAACCGTTCGGGGTGTGGCGAAGACGGGTTACCAGTGCGTGGAGTTCTACTCGCCTTACTTCGAATGGACAACCGATTATGCTCGGAAGGTGCGCGCTGAATTGGATGAACTCGGCATCCATTGCTACTCGACCCACAACGATTTGAAATCGTTTACCCCGGAAGGGATGGGCAAAGCGATTGAATTGAATAAGATTCTCGGGGCCCGTTACATTGTGCTGGCTCATCCCGGCACCGTGAGCGGCCTGGACGGCTGGAAGCGCGTGGTCGAAACCCTGAACAAGGCCAACGACGCCTTGAAGGCGCAGGGTTTGCACGCGGGCTATCACAACCATGATCTCGAATGGAATCCTGTGGAGGGACAGAAGCCCATAGAGTTGCTGGGCGCGACGCTGGACAAGAGCATTATGCTGCAATTGGATGTGGGAACCTGTTTGGCAACCGGGAATGATCCCGTTGCATGGATCAACCGAAACCCCGGCCGCATCCGTTCCATGCATGTGAAGGATTGGTCTCCCCAGGGGAAATACACGGTGCTAACGGGCGATGGAGTGGCTCCCTGGAAGAAGCTTTTCGCTGCCGCGGAAAAGACCGGCGGAATCGAGTACTACCTGATTGAGCAGGAAGGCAGCGACCATCCCGAAATGGAAACCGCACAGCTTTGTCTCGCGGCATTTCATAAATTACATGGTTAAACAGTCCCGGACCAGGGCACGAACCGGCGGCCCCATATCTGTGCCAGGGCAACAAGAAATTGCGCGTTGGGAAGAGCGAGTCAAGATGAATTGATGCGCCACTGTCTTGACCCGCTCACCCGTCTCCACCAACTGATGGGCGGGAGCAGGCGCCGGTGGCGGTCCGCCCTCTTCCCCAAGGGGGTGAGGGGAGTTATCTTAAGCTTTCACTTTTGCGTTTTGACTTTTGACTTTTCCCGGGCTCTTCCCGCTATCTCCCATCTGGGCATGGAAGAAGAATTCTTGGCTTTCGGGAAAATCTAAGAGGATCTTGGCCTCATGAAACTCACTCACCTTGACTGGTTCGTAGTCGCCGCTTACTTCCTGCTCAATTTGCTCATTGGGCTCTATTACCGCAAGAAGGCGAGCGCCAGCACCGATGACTTCTTTGTATCGGGGCGCGAAGTCTCCTGGTGGCTCGCGGGCACATCGATGGTGGCCACCACGTTTGCTGCCGACACGCCGCTTTGGGTGACAGGCCAAGTGGTTCGGCGCGGCGTGGCTGCCAACTGGTTCTGGTGGAGCTTCCTGCTGAGCGGAATGATGACGGTCTTCTTCTTCGCCCGCATGTGGCGAAGGGCGGAGATCATCACCGACGTGGAGTTGGTGGAGTTGCGCTATGCCGGGAAACCCGCCGCCTTCCTGCGCGGATTCCGTGCCGTCTATTTTGGCGTGCTGATCAACTGCATCATCCTGGGATGGGTCAACCTGGCAATGGAGAAAATCCTGGGGATTTCACTCAATATCCCGAAATTCCAAGCCGTGGTGATCTGCATGGTGATCACGGCAATCTACACTTCCATCTCCGGCTTGTGGGGCGTCCTTTGGACCGACATGGTGCAATTTATTCTGAAGATGGCCATGTTGATCCTGTTGGCTTTTTATGCGGTACGCGCCGTGGGAGGCATGACCGCTCTCAAAACCAAACTGGCTGCCGTGGATGCGGCTCGGGGCGCTGCTGTGGGGGGCACTGGGTCCATTCTCTCGTTCGTTCCGGATCTGCACTCTCCCTGGATGCCGGTAATGACTTTCCTGGTTTATATTGGGGTGTACTGGTGGTCCGTCTGGTATCCGGGAGCGGAGCCGGGCGGCGGCGGATATGTGGCGCAGCGCATCTTCTGCGCCAAGGATGAAAAGAACTCCCTGCTGGCCACCCTCTGGTTCAACATCGCCCATTACGCCCTGCGTCCCTGGGCATGGATCATCACCGCCCTGACCGTGGTGGTTCTCTACCCACAACTGAGCCTTCCGGGTGCGGACGCCGAAGGCGGCTTCGTACGAGTCTGGGTGGATTACCTGCCCCACGCATTTCGCGGCCTGATGCTGGCCGCCTTTGCCGCCGCTTACATGTCCACCGTAGCCACCCAACTTAATTGGGGATCGTCCTACCTTGTGAACGATTTCTATCGGCGCTTCGTGGCTCGTCATGGCTCTGATCGGCACTACGTGACGGTCTCCAAAGCCACCACCATGGGGTTGATGGTATTGGCCGCGGCGGTCTCCTACGTCATGCACACGGTGGCAGGCGGTTGGGACATGGTGGTGAACATCGGCGCGGGCACGGGAGCGGTTTACCTGCTGCGCTGGTACTGGTGGCGTATCAATGCCTGGTCGGAAATCTCATCCATGGCCACGGCGGCTGCGGTCTCGATTGTCCTGAAATTCGCCAGTCCCTTCTCTGCTGCTGACCCCAACCAGTTCGCCAAGAATCTGGTTTTGACCGTGATCATTACCAGCGCCGTTTGGGTGGCCACCACGCTCCTCACGCCGCCGGAACCGGAATCCAAACTGCTGGAGTTCTACCGCCGGGTGCGGCCGGGCGTGAAAGGATGGGGACACATCGCCGCGCTGGCGCCGGAAGTCCCTCCCACCAAGGATGGCTGGTACAACCTGATGGATTGGATCATGGGCTGCCTGATGGTCTACATGACGCTGTTCGCCATTGGCAAATTGTTGCTGGGCTTTACCGGCACGGGGCTGCTGTTCCTCGCCATCGCCGCTTTCTCCGGATTTGTCATCTACTGGGATTTGTCACGCCGGGGGTGGGAGACGCTATCGGGGAAGGAATGATCAAGAAGGTTTCAGTTTTCAGGTGTCAGGACGTCAATTTGGGCATTGGGTGCACTGAACCTTAAGAGCAAGGCATAATTGAGGAAATCATGTCATTAATGTTGAGAGAAATTCTGGAACAACCACAGGCCCTACGGGCAACTTTCAAGGCCGAGCGGGCGCATGCCCTGGAGTTCATGAAATTCGCCCGCAAGCAATATTTCCGGCTTGTCGTGCTGGTGGCGCGGGGAACATCGGACAACGCCGCGCAATTTGCCCGCTACTTGACGGAAATTACAACAGGAATCCCCGCTTCGCTGGCGGCACCCTCGGTTCATACCCTCTACCAAGCCAAGCTGGACTATCGCCAGGCGCTGGTGGTGGGCATTTCGCAATCGGGCGAAGGCACCGACGTCAATATGGTCCTGGAGTCCGCCAAGCGCCGGGGCGGCTACACGGTGGGCATTACCAATGAGAAGAATTCCAGCATGGCCAAGCTGGTGGATGAAGTTTTTCTTGTGCACGCGGGACGGCAGCGTTCCGTGGCCGCCACTAAGACCTATACGGGCCAGCTCATGATCATCTATTTGCTCGCCGCCGCTCTGGGCACGAGCATCAGCATGGAACAGGTCGGCGAGATTCCTGACCGCGTCGCGGAAACGCTGAAGCTCATCCCCGATCTGCGTCAACTCGTAGAGCGGTACCGCTATATGAACCACTGCGTGGTGGTGGGGCGTGGCATCAATTACGGTAATGCCTTTGAGTTCTCGTTAAAGCTCATGGAAACCTGCTACGTGATTGCGGAACGCTTTTCCGCGGCGGATTTCGTCCATGGCCCCATCGCCCTGATCGAACATGATTTTCCCGCCTTCGTCTTCATGCCTCCGGGCAAGACCTTTGCCAGCTTGCGTGAGCTCACCGCCCGCCTGCGCAAACTGCATGCGGAAGTGGTTGCGTTTACCGGGCCCAAGACGGATATTCCCGCCGCAACACGAATTATCCGCGTGCCTTGCGAAATGCCCGAAATATTTTCACCGATCCCTTACATCGTCCCCGGACAGATTTTCGCGGGCCTGCTGGCGGAGATCAAAGGACTCGACCCGGACAAACCGCGTTCGCTCAAAATTGTCACCCAGACGGTTTAGGCCCGATGCTGTTCACTTAGAGCATTTACATCTATTATGTAGCGTATCTG
>PLSX01000200.1 GCA_003165315.1 Acidobacteriota bacterium
TAGCCGTTGGCGAAGATGCCCAGACCACTGGCGGCGAAGGCTTTGATCTTGTCCTGCACCTGGGAGAAATAGGCCGGGGTATTCTTGTCCCACTTGGAGAAGGATTGCGCGAGTTCAGCGGCTTTCTTGGGGTCTGCCTTCAGCGCGTTGACGATATCGACCCAGTCGAGCGCGTGCAGGTGATAGAAGTGCACCAAGTGATCCTGCACGTAGAGTGTCAGGTGCATGATGTTGCGAATGGTGTTCGCGTTCGCGGGGATCTTGATCCCCAGTGCGTCCTCGACGCAGCGCACGCTCGCCAGCGCGTGGACCCCCGTGCAGACGCCGCAAATGCGCTCCGTGAAGGCCCAGGCATCGCGGGGGTCACGTCCCTGCAGGATCACTTCAATGCCGCGCCACATCGTGCCGCTGCTCATGGCGTCGTGAACGTGGTTCGTGTCATCGAGCATGGCTTCAATGCGCAGGTGCCCTTCGATGCGGGTGACGGGATCGACAACGACTCTCTTTGACATGACTTCCTCCTATTCCTTCTCCGCAGGATGTTCCGCAGGTTTTTCCGTCGTGCTGGCCATATGCGGGAGTTCTTTTCCGCTGGCGCGGCGCACCCAATAAGACGCCAGATGGGCCGCGACCCCGATGCCGGTCAACCCTACCAATGTCTTTCCCACGGCGTCTGGTGTGGAATCGATGCCGGGCACGGGAATGGAAGACAGGCGATGGTAGAACGGCCCGTTATCCCAGAAGTTTTCTTCCGAGCAGCCGAGGCAGGGGTGGCCGCTGCCGATGGGGAAGCTCACTCCATTGTTCCACTTCACGGTGGAGCAGGAATTGTAGGTGGCGGGACCGCGGCAGCCCATTTTGTAAAGGCACCAGCCCTTGTGCGAACCCTCATCGTCCCAGGCTTCCACAAACTGTCCGGCGTCAAAGAACGCGCGGCGATAGCACTTGTCATGAATCCGCTGCCCGTAGAACATCTTGGGCCGGCCGTAGCGATCGAGTTCCGGCAACTGATCGAAGGTGAGAATGTAGGTAAGCACGCCCGTCATCACTTCGGCGATGGGAGGGCAGCCGGGGACGTTGATAATGGGCTTGTTGGAAATGATCCTTTTGACGGGTTCCGCACCCGTCGGATTCGGATGAGCATTTTGCACGCACCCATTCGACGCGCAGGAGCCCCAGGCGACGATGGCGTGGGCGTCTTGGGCCGTCTCTTTCAAGATATCAAGGAAGCTGCGACCGCCGATGGTGCAGTACACTCCTCCATCTTTGGTGGGAGCATTGCCCTCCACCGCAAGAATGTAGCGGCCCTTGTAATCCGTCATGATCTTCTTGCGAATCTCTTCGCACTGCTCGCCGGCAGCCGCTTGCAGCGTCTCGTCGTAGTCAAGAGAGAGCATGTTGAAGACAACATCCTGGGTGATGGGGTGTGAGCTGCGGAGAAAGCTCTCGCTGCAACAGGTACATTCGAGGCCATGCAGCCAAAGCACAGGGATTCGTGGCTTGGTCTCCATGGCCGACACGATGCGCGGCAACATGGTGGCTTCCAGACCCATGGTTGCGGCCATGGCGGTGCAGAACTGCAGAAAGGCTCGACGATCCACTCCGTGCTGGTGAAGAACGCTGTAGGTTGACGACTGTCGGTTCGAATCCACGGGGACCTCCTGCGAGGGAAGGCCTTCGGAACCCGACAATTTCGGCAGCAGGGATAACAGAATGTGAAGCGGAATTCAACAATAAATTTTATGTTATGACATTAAGTCAGTTTCGGGCGAAGCCGCAGTTTTCGCTGTAATTCCCTTTTCATGGCAACTCCCGCCGCCCCGGCCTTATCACACAGGTAGCCTCTAATGGATGCCTGGGTGTTTTGTAATGACGAGGTGGTGCGAACAGGAGGTTTCATAATTCCCAGGGCCGGATGTCGCCCGGCGCCACGTGCGACACTTTGTCTCTTGACGAATCTAGTCTATTGATGTATTCTTGGAGGGTGGTTCAGGCAGGTGCCGCCATGTCTTTGTGCAAGCCCCCTCAGGATGTCTCCCGCCCGGATCGAAGCCACCCGCCGCATCGCTCAGAAATCCACTGGCCCTCGCACGGCGCGAGGCAAGGCCCAGTCGCTGATAGACGCTTCCAGCGGCGGCCGTTGACCCTTTTATCGCGGCCTCAGGCTTGCCCCGTTTTATGCTCAGCCTTGCTCAGTGGACGAGGCCGTGCGGACTCCCATTGCATCCCTGTTCCGGAAAAACAAAGGAGGAGGCCACGATATTCATCAAAAAAAGCCACATAGAGATGAAACAGGCAAATTGCCTGATAGTACGTGTATCTGCAATTAAAAGACTTACTTGATTCAAGCTCTGGAAGCAGCAAAAAATAGGGGGAATAAAAATGAAGGATGATCCCACGATATTATTGAAAACAAAGGAAGAGCCGAGGGGCATTTTGGATGATCCCACGATGTTAATGAAAACAAACGACTAAATTTTTTAGGCCACGATATCTATGAAAATAAATGCACTTACAAGAAACTCGAGGCCGATGCCCGAAATAGGAGCGGACGATTCTGTTTCTCGAACAGGCCGCGAATCCATTGATTGCCGGCATGGTGGAAGCCTCTCCTCCGGTCGAAGCCGGGGCTTCAGGAAACACGATAATTTCTCCCTTTTGTGGGGAATCCTTAAAGAAGAAGTATATTTTCGACGACCGAAGCCGGAATGTGTATGAAAACAAATAAGACACGGGCAAAATGTCATCACAATTGTCGGACATTTGCGTCAAGCTGACACGAATTTTCGGACATTAGTGGCAAGGTGAGGGCAATTGGGATCGAATTAAGGCCTTCTGAAGCGTCTTTCGAAGGTAAGAACCATGAATTTCAGGCAACTTGGACAATCCGGAAGGGGGCTTGCCCATCCGGGGTCCCAATACAGTACGGGTGTGGAGAAGTCAAAAATCAGAGCGGGGAACTCAACTTTGGAAAGTGGACTGGTTTTTTCGTTCTTGCCCATTGACCGGTCTTTCCCTACCTCTGCCCGACAATCTCCCTCCCGTGCTCGGAATTGCGAGTCCCGCGTCCCGCCCTTGTCCCTTGTCCCGTGCGCATTGTCTCTTCCTTCATACTTTCTCCAACGCCAGCTCCAGATCGCGGATGATGTCATGCCAGTCTTCCAGGCCCATGGACAGGCGAATGCCTTCCGGGTGCATTCCGAAGGCGCGTTTCTGCGAATCGGGCAGGGCGGAGTGGGTCATCGACCACGGATGCTCGATGAGCGTCTTGATCTGCCCCAGGCTGACGGCCAGGGTGACGCAATAGGCATACTTGGCGAGGTAATCCACCATCTTTTCCGCCCGGGTATGTTTGGACTTCGCCCCCTTGAGGACAAAGTACATCATGCTGCCGGGGGCGAAGGTGCCGTTGGAGGTGAACATCTGCCGCCGGGCCAGTGCCTTCTGGGCAAAACTCTTCAGGCCGGGGTAGCTGACGCTTTCCACCTTGGGATGGCTTGCCAGAAACTCCGCCACGCGCTGGGCCGTCTTCTGCATGTTGATCATGCGAGTCGCAAGTGTAGGCAGTCCGTAGACCAGCACTCCCCAGGCGCTTTGGGGCGAGAGCACTCCACCAAAATCCTTGCGATAGAGCATCAGCGAGCCGTACCACTCCTTGGGCGCCACCACCGCTCCGCCCATATCGGTGCCAAATCCGCCCAGCCCCTTGGTGAGACTTTCCACTACCAGGTCCGCTCCCAGCCGCAGCGGCTTCTGGCAGAAAGGCGTGGCAAACGTGTTGTCGACAATCACCAGGACCTTGTCTTTTTCATCACGCCTTGCGTTGGCCTTGTCCGCGGCGCGGCGGATGGCTGCAATGTCAATCAACTCCAGGGTGGGGTTGATGGGCGTCTCGAAGTAGAGCACCCTCGTCTCCGGCGTGATCTTTTCCCCAAGTGTCCCCGGATTGAGGAAATTGGCAAACCGGACTTTGACGCCATTGCGGGGAAGCCAGTTGGTCATCAGACTGTAGGTGCATCCGTAGATAATTTCGTGGGACAGGACCTCCTGACCCTGGCGCAACGCCGCCCCCAGGGCAGCGCTGATGGCCGCCATTCCCGTGGCGAATGTGACGCAAATATCTCCGCCATGGGCATAGGCCAGGTTTTCCTCCAACATCGAGCGCGTGGGCTCGTCCAAACGGTCGTAAATGTAGATCGGAATGTGCCCGCTCAGGCGCTCGTCCGCCGAGGCGAAATTGACAAAGCCGCGAGCACCCCGCTCCAGCGAGCTCAGTCGATAGGCCGTCGTATGCGAAACCGGTGGGACAACATGATGGTCATAATCCCAGTTCTTGCTGTCAAAATTGCCGTGAATCATATGCGTGCGAAGCTGGTAATCTTCCTTCTGACGATGCCGCTTGCGAGTTTCCATGGCGGTGCCCCCCTGGCGCGACTTTTCGGTCCTAAAGCCGATGCGATTTTTCACATCATGAGAAATGGATAGCACAATTGGTGCCATGGGGGAAGGTCAATTCGGCTCAGGGATATTTTGGTGGTACTGTCTTTTACCTAGTACTAGCCTCGCTTGACAAGAGGTTGCTTTTATCCATACACTTACGCCCCAGTGTGGGTTTGCACGTGGTCGGCGGGGTCGCTGGGGGGTGATCCGCCTGCGCCAGTCGTTGATGTAATAAGGAGGAAACCAGTGCGTCGAATAGCATTCACTTTAGCCGGGTTATTACTCGTCATTTCGGCGGCAACCGCCAAAGCCCAGGAAACTCAACCAGCAGCGACAATGTCAGTTCCTGTGGCGTCCTACTCACAGGCAAATTGCACGGGCTTTATTGCAGACACTCCGGTTCCCCATGACTTGTTTGTTTTGGGAGGAGCGGACGATGACTTTCACTCCGTTGTTCGTCAGTTTGTGAAGGGCGAATCGATCTTCATCTCCCAACGCAATGGTGGGCAACTTGCTGTGGGGGCTGATTACAACGTGGTCCGGCCCGTCAAAGATCTCTTCGCCACGATGCATTACCAGGGTGAGGGAGGAGATATCGGAAAGTTGGGCATGCCTTACGCCGACGTTGCCCAGGTGAAGGTAACCCACGTTAACCCGGATGGTGTCGTGGCAAAAATCACATTTTCGTGTGAAGCCATCGTTCCGGGTGACACCCTGGTGCCGTTTCAACCTCGCGCCATTCCGGATTACACGGTGTCGAAGCCACTTGACCACTTCGCACCGCTGGATCAGAACAAGGCACACGGCAGGATAACCGCAAGCCGCAATAATTTCGGCTCCTTCGGTGAAGGGACAGTTGTCTATTTGGACCTGGGGGAAAAAGATTCCCAGCCCGGCAAGCGTTTTCGCATTTACAAGGTCCTTCCCCCGGAAACAACAGGATTCCTATCGGGCAAATCGACGCCGCCGGAAACCATCGGAGAGGCTGTGGTGCTGTCCGTGAATTCCAAGTCAAGTGTGGCGCTGGTTGTTTCGAGCTACCGCGAGATTGCTGCGGGTGACCACATCGAAGCGGAATAGCCCTGCCCGCTGCTATTCATGCGGTGGCCGGCATCTTCCGCTCAACCCGGGATGCGAAAGGAATCGGGGAAGTCAGGATGAGTTTGGAGCGTGGGTGTCGTGCCGTGTGCCCATTTACGAATCGGGGAACGCGGCCTTGCTCTTGCCGTGCCCCCCAATCAACCAATTTCGACGCGCACCGGTTACTCCGCGTTGTGGGAGGAATTTGATGCGCTTGGTTCCTGGAATACTTGTGCGGTAAAAGCTTGGATCCGCGCCCCCTCGCGCCATGCATTGGATGGAAGACCTGCCTTTCGACACGTCTCCTCCAGGAATTGTTCACGATTCCACTTCCATTGCACGGCCACTTGAGGCAGCAAGAGGCCGCGCAAACCTCCAAGCGAAATGACCAACCCGTGCCGCCCAACCTCGATGTCATCAGGAGCAATGTCCGAAAGAGGGGAGAGGACCGAAATTTCAAAATTCAGCCGGCTGACTTCTCGTTTCGAAACAGGAGGGAAGCGGTGGTCCTGTAGTCCGGCCCACACGGCGCATTCGCCAACTGTAATATAAAGCGGTTTGTTCGCGGCAATTACCCCAACGCATCCGCGCAGATTTTTTCCATTGTGCAAGCTCACAAAGGCGCCGCAATTCTGGCACAGAGCAGGCGCAGGTTCCGCGATCTTGGGGATTTCAGCAAGATTCAGGAATCCCACCAAGGCTTCGCGCGCGATTCGCAGCAGGGTCAATTCTTCGGATTCGGAGAGCGGCGTCATTGTTATTCTTCCGGTTTCTTCGCGCCGGTCCTCTCGACCATCGTGTATTGGGAAGGGCGGTGCTTCACTTCTTCATCCAACGTTTCCAGAAATTCCAGAAATATTGAGCGGCAGATACCACTGCAAACAGGACCACCGCCCACAGCAAGATTTTCCCGAGTGGATGCAAAGCCTGAAACCGGTGGCCTTCCAATATGATGACGGTGATGGCCACCACCTGGAACACCATTTTGGTTTTGCCCAGTTCCGAAGCCTCCAGAATAATACCGGCAGCAGCGGCTATGGAGCGAAGCCCGGAAACGGCGAACTCCCTTCCCACGATGATCACCACCATCCAGGCGGGCACAAGGTGGATTGAGGTTAGCGAGATAAAAGCGGCCGAAGTCAGGAGCTTGTCAGCAATGGGGTCCAGAAGGATTCCCAAGGTGGTGATTTGGCCGCGTTTGCGGGCCAAATAACCATCCAGCAGGTCGGTAACGGCAGCGAGCAGGAAGACTCCCACGGCCCAAAGGTCCATATTTCCGCCCTTGGTAAGGAGCAGAACAACCACGATGGGAACAAAGAAGATACGGAGAATTGTGAGCGAGATGGGAAGATTCATGAGCCTTCGAACCCACCCTTCAGTAGGGAGGAATTTTACGGGCTGGGCATTTTATCACGCAGGGAGCCAGCGGAAGGGATGCTTCCAGCGCCCGGAATTCACTATAACGGAGGCCTTAAAGGGTGTCAACGATGCTTCAACGCTTTGTTCCCGATACTCCCTGTTCCCCTTTGCGTTGGAATTGCAAGGCACCCCCGGGGTGAGCTTCCAATCTCCTCCCCGCGGTCAGCTCTGCGACCCGCCACCCAAGAGATCCTTGGCGGACTTGTCGAAAACCAGGGTGCGAGTAGGAAAGGGCATGCTGATCCCCGCTTCCTTGAACTTCTTCAGGATGCGCTTTCTCAATTCGCTTTGCACCCCGAACTGGTCCGTGAACTGGCGGACTTGCATGCCAAGCGAGAAGTTCAGAGAAGATTCCCCGAAGCCGGGGCTGAAACTCACGCCAGGCTCGGGCTTGGCCAGCAAGCCTTCCAAACCGTCGCGGATGGCCTCGTGGGCGGCCTCCAGCAGAATTTTCTCCACTAGAGCGGGATCTGTTTCGTGGGCAACGCTAACCGCAACGGAGCAAGACATGCGCGTCTCAGGCTGGGAATAATTGACGACAATGGTCTTGGCAAGAGTGGAGTTGGGAATTACCACATAGTTGTTGCCAAGTGTCCGCAGGATTGTGGAGCGCCAACCAATCTGGACGACATACCCTTCCTGCTGGTCGGAATCCAGTTTGATGTAATCATTTGGACTTACAGGCCGATCTGCCAGGAGATAGAGGCCGGAAAAGAAATTGCTCAAGGTGTCTTGCAAAGCCAGTGCGACGGCCACGCTGCCGACGCCCAGGGTTCCCCAAACCGCGGTCAGCGAAACACCCATTTTATCGAGGAATATGAGGGTTCCAAACAAGGCAAAGAGCGTACGGACCAGAAACGCGGCAGGCTGGGTTACCCGCAGCATGTGCGGGTCCTGCTGGCCCCACCGGCGCAAGGCAAGGACGATAACCTTGGCGGGAAAATAGATCATCACCAGGATGACCAGCGCCAGGATGAGTTTGGACCCGAGCCGCTCGAATCTTGACGGTAGAGGAAGAGACTCCAAACCAAGGTAAATGGATCCGATCAAAAGCAATGGCATGGGGAGAGATTCGAGGAGCGCAAAGAGCAATTGGCCCATTCCCTCGTGAAGTCTCTTCTTCCAATAGTGAAGGACTCGACTGAGGGCAAAACCCAGCAGCAGGGAGCCGATGATCAACGTTCCAAACAGAAGGGTATAGAAAGTTACATTGCTCACGTGGAGGGCGTGCGCGAAATATTCAACCATTCCGTTTTCTCCTGAGGATGGCAAAGACCCAAGATACTCTGCCCAGCCTATGTGGGGCAACCGGCAATCGCGTGTGTCACCACTGGCCGAAGGAGCATCTAATATAATTCAGCCGCCGGTTTGGCGTCCGGGGCGAATGTCCCCTGGGGCCACCCAGTCCGGCCGTTTACAAAAGTAAGAGTAGGCCTTTCAACGCATTGTAATGACGTGGTAAAGTGCCAGCTCTTGGCCGTTTGCCCGTATCGGCTGCAATTAGAGGAAAGAGGTTCTTATCCATGGCTTCCAAGCAAAAGACTCCCATTGATTATAATAATCTACCAATTCTTCCCGTCCGCGATACCGTTCTATTCCCCAATGCCATTCTACCGCTGACAGTAGGACGAGACAGTTCCCTAAAGCTGATCAACGACCTGAAAGAAGACGAGAAATATGTTGGGGTCATTTCCCAGCGCGATCCCCGGGTTGACAACCCCCAACCCGTCGATCTCTTTCAAATCGGCACGGTAGCCTTTGTCCACAAAATCATCAAGCTGCCCAGCCAGAGTCTGTTCATCTTTGTCGAGGGCCTGCAGCGGATTGCCATTGAAGAAGTTTCGCAGACAGAGCCATTCCTGCGCGCTCGGGTTAAACCCTTGACGGATATTATGCCGGGGGCAAAGGAATCTGACTTCGACGCATTGGTGCGCAGCGTGACGACGATGTTCCAACAAGTCGTGCAGCTTTCGCCCACGCTTTCGGACGATTTGCAAACCGTGGTGATGAACATTGACGATCCCAGCCGGCTTTCCGATTTTATCGCTGCGAATCTGCCCTCGCTTTCCAGCACAGAGAAGCAGGAACTTCTGGAAAGCCTTGAACTGAAGGTTCGCCTGGATCGTTTGAACCGGCAACTGGGGCGGGAAGTGGAGGTGCTGCAACTCCGTTCCAAGATTCAATCGGACGTCCAGGATCAGGTGACCCAGAGCCAGCGCGAGTATTATTTGCGCGAGCAGATGAAGGCCATTCAAAAGGAATTGGGTGAGGCCGACGAGCAGCAGGAGATCGAAGAGCTCCGCAAGAAGATAGACGCAGCGGGAATGACGGAAGAAGCCAAACGCGAGGCGACGCGGGAATTAGGCAGGTTGGCAAAGATGTCGCCGGCAGCGGCGGATTACCACGTGACCCGCACTTACCTGGAATGGCTGGTAGCGCTCCCCTGGAACAAAATCAGCGATACCCGCGTGGATATCACCAAGGCGAAGCAGGTGCTGGACGAAGACCACTGGGATTTGGAAAAAGTTAAGGAACGCATCCTTGACTATCTCGCCGTGCTGCAATTGAAGCCGCAGCTTAAAGGCCCCATNNGTCGGGCCTCCCGGCGTGGGCAAGACCTCACTCGGAAAGTCAATTGCCCGCGCGCTTGATCGTAAATTCGTGCGCATGTCGCTGGGCGGCATTCACGATGAAGCGGAAATTCGCGGTCATCGGAGGACTTACATTGGGGCACTGCCTGGCCAGGTTATCCAGGGCATGCGGCGGGCTGAGACTCGCGACCCGGTGTTCATGCTCGATGAGGTGGATAAGATTGGGCGCGATTTCCGCGGCGATCCGTCCTCAGCCTTGCTGGAGGTTCTCGATCCCGAGCAGAACTCGCATTTCCGTGATAACTACCTGGATGTCCAATTCGACCTTTCCAGGGTGCTGTTCATCTGCACGTCCAATGTGCTGGACACCATCCCACCGCCGCTTCTGGACCGTATGGAGGTTTTGGAGCTTCAGGGATACAGCGAGGAGGAAAAAATCCAGATTGCCTACAGGCACCTGATCTTGAAACAGACCGAGGAACACGGGATCAAATCTCCTGAGCAGATTGAATTCACCACCGGGGCGCTGGCCAGCATGATTCGGCATTATACCCGCGAGGCCGGGGTGCGAAATCTGGAGAGAGAAATTGCCACCGTGTGCCGCAAGCAGGCCCGCCGAATCGCCGAAGGCAAACCGGAGAAGCTTCTGCTTACACCCGATAATTTGCGGGATTATTTGGGAATTCCCCGCTATCGCTTGGAAACAGAAATCGTGGAACGGACGCGCGAACCGGGAGTGATGGTGGGACTGGCTTGGACGCCAACAGGCGGAGATGTCCTCTATGTGGAGGCCAATGCCATGAAGGGTAGCAAGGGCTTTACCATGACCGGACACGTGGGTCAGGTCATGCAGGAATCGATGCAGGCGGCGCTGGCGTGGGTCCGTTCCCATGCGGCGGATTACGACATCGATCCTGACTTCTTCCAATCGAAGGACATTCACATCCACGTGCCGTCAGGTGCCATTCCCAAGGACGGACCGTCGGCGGGGGTTACCATGGTTTCCGCGCTTGTGTCGGCCCTCACGCGGCGGCCTTCGCGGCAGAGGCTGGCCATGACGGGTGAAATCACGCTGAGCGGGCAAGTCCTTCCCGTGGGTGGGATCAAAGAGAAAGTGCTGGCGGCCAAGCGCGCCGGCGTGCTGGAGGTGATTCTGCCCGCCGACAATGAGTCGAACGTCCACGAGGATCTAAACCCAGAAATGCTCCAGGGTTTGACCCTCCACTTTGTCAAAACCATCAAGGAAGTGGTTGAGCAGGGCCTGGAAAAAGACCCTGTGCCTGTAAAAGCAAGCCAACCGGTCCGCGATGTGGCCTTGAGTCCAGCTGCCGCGGCGGGAACGCCGAATTAAGACCGGGAAGAATGAGCTAATTTCGTGAGCGATCTTGCAACGACCAACACCGGGATCACTTCCCATCGCTCTCTGCCGGTCTTGCTTTCGCAAGTGCTGGTTGCGTTCACAATCGAATTTGATAACGAATTCGAGCGGCAGATGGGCGAGGCGGGTTACCCAGGCGCGAGATTGTCACTGGTCGTGTGGGCAAATCTGTTGCGATTCGTCGCCGAGCGCGCGGCATCTGTACGCGACCTCACGGCGTTTGCCCTTGCAAAGGACAAGTATATTAAGTTTGAACTTGGGTGCCTCGAGAGGTGGGGATTCATCGCCCTTCAGCCCGATGCGGGAGACGACCGGCCCGTCCCGATTACGACGCACCGGCAATCCGGTCGCGAATTGCGCAACGGGTGGGGCAGCGGGCGCGGAATTCGTGCCGATTGGATTGTCCGCCTTACACCCAAGGGGCGCACAGCAAGCGAAATTTGGCCGGCGCTGTTCGATGCCATCGAGCAACGCTGGGAGGCACGCTTCGGCAAGAATCAGATCAACCGTCTTCGACAAAGCTTGCAGGACATCCAATGCCAACTGGAGTTCGAGCTTCCACGCGTTCTGCCGCCCAGTTGGGAGGGGTCAACGGAATTTCCTCCCCGCAGCTCTCACCCTGAAAATCTCCCTTTGCCCACGCTTCTCTCCCAATTACTCCTGACCTTCCGGCTTGAATTCGATCGCGAGTCGATGACGCCGCTGGAACTATGCGCCAACACGCTGCGAGTGCTGAGTGAGAAGCCCATCCACTTGGCGGATATTCCAAGACTCACGGGGGGATCTCCGGAATCCACTGACATTGGGTGGCAGTTGAAGCCCTACGTTGTGATTTCTCCTGATACGGAAGCGACTCGCGGAAAGGTGGTGTGCCTTTCGCCGCGAGGACTGAGGGCGCAGCAGATGTACCACCGCCTGATCGGGGAGATCGAAGAGCGTTGGGAGGAGAGGTTCGGCAAAGAGAAGATCAGCAGACTCCGCGAATCCTTGCAAGGGTTGTTTGACCGGCATGGTGCAGATGGCCCGCTGCTTTCACAGGGCATGATCGCTCCCAGTGGCACGGTGCGCGCCGGCGATCATGCGCCAGCCCTTGGCCGCCGGGATGTGGGGGCAGCAGCGCGGCAGCGAATGCGAGATTTGGTGGCCCAGACCGAGGCATTCATCCGCGACCCGGCGGGGACGCTGCCGCACTTTCCACTATGGGATATGAACCGTGGCTTCGGACCTTGAAGTGCCATAGGACAATCACGGGCGCGGAGTAACGACAGCTTTCTTCCGCGCGCCGTTGTTTCGAACCGCCGCCCGCACGAAACGCGAATGCTTGCGGTCCTTGCGTACACGATCAATGGGGAATACCTGGCTGTGAATCACCAGATACACGCCCGGAGGCAGCAAGCGCGCTGCCAGCAGGCTCTCCGTGAGGTTCTGTAATCCATCGCTCTTCTCGAATCCCAACGGAGTCATGGCGCCGGTGAGAACAACGGGAAACTTCAGGTGCTTCAGACGCTTTTTCAGAAGTAACCCTGTTTCTACCAGGGTGTCAGTCCCATGAGTAATCACCACGGGGGCCGGGTGTTTCAATTTCTGCTCCACCATTCGAAGCACGCTTTCGCGATCGGCCGCATTCATTTCCAGACTATCCTTATTCATTATATTGGCGGTCTTAACGGTGAGACCGGGAAGCCGCAATTTGGCGAGATATTTATCAATTTTCCTGCCCAGATTGGCGACAGATCCTGTCCGCTCCAGATACACCTTCTCGATGGTTCCCCCCGTTGTAATCAAATAAAGCGTCTGCATGCCATGTCCTGCCTTTCTCGATGTTTCAGTTCAGTCATTCTACCTGAAGATCACTTCTCGTGGGCACGGGCTTGGGTGGCATACATCTCTCAATGGATATCGTCCCCCCCTTCCTGGAGATCCCATTTGCTTGGGAGAAAAAACTGTGTTACAGCCCCCCATCAAACCCATTTACATTTGGCCTGGAAGCCACTATAAGTACCGTGTCGCGGTTCCGATAATTCTCTTCACGAGGGTTCATCATGTATTGCCGGAATTGTTCCAGACAGCTTATTGATAATGCCGAGTTCTGCGTGGACTGCGGCCAGCGCCCCTTGGCGGGCACCCGCTTCTGCTCCAATTGTGGGCATGAAATGGCGCCGGGAACGGGAATTTGCACCCAGTGCGGCCTTCAAGTGGCTGCCACCGGGGGGAAGGATCTTGTGACCGCTACAGTCCTCTCACTCTTTCTCGGCGTATTTGGGGTTGACCGCTTTTATCTTGGTTATACAGGACTTGGAATTCTGAAATTGTGCACGCTGGGCGGCTGCGGAATTTGGGCTTTTATCGATGTGTTTCTCATCATCCTCAAGAAACTGCCCGACGCCCAGGGCCAGCCTCTGCGTTTTGTCTCTCCCAGCGACCCAAGTGACAAGGAGTGGGGGTCAGCGTTGTTGCTCTCTATGTTCCTGGGTTGGCTGGGCATCGATCGCTTCTACCTGGGGTACACCGGGCTTGGAGTGGTGAAGTTGATCACGGGCGGTGGTTGTGGAATTTGGAGCCTGGTGGATACCATCCTGATTGCGCTTGGTAAATTGCCAGATTCAAACGGTAAACCTCTGCGGATGTAACACGCCATGGCAGGTTTTTCCAAGGGAATATCACGATGGATGGTGCTCTCGCTCGCCGTGGTGGCTTTGATGGCGATTCCACCTGAAGTGTTGGCGCGGGGGCCCGACATCTGCCTGTGGAGGCACCTGTTCCATCTGGCCGCCTGCCCCGCATGTGGCAGCACTCGGGCGCTATCCGCATTCTTTCACGGGCATCTTTCTCAAGCCCTAGATTACAATCGCAACGTGATGGTGACGGGGCCGCTCCTGGTTGGATTGCTGCTACAAGATGCGTTTGCGGGTTTGAAGAAGCTGGTTATTTGATGTTTCTGAAGGGTAAAATGTGAAGGGTAAAGGATAAAGGACATATTTCCAAAAGTTTTACCCTTCATCCTTTACCCTTTACACTTTACACTTTCCTGCCCTTAGTCTTGAATTCCATCCCCGATTCCAATACAGTCTCAAGAGGTCCGTGGATAACTTCGAGAACGTCCTGAAACGAACGTGCGGTGAACTGCCGAGGGCCCCTGTTGCCAAATGGGCCGCAATTTTATTTTCTCTCTTTGTCCTGACCCTTCAAATCTCCATTGCCGCCTCCCAAGCCTGCCTGGCAGCAGCGGGAATCCTCTATATCATCCACCTTGTGCAAGCGCGACCCAAGGTGCATTTTCTGCCGGTCAAACTCCCTCTCGCGCTTTTTTGCCTGCTATCGTTGGTTTCGATCTTCCTGGCGACGAACCCGACAACGGGGTGGTTTGCCTTCCGAAAACTTGTTTTGTTCCTTATTTGGCTGCTGGCGGTAAATCTGGTGGTCAGCGTAGATCACTTGCGCCGACTCATCTTGGGGCTGTTTCTTGTCTCCTTCGTGACCAGCCTTGTGGGTATCGGACAGTTCGTCATTCAATACCGCGACGTCCGGGCGCATCATTCCGGCGAACTGTACCATTACTTGACGTCAACGCGTATTCACGGTTTTATGGGGCACTGGATGCACTTTGGCGGCCAGCAGATGTTGGTTTTCTGTTTCCTGGTGGCGTTTTTGCTGCTGTCCAACGAACGAAAATCGAAAGTCGAAAACCGAAAGTCGGAACCCAGCCGGCGAGTTTCGAATTTCGCGTTTGGAAATTCACCGTATGGGTGGGCCTTGCTTGCGCTTGTCGTCATCTCCATCGTTCTGAACTTCACTCGGGGCGTCTGGTTGGGCTGCTTCCTTGCGGCGATTTACCTTGCAGCTCGTTGGAAGCCCAAGGTGATCCTGGCTTTACCAATTCTGCTGGTCCTTGGTTACTTTGGGGCGCCGTCCCTGATTCGGGAGAGGCTCCATCTGGCGATGCACCCCACGCACGAACCAGCACTTTCCATTCGCCTGGAGATGTGGCGCGTCGCCATCAAGATGATTCGCGCCCACCCTTGGGCGGGAGTTGGTCCCAATAACATCGAGGAAGTTTACGACCTCTACCTACCGCCGGGGAAGACACCCGAAGTGGGTTATCACAGCCACTTTCACAACGACTTTCTTCAATTCGGTGCCGAACGAGGGTTGCCGTGCCTGGCTTCATGGGTCTGGCTGATGGCGGCTCTGGGCTGGTATACCTGGAAGCTTCGGCGGCAGCTTTCCACGCAAAGCTGGATCGCCGACGCCTCTCTGGCAGCCTGGCTGGCCATTCTGGCGGAAGGCTGCTTCGAGTTTAACTTCGGTACCTCGCCGGTCCTGATGGCGTTTATTTTCGTTACTTCCACGCCCTTTATAGCTGCCAGGATTGCCGCTGCCGGAAAAGAATCGCAGACCACAGGGGACGCAAAGCCCCTGCTCTGAAGCTTTTATGATGACCATTCACGGTATTTCTTAATGAATTGCGCTTTTCAAGATAAACTATTTCTCCAATGAACCCTAAGCAGCAGATGTTGAAAAGTTCGGTGGTGGTGGCGTTCTTCAACCTGCTGGGCGGGCTGAGCGGAATCCTGGTGGAAACCAGCATTGCCGCCAACCTGGGCCTTTCTTCACGGTCAGACACCTTTTACGTTGCCTATACAATTCCTTACATCATCACCAATTTGCTCACGGCAACGGGGCAGTTTTCCCTGGTCCCCTTCTTCTCTTCCCTGGAAAGGGGTAAGGATGAGAAGGAGCTCTGGCATGGTTTCAGCTACGTCACCAACATTCTCTTGCTCGGGTTGGGGGCCATTTCAATCATCGGTGCACTGGCCACCCCCTTAATTATTCACGGGATTGCCCCGGGATTCACCCACCAGCAGGATGTGCTGGCAACGCAACTCTCACGCTGGCTCTTCTTGATTATAGTTCCCGCGGGAATAGGTGAAGTGCTGAGGTCATTTCTTCTTAGCCGGCATTATTTTGCGCTCTCGACCGCATCAGGGTTCATCCGTAACGTCGCTTCCATTGCCGTCATTCTCCTTGGATTCCATCGATACGGGCCGCAAAGCATCTTTTTGGGATATCTGGCCGGCTATCTGTTGCAGTTAGTGGTGCTGGGTGTTCAGATTCTCAAGTCGTTCCGCCCGCGCTTTTCCTTCATATTGACTGCCAGCGGCGAGTCTTTCAGCAACCTTCGGGGGGCGGGAACAGCGCAGTTGGGGGGGGCAATGGCTTGGCAGGGCGTGGTGATTGCTGAGCGCATCATCGCTTCCTTTCTCCCCGCCGGCACGCTAACCGCCCTCAATTATGGCTTTCGCATTCTCGGTACCCTGGCGGAACTTCTGGGCGGAAGCGTCGGAACCGCTTCTTTGCCCATGCTTTCACGCGCCGTGGCTTCAGGAAATCGCGAGGAGGAACACAAGACCTTTCGTGACACGCTTGAGATCAGCCTGATCCTTCTAACCCCCATGGCAGTATTCTGCCTCATGCTGCCCCATAACATCATCCGCCTGGTTTTCCAGCGCGGACAGTTTACTACGGGGGCGACGGCGCTGATGACCACGATTTTCTTTTACTACAGCCTTAGCTTGTTACCCTTTGCTTTTGTCCGCTTGCTGAGTTTTTGCCTTTTCGCCCGCCGTGAACCCAACGTTTATTTTCGCCTTACCGTTCTTCACTACAGCCTGGTTCTGATCTTCGATCTCTTCTATGTCGGGGTTTTGCGATTCGGGGCGAAAGGAATTCCCCTTGGTTTCCTTACCGGCTCCCTGCTGGCGGCGGGATTGGCGATTCGAAGGAATCTTGGAGACTTGCATGTAACATTGGATGGAGTCCTGGGCCGGTTTGCCGTCAAGAATCTGCTCGCTGCGTGTTCGTCCGTCGTCATTGTGGGATTGTTGCGATTTGGATTGCCACGGGCGGACACGTCGGCCCAGGATTTCACCTTTTTGTGCATCACCTGCGGATTGGGCAGTGTGGCGTATCTGGCTACTCTGGCGGCGTTGAACGCACTTCCCATGGCACAATTGGCATTGCTGTGGTCGCGTGAAAGAGCATCCTGAGGGACTATCTCTAAACAAATTGCCTAACTTGTTGTAGCCGCCCAAGGAATCAGACGGCCTCATTCCTTTGCCACGTCACGAAAACGCATGAAACGGCTTACCGACACATCCTTTTGGGAAGAGGGCTGGTGGCAGCGCAAACGTCCTGAGCGTCTGCGGTTGTACCGGGATGTTGATTTTGAGGTGGTGCGTCTACTCGAGCGGGCAGGCACTTCGAAACCCTGCCGGACGCTTGAGCTGGGAGGGGGGGGGTCACGCATCCTACCTTATCTTGGCCGCAAATTCGGCTTCAAGTTATTCGGCAGCGACTTCTCCCAGCGAGGATGCCTTCTGCTCAAAGCCAACCTCAGTCTGCTGGGGCTTGACGGGGGAGTGGTATGCGAAGATCTGTTCCACTCTTCGCTGGCGTCAGGTTCCTTTGACCTGGTTTTTTCCTCTGGGCTCATTGAGCATTTTGACGATACCAGTGCTGTAGTTGCTGAACATCTTCGCGTGCTTAAGCCAGGAGGAAAGCTGGTTCTTATTGTCCCCAATCTTGAGGGAGTGCAGGGGCGGATTTTCGCCAAACTGGCTCCTTCCTTGTGGAAGGCACACCGCGTCTTCAATCCAAAGGAACTGGCTACGACGCTCGCGGCTTTGGGACTGCAGGAGATTCAGAGTGGTTACCTCGGTTCATTTCACCTCCACATCGGCTATGACCCTCGGTGGTCCGCCTTCAGTACTTGGCCGCGCTGGCTCTGGTTTTTTACGCACGCAGCGGTCAGAATTGGAAATGGCCTGATCTCCCTTGCCTTTCGCATTTCACCGTGGAAGCCTCATTCACGGGTGTTGTCACCGTCGTTCTTCGCGATGGGCACCAAGATTTAGGCACAGAGCCAAAGTTCAGGCGAGTTGGAATTAATCTTCATGGCCACGGCCAAATTTCACGTTCTAGTTGTCACCAACATATGGCCCACGAGCGCCGATCCGAGTTTCGGCAGCTTCGTGAAGGCGCAAATGGAGTCTCTCCGCCCGCTGGGCGTTGAGTATGACGTCCTCTTCTTCAACGGCCGGGAATCCAAATGGAATTACCTGCGCGGCATCCGCCAGGTTCGCAGGCAACTGCGCGCAAAGCGCTATGACCTGATTCACGCCCACTTTGGCCTGTCCGGCTGGATGGTTCGCTGGCAATTTCAGGTGCCGGTTGTCATCTCGTTTATGGGTGATGATGTTTTGGGCAAGCCCAAACGCACCGGGGGGAACACGCTTGGCGGTCATCTCCTGAAAATCTCCGGATTCATCGTCGCGCGACTGGCAACCGCTGTAATTGTGAAGTCGCAGCAAATGGCTTCCAAACTGCGATTGCCCTCCGCGCATGTCATTCCCAACGGCGTTGACCTGAATCTCTTCCGGCCCATGGACCGGAAGGATGCATGCAAAGCGCTGGGCCTTGATCCCGGAAAGAAATTCGTCCTTTTTCCGTACAATCCCAATGAAATCCGCAAGCGCTTTGACCTCATTGAAACTGCGGTCTCCCTTGCGCGGAAGCAGGTTGAGGGCTTGGAGCTTCTGATGGCGCGCGGTATGCCTCAGGAACAACTTCCGCTCTACATGAACGCCGCTGATGTCCTGGTGATGGCTTCCATGTCGGAAGGTTCGCCCAACGCGGTTAAAGAGGCCATGGCGACAAACCTGCCCGTGATTACGGTGGATGTGGGCGACGCCGCAGAACTGATTGGTTCCACAGCCGGGTGTTATTTGGTGCCGCGGGAGCCAGCGGCGATGGCGGAAAAGATTGTTGAGATTTGCCGTAATGGCGGACGCACGAAAGGGCGCGAATGGATCAGCAAGCTTTCCATGGAGTCAGTAGCGCAGCAGATCGTTGCGGTCTACGGGACAACTGTGCGTCGATAGGCTGCCCAACAGGAAATCAGAAACTTGAAGATCGACACACCCTTCGATTCAACTCGCCAACATCCACGGTTTTGTAACTGCCGCCTTTTAGATTAAACTCACTCTTTCAATCGGCAAGTGTGGTTCCAGTCCGATGGTCATAATATGGAACGTCCTTCGCGACCTCGGACATCTGACTTCGGACTTTCTTAAGGATGCCTACTGACCAGGAACTCATCCACGCTGCGGAGCGGTTGCACGCCCACCTGCTGAAACGCCATTACTCGCATGGGCTGGTTCGCGGCCCTGACGCTGGTGTCCGTTTCCAGTTACGTCTCTGGAGGTTTTTCAAGTCCGCCCTGGATTTCGTTCCCTGGAATGACGACTACGTTTTCATGCAATCGCAGGGCTATTGGATTTTGTCCAACTGGATGCTGCAAGAAGCGACGGGTGAAACGGCATATCACACTCTCGCCCTGGAGAGCGCTGAGGCGACTCTTCGGTTGCAGCAACCTGGAGGTTTCTGGCTTTACCCTCTGCCTCAGCGCAAGCATTTGATCGCCACAGTGGAAGGAAATTGGGCCGCGATTGGACTCCTTGCCACTTATGCCCGCGAACCGCGAAAAGAATTCCTGACGGCGTCAGTTCGCTGGCATGATTATCTGGTGGGGACGATCGCATTTCAGCCCCACAACTCCGGAGAGGCCATCAACTACTTTGATAAGCCTCGGGGGAAAATACCGAACAATTCCGCTGAGGCCGTATGGCTTCTCTTGCGATTTTGGAAAGCCACTGGCGATTCGCGCTTCCTGGGGCACGTTGACACCATGCTGGAATTTCTTTCGAGTACCCAGCTTCCCACCGGGGAATTGCCCTACACTGTTGATGGTCCATATGAGAAGGGCAGGAATCATTACCTTTGCTACCAGTACAATGCATTTCAGTTCTTAAAACTCACCTGGGCGGCGTCGCTGCGCCCCGATCCCCGGTTGGATCGCATCCTCCCGGCGCTTGCAGGCTTCCTTGCCCAAGGCGTCACCAAAACCGGTGCGAGTGCCGCCGATTGCTTTCACGCCAAACCGGAGACGGATTACTTCACCGCCGTTCTTGCCGCAGCCCTACGAGAGGCAGAGGGATTGAGTACCCCGGGTGCGGGGGAATTAAGTAACCGATGTTTTGCGCGCGTTCTTGAAAGGCAACGGTCCGATGGAAGCTTTGCCTATACTACGGGGGATTACGGTTTTCTGCGTGATAGCCGGTCGTACCCGCGGCCGCAGGCGATGACGCTGTTCCATCTGCTCTACCCGGTGTTTGGGAACGGATTTGAAAGGAATGTGGCTGGTGGTTAGTGACAAGTGGCTGGAATCGATGTGGCGAGGCGTTCCCATGATCGCGGAGTTGCAAACACGCGTGGCTTCCTTGATGGCCCGCTGGGCCTCGGGGAGTGGTGCGTGAGCATGACCCATCCAAAGCGACTTTGGTCCCCAGGGAATTTTGAATTCTGGTGCCCACATGCCCAATAAGCCCCCGGCGGTATGCATCATTGTTGAAAACCTTACTGTTCCTTTCGACCGCCGCGTATGGCAGGAGGCCTGTGCCCTGCGCGATGCCGGATATCGGGTCTCGGTGATCTGCCCGCAAGGGCGCGGCTTCCAAAAAAGTCGTCAGACCTTGGACGGGATTGAGATCTACCGCCACCGCATTTGGGAGGCGTCTGGCACGCTGGGCTATTTTCTTGAGTATGGGTGGGCCCTTACTGCGGAATTCATTCTTGCTTTGCGTGTTTATGTGCGCACCCGCTTCCGCGTTCTCCAGGCCTGCAACCCCCCCGATACAATCTTCCTGATAGGGCTGTTTTTCAAGCTATTCGGCGTACGCTTCATCTTTGATCACCATGATTTGAATCCAGAACTCTTTGAGGCAAAGTTCCGGCGGCGCGGTTTCGGATACAAGCTGGTCTGCTGGGCGGAGCGATTGACCTTCCGGACCGCGAATGTCTCCATTGCCACCAACGAGTCCTACCGGGAAGTGGCGATGGTTCGTGGCGGTATGAATCGCAAACAAACCTTCGTAGTCCGAAGCTGTCCCGACCTCACTCGAGTTCGAAAACAGGCGCCACACCCTGAGCTTATGGAAGGCCACCGCTATCTGATTGTGTATCTTGGCGTCATGGGGCCACAGGACGGGATCGATTTATGGCTCCACTCGATTGCCACCATCACGAACGAGCAAAAGCGCAGCGATATTCTATTTGTCCTAATCGGGGCCGGTACGGAACTCCCATTCTTGAAATCATTGGCAGCCCAATTGGGGCTGGAAGGTTGCACGCGATTCACCGGACGAATTTGCGATGAGGAGGTGGCCGCTTACTTGTCGACTGCGACACTGGGTATTGCTCCTGATCCCGCAACGCCGATGAATGACAAGTCAACAATGAATAAGATTCTGGAATATATGGCGTTTGGTCTTCCTGTGGTGCTCTACGACCTCACGGAAGGCCGGCGCTCAGCGGGCGACGCCGCACTCTACGCGCGAAACGGCGACCCGGATGATTTCGCCCAAAAGGTTCTGTCCCTGCTGGATTCCGAGAGCTTGCGCGCAGAGCTGGGCGGGCGCGGACGTAAACGCATTGAGGAGAGTTTGAACTGGGATAACGAAAAGCAGGCGTTGCTGGAGGCTTACGCGATGGCGCTCCGGGATTAGCTTGCGCCGCGGCCCAACAGAACGATGGGAACGGTTCTAAGAATGATCTTCCAATCCAGCATCATCGACCAATGGTCAATGTATTCCAGGTCCAGTTCCATCCAGCGCCGGAAGCTGAGCTTACTGCGCCCTTCCAGAGCCCACAGACATGTAAGCCCGGGATGCATGCGCAATCGGCGCCGCTGCCAGCGCTCGTACTTTTCCACTTCCTCCGGAAGGGGTGGGCGCGGCCCCACAAATGACATATCACCCTTGATAATATTGACGAGCTGCGGAAGTTCATCCAGGCTGAATTTTCGCATGAAGCGACCAATGGGCGTGCAGCGCGGATCGTTCTTGATTTTGAACACCGGACCGTCCACTTCGTTCAGGGCCTCCAATTCCTCTCGCAACAGGTCCGCGTCCGCGCGCATCGAGCGGAATTTGTAGAGGGTAAACCTCCGCCCACCCAGCCCGCAGCGGGTTTGACAAAATAGGATGGGTCCACGCGAGGTAAGTTTTACCACCACCGTTAAAATCAAAAGAACCGGGGACAGCACCAACAGCGCAATGAGCGCCATCGTGAAATCGAATGCTCGTTTGAGTAATAGGGATTCATCTTCAGGAGTGGCGGAAAATGTCAGTAGCGGTTTTGAGCCCAGGCGTTCCAAATAGACCTTGGAGAAGACCTGGGGAAAGAAGCTGAGCAGGACGCGGGTTTTGACCCCTTCTTCCTCGCAGAGGAGGAAGGTCTCTCCAAGCTTTTCCAGATCTTCCTTGGAAACAGCAAAAATCACCTCGTCGATTACCTGGCGGCGCAGCAATTCCGGAAGTTCAGGAAGCGTAACAACCGGATAAGACCGGTGGAGGCCCGAGGGGAGCGCCTCGATGGGGCCGGTCTGAATGCGCACGAAACCGAACAGGCGCATCCCGCGTGTCTCGTGGGTCTCCAGCGTCCGCGCGATCTCCGCCACCTCGGGACCGTCACCCACCAAAAGAAAATTACGAAAGCCCGCGACGCTCCGTCGTAGCGGCTCGGCAAAGCGCCACGCCACCAGACGGAATGAAATCATCAGCAACAGATCGAGAATTGCGTATATGCCCAAAAGGAGGCGGCTGATATATTCCAATTGCAGCGCAAAGGTCAAGGCAAACAGGATAATGGTGGAAGCGATGCCGATCTTGAGCGGATCGCCAAGGGCTCGCCGCAAATCCTCCTCACGGACCTCACGGTAAATGCCCGCCGCCACTCCGACAGTCACCCATAAGAGGGCGGTGAGAGGTATGAACCAAGGGTAATTCGAAAGCGGGTAGAAAGGCCGCGTCTCCGGGAGATGGGAGCGAATTTGAATCGCTAATTGGAAACTCGCCAGCGCCAGTAGAACATCGATGACGAGGAAAAAGATGCCAATTAATCGATTATGGCGCGCAAACATAATGCAGCCCCTCGGGTATTTGAACCGGGATTATCTTACCAGAAACTTGCGATGGTGAGCTGTGGAGCCCCACGCGGTGTTTCCTGTCATCAGCCCACCAACACCGACCAGAACCGGCGGGATCGTTGTGCTAAACTTTCCCTCGGTCAGGGGCTTTACCTTAAATTAATCCAGAAATAGGAATTTGCGGATGCTTTGGGCAGGGAAAATATTCTTTGTGACCGGTGCTTTGTTGGTGCTTCAAAGCGCCTTGGCGCTGTTTGATGGATTTCGATTTCTCGCCCTGGTCCGCCGCAGACTCAGAGGGACGCCTGCAACCTATGCGCCATTCGCCGCCGTCCTGATTCCCTGTAAGGGCGTGGATGCCGGGTTTGATTCGAACGTCGAGGCGTTTCTGAATCAAGACTACCCGAACTATCAAGTGGTGTTCATTGTCGCCACACTGGAAGACCCTGCCTACGACAAACTACGCGCTCGGCTGGATGGGCGCTTGACATCGGGCATTATCCCCAAACCTCAAGCCAAACTGGTTGTGGCGGGCATTGCAGAGGGGCGAGGCGAAAAGGTCAACAATCTATGCCGCGGAATCGAGGCTGTCGATCAATCTGCCGAGGTGCTAGTCTTCGCGGATATTGATGCCACTCCATCCCCAGATTGGCTCGTGGCACTGGTGGCACCACTTGCTAACCATCAGATCACCGTCAGCACCGGTTTCAGGTGGTATCTGCCCGGTGAGGGATTTGTCTCACGATTGCGAGCCGCATGGGATACATCAGTTGCCACAATGATGGGCGAGCACGACCACAACTTTGCCTGGGGTGGATCGATGGCGATCCGGGCCGCCGATTTTCACAAAATGGGAATTGCAAAGCGCTACTGGGCGAACACCGTGAGCGACGACTACGCCATGACCCGCGCAGTTCGCGAAGCAGGCGGAAAGATCGTGTTCGTGCCAAAGTGCCTGGTGGCGTCACGGAAGGAATCGGGACTGCGGGAATTTCTCCGCTGGACCACCCGCCAAATCATCGTCACGCGTGTTTACGCGGCACACTTGTGGAGAATGGGGCTGGCGGCATATCTCTTATATTGCAGCACTTTCATCTTGGGCATCGTGGCATTGGCAATGCCAAGCGCAACCGCATACCACCGTCCAGCAGTTGCGGCTATCTTGCTAGTGGTTCTCCTACTGGGCGCGGGGAAAGGGTATATTCGCACTCGTGTTGCTCGGGAAGTTTTCCCCATGGAGACTGGCGGCGGTTCGTGCTATTGGCAATTATCGCCCCTGGTTCCGTGGATCATGCTGGCGAATTTTATTGTGGCGGGATTCACTCGGCGAATCGAGTGGCGTGGGACTGAATACGAATTGGTGTCTCAAGACCAGGTCCGCGTGATCAGGAAATCCGCTATTTGATGGCAGATTGATTCAGTACTTCCCGCGCGGGGGCCGGGTGGCGTGCCGGGTAATATAGCGGGCCGGCGTAACGGAGCTTTTCTTCTTCCGGGACTCAGCGGCTTCTTCGGGTTCAGATACCTTTTCCTCAGGCTCCGGTTCCGGATTGGGAGGCGCAACCTTCGCAAGTACCTGGTCCATTAAGGCGGCACGAGGTCCGGATTTCTTCTTGGGCGGGACCTCCGCGTTCTTATAAGGGTGTTCACTGTGGCAGGTCTGGCAGACCACCTTCACCACGGTGCTCCCCATCATGCTTGCCACCGCGTGGTTCAGCAGCAGCTTACAACGTGGGCAATAATCGTCAATCTCATCACCCAGGCGGAATAGGGGAGCGGTCATACGCGGGCCCTCGGTGGTCCTCATTTCTTCTCGAATGAAACTCAAGCCGGGCCATTATAACGCGAGCCACCCAAAAACAAAACCGTTTGGCCGTGATTCCGCCGTGATTTGACACCCCCTGGGATTGCAGCTATCCTGAGCAATAGCCTTGGGCTGCGGGGGCGTTTCTGTGCCACTATCGGGACGCTCGGTTATAACTTCGAAAAAGACTGCTTTTTGCAGCTCACCCCTAGCGGGTAAACGGAACACTTTCGCGATGAATTGCATATTAACTGCCTTTCGCGGGACGGTAAGCCAGTCGCTTCGTCTGATCACGCTGCCTCTTCTCCAGGCCCAGGAGGAAGCTTTGATGGGCGGGCAGGCGGTCATCGANNTGGCGGTGCGGCAACCCAGCGGTTCATTGGTAGTGAAACATGCGTACCTTGACAGGCCATCGGAGAAGCACCCCTGGTTGAAGCTCCCCATTTTGCGGGGCTTGGGTGTGCTGGGGCAGGCCCTGGTGCTGGGGATGCGCGCACTGCGCTACTCCGCTGAGCAGGCATTGGAGGATCCGGAAGCGGCTGGTACTGAATTTAAGAAATCCACGGAGTTGAGCGGCTGGATGCTGGCTGCCAATATCGCTTTTTCCCTGGCCTTCTTCATTGTTCTTTATAAGCTGGTACCGCTCTATCTGGCGACCGTTGCTACGCACCGGTACCTGCGAACCGAAAGTAACCTGACGTTTAATTTGCTGGATGGGACTATTCGAATTATCTTGTTCCTGGCCTTCCTGATCCTGATTTCGCAATGGAAGGAAATCCAGCGAGTTTTTGAGTATCACGGCGCCGAACACAAAGTGGTTTGGGCTTTTGAAAGACGCGGTCCCATCAATGTGGAAACGGCACGCGCATGCACCCGGTTTCATCCCCGATGTGGCACAAGTTTTCTTTTGGTGGTAATGGGCATTTCCATGGTCGTCTATATGTTCTTGCCCTTTCACACGTTCTTGCTGCGGTTCGTCGGGCGAATCGTTCTGTTGCCGGTGATTGCCGGAATTTCTTACGAATTTATCCGCTTCGCCGCCAAATCAAAGGGAAGGCTGTGGGATTGGGCATCGCAGCCCGGCCTCTGGCTACAACGCGTCACGACGCGCGAACCTGATGACAGCCAACTGGAAACCGCGATTAAGGCCCTGGAAACCGCGATGGCGCTTGAACAGAATCGTGGCGGTGAGCTGGTTGTGGCGTAGGGCGGTATAATGGAGGCAGGGGGCAAGGACGACCAGTCACCCCTGCAACCTGCACACCGACTACTGAATCGAATGCATGTATGCATTATTTGAACAAACTTGCGGAAATCGAAGCGAGGTATGAGACGCTGACGGCGCAACTCGGCAAGCCCGAGGTGTTGGCGGATCCCTCTGCCTATCAGAAAACGGCCAAGGCGCGGGCGGACCTGACGGAGATCGTGGAGAAGTTTCAAGAGTGGAAGACGATCAGCAAAGGCGTTGCCGACACCAAAGCTCTGGTGGATGAATCTTCGTCCGATCCGGAAATGAAAGCCATGGCGCACGAGGAATTGATGGAACTGGAAGGGCGCCAGGATAAAGTGGAACAAGAGTTGAACATCCTGCTGCTTCCCCGCGATCCCAATGACGAAAAAAACGTGGTGCTGGAAATCCGGGCCGGCACCGGGGGGGATGAAGCCTCGCTTTTTGCCCAGGACATTTTTCGCATGTACACGCGCTATGCTGAGTCGCAGCGCTGGCGGGTGGAAGTGCTCTCCTCCAGTGAATCGGGAGTTGGCGGAATTAAAGAGGTAATTGCCCTGGTGGAAGGCCAGAAAGTTTACAGCAAACTGAAGTATGAAAGCGGCGTCCACCGCGTGCAGCGCGTGCCGGCAACGGAGCAGCAGGGGCGCATCCACACATCGGCCATCACCGTGGCGGTAATGCCGGAAGCGGACGAAGTGGAAATCCAGATCGACCCCAAGGACCTGCGCATCGATACATTCTGCTCCTCGGGACCGGGTGGGCAGTCGGTGAATACCACCTATTCCGCCGTGCGAATTACCCACATTCCGACGGGAACCATCGTCTCCTGTCAGGACGAGAAATCGCAGATTAAAAACCGCGCCAAGGGCTTACGGGTCCTCCGCTCGCGGCTATACGACATGGAGTTACAGAACCAGCAGAAGCAGATCCTGGAGGAGCGCCGCTCCATGATTGGATCGGGCGATCGCAGTGAAAAAATCAGGACCTACAACTATCCCCAAAACCGGGTTACGGACCATCGCATCGGGCTTACCCTGCATCAACTCGATCGGATCATCGAGGGTAAAATGGACGACATCGTAGAAGCCCTCATTGCGCACTACCAGGCGGAAAAATTGAAGCAACCGCCCCCGCGCGAGCGCGATGATGAGGCCCCCTCCGCCCTTGCGGGATAGGCTTGATAATTGACGGTTGTCGCTGGCCGATTTTCGATTGATCAAAGAAATCCTTCAGTTCTCAGTTTTCAGGGATAGCATGTATGGCGAGAGTCGACTGAAAACTGACGATTCTTAATAATCAATCGTCAATCCCATGCTCCTTCGCGCCACACTTCGGCAAGGACTCCAAACCCTTCTCGCCCAGCAAGTGCCTTCCGCGCAGCTCACCGCGGAATTGCTGCTGATGCATATACTGGGGTGCGATCGTACTTATCTGTACACGCATGCGGACGAGGAAGTGCCCACCCAAACTCTTCAGCAATACACCCAGCTGATCGCCGAACGGGCCACGGGTAAACCTACTCAGTACATCACTGGCCATCAGGAATTTTGGGGCTTGGATTTTGAAGTGACCCCTGTTGTGCTAATCCCGAGGCCGGAGACAGAGCACATCGTGGAGCGCGTGCTCGAACTGGCGCACGGGCAGGGTTACAACAATGACGCTAGCTTACGCATTGCGGACGTGGGCACGGGTTCGGGATGTATCGCACTGGCAGTGGCTTCCGAATTTCCCCACGCCTCAATGTTTGCGGTGGATCTATCACCCGCCGCACTCGCGGTGGCTTCCCGCAACGCCACACGTCTCGCCATGCCGGAGCGCGTCTGGTTTCTTAAGGGCGACCTATTGGATATCTTGTTGACACCTGATCTTGCCGGAACATTTGACTTTGTCCTTTCAAATCCTCCCTACATCGGCAGGATTGAGATGAACAACGTTCAACGTGAAGTGAGTGCTTTCGAGCCGCGCCTAGCCCTGGGCGCCGACCTTGAACGCGCCGAGGAGATCTACGAACGCTTGTTCCCGCAAGCGCTGCAAGTTCTCAAACCAGGTGGCTACGTGGTGGTGGAAATCGGCTATAACATGCGCGAAACTGTGGTGGGGCTCCTAGGCGAAGATTGGGGCGAAATCAAGGTCGTCCCTGACCTGGCGGGAATCCCAAGAGTTGTTAGTGCGAGGAAAGGACGTCCATAGTCAGTTGTCCTTTGCCGACTTCCCGCCGTTCGAGGATTTGGTAGAGTGGGTGAGGAAAGGTGGCCCATCTTCTTCCGCTCTTGGTCTTGGGCGGCCAATGGGAGTGTGGCCACAACGGACAATAACGGACAACGGGCCATGTTACGTCAAATCCTTCATGTCGACATGGACGCCTTCTTTGTTTCGGTGGAGGAGCTTGAAGATCCCTCGCTGAAGGGCAAAGCTGTCATTGTAGGTGCTGACCCGGACGGGCGGGGCGTGGTGGCGGCGGCAAGCTATGAAGCACGCAAGTTCGGAGTGCATTCGGCCATGCCGATTGGAACTGCCAAAAAGCTCTGCCCGCACGCCATTTTCCTGCGCGGCCAGCATCGCAAGTACAGCGAATATTCGCGCCGGATTCACCAGATCTTCGAGGAATTCACGCCCGTGGTGGAAATGGTCTCGATCGACGAGGCCTACCTTGATTTCACTGGCTGCGAACGCCTGCACGGTTCGGCGTACCGCGGCGCCGACCGGTTGATTCGTACTATCAAGGAACGAACCAACCTGAATTGCTCCATCGGACTTTCGACTTCCCACCTGGTTTCCAAGATTTCTTCCGACCAGGCGAAGCCTCACGGGCTGCTTTACATCCTGCCGGGTTGCGAGGCCAGATTTCTGGCGCCACTGGCCATTCGCCGCATGCCCGGCATTGGAAAAGTGACGGAACCGGAACTGCTCTCCCTGGGCATCGTGACCATTGGCGACCTGCAGAAAATGGGGCAGGAAAAGTTGCGGGCGAGGTTTGGAAGATTCGGCGAAGGGCTCTACACCAAATCCTGTGGGCTGGATATTGAAGCCTACCAGTACGAAGAAGAGCCAAAATCGATCAGCCACGAGACCACCTTCGACGCGGACATTAACAATCCCGAAGAAGTGGAGAGAACACTCTCTTACCTGGCGCAACTCGTTGCCCGGCGCCTGCGTGACCACGGCCTGTTCGCCCGCACGTTAGGGCTTAAGGTGCGATTTGCCCCCTTCAAAACATTGACGCGAGATGCGACGCTGGATGAGCCGACCAATCTCGATTCAGTAATTTTTTCGAACATGTTGCGGCTGCTTTCGACAGCCTGGGATGGCAAACAGAATATTCGGTTGGTGGGGGTACGCTCCTCAAACTTGGGGCGTGCGGTGTTTCAGCGCAGCCTGATCGACGCGGCGCAGCATGAGAAACTTGATAAGGTGCTTCAAGCGGCGGACAAAGTTCGAAAGAAGTTCGGATTTGATGCGGTCCAATTGGCGCGCTCGGTCGAGCCTGACCATGCCGCGAAGCCGCGAAAAAAGCGTGAATTCCTTGGGCGCGAGAATTAACTTCCGAAAATGTACTGTTGAGAAATATAAAGTTGCACTTTAAATTACTCAAAGACGATGATCCGCGTCTTTGCCCGCCAATGGCCCAAGGCCGTTTCCAGGAAGGGAAACCATGAAGACCGCCTACCTTGACATCGAAACCAGTTACGACGGGACGTTCACAGATCAGCGGCTTTTCAAGGACTACAAGCATCACCGGATCACCGTGATCGGCTTACGGATTATGGATGGCGAGAGCGACGCCTTTATCCAATTGATCGGGAAAGATGTGACAAGGGCCAACTTGATGCTGGTGCTCAAAGGGGTTGACCGGCTGGTGACGTACAATGGGCGATCGGTTCGCGACAAGGTGAAGGGATTCGTGGGCTTTGACTTCCCCGTGATTGCCGCGCAGCTTGGGGTGGTGCTGGACCAGGAGTTCGCGCATGTTGACCTATGTCCGGAATGCTGGTCAAAGGGGCTTTGGGGCGGGCTCAAGGCGGTGGAGCAGATTCTGGGACTCAAGCGGAAGCTGCCGGGAAAAGACGGCAAATGGGCCGACGAAATGTGGAAGAAATATGAAACCACGCGTGACGAGGCCATTAAGAAAGAAGTACTGGCATATAACGAAGAAGACGTCATGATGTTGCGCTGCGTTGAAGAGGCTTTGGCGAAGAGGTGAGTTTGTTGCAGTGTTTTGCCGCGTTGAGTTGCGCTTCCAATTCCAGCTTGCATTCGTTCTTGCGGGCAGATAGAACTGTACCTAACCATGCCGCGTTCACCCAACCCTGTCGAACTTCGATGCACGCTGGAGCTTGAATCCCTTGCCATGACCCAGGGGTACCGTATCGTGGCCGGTTGCGATGAGGCAGGGCGAGGGGCGCTGATTGGCCCACTTTATGCCGCCGCTGTCATTCTTGATCCAGCGATATCGATCCCTGGCGTTAACGATTCCAAAAAGCTGACGGCGCGCCGCCGGGAATTGCTGGCAGAGGAGATTCGCGCCAAGGCCGTGGCGTGGCGAGTGGTCAGTGTCACGGCTGAAGAAGTGGATGCAATTAATGTCTACGAAGCGTCGCGTCAGGGAATGCTGCGCGCGCTCAAGGCTCTCATCCCGGCGCCCGATTTCATTCTGACCGACGCCATGCCCTTGCGCGAAAACGGAGTGGACTTCCGCATTCCACATCACGCCATCATTCACGGCGACGCACTTTCCGTTTCCATCGCTGCCGCGTCGATTCTGGCCAAAGTGGATCGTGACGCGCACATGGCAAAACTCCACGTGGCATTTCCGCAATACGGTCTTGCCAGAAATAAAGGTTACGGCACCCGCGATCACCTGAACGCGCTGGCCCGCTTCGGCCCCTGCTCCGAGCATCGCAAGACTTACCAGCCTGTGAAGGATTGTCTGCTGCCATTCAGCACGGCCGTTGCACCGGTCTGAGTTGCGGAACCCGCGCCATGGGCGGCGGAAACGTTCCGCTTCTGGTTGTCGCCCGTGAGATTTTCAACACCCATCTGATTGACGTCAAAGAGGTGCTGACGCAGCTAGGGGAAACCCGGGGGTAACAGCGGGCGCCACAAGAGCGATCGAGGGTCTGAAGCACTTACATTTGTTCGACCGGCAGAACGTTGAGGTTGGTCAATTCAATTTCATACGCGCTTTCCGAGGACTCTGATCCTGGGCAAGTTTCGACCAACTGGTGATGGAGTGCAAAAAGCAGCAATTCGAATTGATTCGAGACGCGGAGCTTGTTACAAATACCTTCCAGTTGCAGCCGAAGGTCCTGCTGGTTGATGCCAAGCCTCTCCGTGCTTTCATGATGTGAATACCCGGCCACGGTAAACGCGATGGCCTGTTTTTCGAGCGGAGTCAGGCCAAAGTCAACTCCACTTACCCCAACAGAGATCAGGCCTTCATTTGGCATGGGATGCTCCTCGTCAGACCGTCTTCAGGCGATCAATAAAACAACAGTGGACACCAGCCATGGGAATGGTGGCCGGCACTGCGCAAGTCCCATGGTCCTGCCTCGCATTTCGACTCGCAACCCTTTGGTCAGGAATAGGAACCGACCTCGTGCCTGCCGTGCCGTCGCGGCGGGACCGCGCTTGTGCCCGTTCAGAACGGGTCACGGAACAAGCGTGCGCAAAGCGCCTTGGAGCGTGGTCGCAGTAGCCACCTATTTTCCCGGCCGGATGTCATGGCCGTATGACCACTGGGTTAAAATTTGAAGTAAAGTTGGAGGGCGGTATCGGCGGCCGTCCGGTCCAGGGCGGCAGGCGTCGCGGGATGGGCGGGGCACTTTGACCCTGGGCTCCTATTGAGGTGCTGGGTTGCGGCGCCACCGGTTTCTGACTTCGGGCCTCGCACTCCAGAGTTCGGCCAGTCTTTCTCGTCAGTTGTGACTTGTAACTACCAAGGTGTCGGGGGACCCACGTAGGGGGGATCCGGGACTTGGAGTTGGCCCAAACTGCTCACCGGCCTCGGCGGTTCTCTCTGGGCGATGGGAGTTTTAAGCCCCAAAGGCTGGTGAGAAGTCCCAGTTAGGACTTAGGGGCTCAGGGCGTTCCGCTCGTCACACGTCACTTGTCACATGTCACAATTTTCTGACTTCGGACCTCGGACTCCGGACGCCAGACCATCTTTTTGGTCACTCCCCAGGTGCCAGAGTGGCGCAGACATCTCTTTGTAAGTTATCCTGACCCGAATCGCCTCCCGGATGAATCCAATAAGGGAGGCGGAAATCCCGCAGTGGCTTCGTGCGGCAGAGCCGCAACGGGAGGCGTGCCATGGCCATCCTGGCCATGCTCGAGCACGGGCAGGATGCCAGTGGCACGTTAAGGGGGGCCAGCACCGCTGGCCTGGGTTGAACACAGTTTGCATCTGCGCCGCATGCGAAAACTCTTGCTAAGAGAAGCAAGAATTTACGACTTTACAATGCAGGAAGGCGAAGGAACTTTAAATGCGGGTCCCTGGTAGTAAAGGGGAAATCCAGGAACGACCGAACCAAGCGGACGACTAACACCAACAAGGAGCAACACTCACCATGGAATACCGACAACTGGGACACTCCGGACTGATGGTTCCGGCACTAAGTTTTGGAACCGGCACGTTTGGCGGCGGAAACGAATTCTTCAAAGCCTGGGGAGAGACCGATGTGGCTGAAGCCAGGCGCCTCGTTGACATCTGCCTTGAAGCCGGCTCCAACCTCTTCGATACCGCCGACGTTTATTCCGACGGCCTGGCGGAGGATATCCTAGGAAAAGCGATTGAGGGCAAGCGGAACCAGTTGCTGATTTCCACCAAGGCCACATTCAGATTCGGCAAGGGAGCGAACGATGTGGGCTCCTCGCGCGCTCATCTTCTGCGCTCATGCGAGGCCAGCCTGCGCCGCCTGGGCACTGATCACATCGACCTGTACCAGGTGCACGAGTGGGACGGCCACACCCCGCTCGAGGA
>PLSX01000163.1 GCA_003165315.1 Acidobacteriota bacterium
GTCAGAGATTCAACCGCCAAGCACAATTAGAACTGCTTACTTCGATTTCTCCGCTGCTTTGCCTTGGGCACGGGCCACAACTTCCTCAGCAACCGAATTCGGCGCCTGCTCATAGCGAAGGAAGTGCATCGTGTACGAAGCCCTGCCCTGGGTGCGCGAACGCAAATCAGTGGCATAACCAAACATTTCCGATAGCGGTACCGTGGAGCGGATAATCTGGGTGGAACCCCTGCGCTCCATTCCTTCAACTCGAGCGCGACGGGAAGTAAGGTCGCCCACCACGGGTCCCATGGATTCTTCAGGAACCACCACTTCAACCTTCATCACAGGTTCCAGAAGGATCGGCTTCGACCTGCGGATGGCATCCTTGAATCCCATGGAGCCCGCGATTTTGAAAGCCATTTCAGAAGAGTCCACTTCGTGGTAAGACCCGTCGGTAAGTGCCACGCTAACGCCATTCATTTCGTAACCAGCCAGAACTCCGGTTGACATCGCCTCACGAATACCCTGATAAACTGGCCCGATATATTCTTTGGGAACCACACCGCCCACAATCTCATCCTTGAACAGGAGGTTTAATTCCGCGTCATATTTGTTGGTGGATTTCTTCTTGGTCAGTTCGGCGATGGCTTCCAGGTCGGGATGCGGCAGGGGCTCAACTCGCACAAAAACGTGGCCAAACTGGCCGCGCCCACCGGTCTGACGAATATATTTCCCTTCAGCCTCGGCGTGTCCAAGAATGGTTTCCCGGTAAGCGACCTGTGGACGGCCCACATTGGCAGCCACATTGAATTCACGCACCATGCGGTCAACCAGAATTTCCAGGTGCAATTCACCCATGCCGGCAATGATGGTCTGGCCGGTGTCAGGGTCGGTGCTAACTTTGAAGGTGGGGTCTTCCTGTGTCAGCTTGGATAGCGCGTTGCCTAATTTTTCCTGGTCGGCCTTGGTCTTGGGTTCGATCGCCACGGCGATGACGGGAGCAGGAAAATCCATGGCTTCCAGCACGACAGGGGCATTCTCATCACAAATAGTATCGCCGGTGGAAACGTGCTTTAGTCCCACCGCTGCGGCGATATCGCCGGCGTAAACTTCGGCGATTTCTTCCCGCTTATTCGCGTGCATTTGCAGAACTCGGGAAACGCGCTCGCTACGTTCACGGCGGGGATTAAAAACGGTATCACCCTGCTTGAGGTTGCCTGAATAAACCCGGAAGAACGCCAACTGCCCCACAAAGGGGTCGGTCATGATCTTGAAGACAAGCCCGGCAAAGGGTTCCTTGTCGTCAGCCCTGCGCTCTATCTTTTTTTCTGGGTCACGCGGGTCGGATGCTTCTACCGGAGGGACATCAAGAGGGGAAGGGAGATAATCGACAACGGAGTCCAGTAAGGGTTGGACGCCTTTATTCTTAAACGCCGAGCCGCAAACCACGGGAAAGGCCTTCATTGCAATCGTGGCACGGCGAATGGCAGCGCGCAATTCTTCCGGCGTAATTGCATCGCCACTCACATACTTCTCCATGATGGCATCATCGACTTCGCCTAGGGATTCGATCATCTGTTCACGGGCGTGCTTGGCTCTTTCGGCCTGGTCAGCAGGAATTTCGAGTACGTCGTAGGCGGCACCCAGAGTTTCATCTTTCCAAATGATGGCGCGCATCGTAACCAGGTCAATAAGGCCGTCAAAGCTGTCTTGGGCGCCCAGCGGCAATTGAATGACAATGGGATTGGCATGAAGCTTTTCGCGCAACTGCCTGACACAGGCTTCAAAATCTGCGCCAATTCGGTCCATTTTATTAACAAAGACGACTCGGGGCACCCGATACTTGTCGGCTTGACGCCAGACTGTTTCGGTCTGTGGTTCCACGCCCTCAACCGCCCCTAAAATGGCAATCGCCCCGTCAAGCACCCGGAGCGACCGTTCAACTTCTGCCGTAAAGTCCACATGGCCCGGCGTATCAATGATGTTGATTCGGATGTCATTCCAGAAACAGGTGGTGGCGGCGGAAGTGATGGTAATTCCTCGCTCCTGCTCCTGCTCCATCCAATCCATCACCGCGGTGCCATCATGCACCTCGCCCATCTTGTGCGTCCTGCCCGTATAGTAGAGAACGCGCTCAGTCGTCGTGGTCTTACCGGCGTCAATGTGAGCCATGATGCCGATGTTTCGGTACTTTTCGAGTTGGACTTCTCTCGCCATAGGTTCCTGCAATGCGAACAAACACCTACCCGACCTCAAGGATCAAGGTCCGGTACCCCAATAAATTGAGCCACAAAGCCACCGAAGGCGGCTGCAAAACGGATAGTGGGCCGGGGAGGCGCCACATCCCGTCTTACTTGATAACATCCTGGTTAAACAGGATTACCAGCGGTAATGGGCAAAAGCCTTGTTGGCTTCGGCCATGCGGTGCGTATCGTCCCTCTTCTTGATGGCGCCGCCGCGATTATTCGCTGCATCAAGCAGCTCCGCGGCAAGTCGCTCCACCATGGACTTTTCCCCTCGCTCACGCGCATAACCGATGATCCACCGGAGACTCAAAGAGGTCTGTCGATTCCGATTAACTTCCACCGGCACCTGGTAGTTTGCTCCACCGACCCTCCGCGATTTCACTTCGAGGGCTGGCTTAACATTGTCTACTGCCTTTTTGAAGACCTTGAGGGGCTCGTCATTCGCCCGCTGCTTGATCAACTCAAAGGCATCGTACACGATATTCTGAGCAACGCTCTTCTTGCCTTGAAACATGACGCAGTTTACGAGCTTCTGCACCAAAGAGTTTGCGTATACCGGATCAGGACCCGTTTCCCTGCGCTCTACCGTACCTTTACGTGGCATCTACAATTCCCATCTTTCAACTTGTAGGACCGAATCGCACTCGGCCCGGGCTGAGCACTGCTCGACCCTGAAATTCCCTATGCAGCCTTTTCCTTGGGCCGCTTGGCCCCATATTTCGAACGCCCTTGACGGCGATCCGCAACACCTGCGGAATCCAGCGTTCCCCGGATGACGTGATACCGAACGCCGGGAAGATCCTTGACGCGGCCACCACGAATCAACACGATGGAATGCTCCTGGAGGTTATGCCCCACTCCCGGAATGTATGTGGTCACTTCCATGCTGTTGGTCAGGCGTACGCGGGCAACCTTGCGCAATGCTGAATTCGGCTTCTTGGGGGTTTGCGTGTACACACGAATGCAAACCCCACGCTTCTGGGGGCAGCTTTCAAGCGCCGGGCTGGAAGTCTTATAGCGGGGCGACTTCCGGCCGAGACGAACCATTTGACTAAACGTGGGCATCCTTAAACCTTTCACCGTTCCCACTCGGCGCCTTATTTCGAGGGCACATGTATGGGCTGTAATTCGGCTTTCACCAAATCTTTACAAATCTATCAGACCAAGGAGATATCTGTCAAGAGGTTGCGCGTGATCAAGCCTAAAAATCTAGCGCATCTCCATAATTTCCCGTTCTTTACTCTTCGCCAGGCTTTCCAGCTTTTCCATGAAGTCGTCAGTCAGCTTTTGAATCTCATCCAGACCGCGTCGCTCATCGTCCTCGGAGATTTTTTTGTCCTTCAAAAGCCTCTTCAAATCTTCATTGCTGTCTCGCCGAATATTGCGAACCGCAGTGCGATGATTTTCCATCGCCTTGTGCAGGTGCTTTACCAATTCCTTGCGCCGCTCTTCCGTCAACGGTGGGATTGGCACCTTCAAAATCTTGCCGTCGTTCACGGGATTCAATCCCAGATCAGACGACCGGATGACTTTTTCGATCACCGCCAGCAGGCTGGGGTCCCAGGGTTGCACCGTGATCATCGAGGGATCAGGTATTCCCAGCGAAGCCACTTGATTCAGCGGTGTATGCGTCCCGTAATATTCCACCTTCAAATTGTCCAGCAAAGAGGTGGCTGCGCGGCCGGTTCGAACCGAAGCAAGCTCCACTCGCAAATCCTCAGAAGCCTTGGTCATGCGGGTTTTCGCTTGTGTCAGCGTCTCTTTAATCATACTACCCGCCTTTCCTGGCTACCCGTTAAGGGGCAACCAAAGAACCGATCTTTTCACCCAGAATCACACGCTTCAAATTACCCGGAACATTGAGGTCAAAAACGATGATGGGCAGATGGTTATTCATGCAAAGCGAAATCGCTGTTGTATCCATCACCGCCAGACCTTTTGCCAGCACATCCAGATAACTGATCTCGGCAAACTTCTTGGCGTTCGGAAATTTCTTGGGGTCAGCATCGTAAACCCCATCCACCTTGGTGGCTTTCAGGATGACTTCGGCCTTGATTTCCATGGCCCGCAATGCCGCAGCGGTGTCCGTGGAAAAGTAGGGGTTTCCTGTTCCCCCAGCCAGAATCACCACCCGGTCCTTCTCCATGTGGCGAATGGCCCGCCGCAGGATGAAGGGTTCCGCCACTTCACGCATTTCAATCGCCGTGGCCACCCGGGTATGCGAACCTTTTTTCTCCAGCGCGTCTTGCAGGGCCAGGCCGTTGATAATGGTGGCGAGCATTCCCATATTGTCGGCCACCACACGGTCAATTCCCATCGCCGATGCCGCCACGCCGCGGATGAAATTCCCTCCGCCCACCACGATGGCCACCTGCACGCCCATCTGCCTGACTTCGGTTACTTCCGAAGCAATCCTTGAGGCAACCTCCGGGTCGACGCCAAATCCCTGCTTGCCCATCAGGGCTTCGCCACTCAGCTTTAGCAGGATGCGTTTAAATTGGGGCTGGCTCATCTTTCCTCGGACCGCGAACTGGCCGCGGCCTGTATTTCCCATGCATCCTGATTCAGCAATCAGTGGACGGCTGGGCAGTGGTGCGTTCCCTGCCCCAACTATGCCGTTGCCGCCGGCGCAGCCTCATTGCTTGACTTGGCCACAGCGTCACCCACCTTTAAGCGGCTAAAGCGGCTGATCTGGATATTCTCGCCAAATTTTGCAATCTTGGCCGCGATCAATTCACCCACGGTCTGCCCGGCGCCGCCGTCCTTGATGAAGTGTTGCTCGTAGAGGCAGTTATCCTCGTAGAACTTTCCCAGCTTGCCTTCCACAATGCGGTCCAGCACATTTTCCGGTTTGCCAGTGGCCGCAGCCTGTGAACGCAGAACTTCCTTCTCTCGTTGCAATACGTCGGGGGTTACATCTTCCTTGCGAAGGAAGCGCGGATCGGTGGCGCAAATCTGCATCGCCAAGTCATGGGCGAATTGCTGAAACTCTTCCGTACGCGCCACGAAATCCGACTCGCAATTCACTTCCACCAGGACTCCGATCTTTCCGCCGGCGTGAATATAGGAACCCACCACGCCCTCGGAGGTCGCTCGTCCAGCTTTCTTTGCCGCCGATGCCAGACCACGCTTGCGCAGCACGGTGAAGGCCTGCTCCATTTCACCCTTGGCCTCATCCAGCGCACGCTTGCACTCCATCATGGGAGNNCGCCACTGATTTCGCGTAGTTTCTTGACCTGCTCCGGGGAAACACTCACGGGATCCAATCCTCCCGACTCAGTGAAGGCGGCTCTGAATACCACCAACCTCCAGGGGTCGTCTTATGAAATCTCGCGGACTATTGAACGTCGCGCCCTCGGGGCCGCAGATCGGCGCCCACCTTGCGCTTCAGCTTGGGGGCGCGCACTCGACCGTCAAGGACTTCCTCAGCGGCAATAATGGCAGGCGACAGCGTGGGATCGCTTTCCGCCACAAACGGCTGCTCCACGCCTTCAAATCCAGGCGGGGGAATCTCCCCGGCGGCAATGGCCGCTGCCAGACGCTGTTGTTCCAATTCCTCAGCTGCTTTTTCCGCTGCAACCTTCTCTTCTTCCAGACGAATATCTTCCGCTGCTTGCCGGCCTTCCAGGATTGAATCGGCAATGCGTGAGGTGAAAAGGCGAATGGCGCGTAGGGCGTCGTCGTTCCCGGGAATCACATGGTCAACCTGGTCAGGGTCGCAATTGGTGTCAACAATCGCCACCACCGGTATCCCCAGCTTGCGCGCTTCCTGCACAGCAATCTCTTCGCTGTGGGAGTCCACAACAAACATCGCGTCAGGCAGCCCTGGCATGTCTTTGATGCCCGCCAGGTTAAGCTCCAAGTGCTTGCGCTCGCGTTCGAGCCGCAGAACTTCTTTCTTGGTCAGCAGCTCATACCGGCCGTCGCGGCTCATCTCATCCAATTCGCGCAGCCGCGTGATGGACTTTTGGATAGTGGAATTGTTTGTTAGCAGTCCTCCCAGCCAGCGGTGATTGACGTAGTACATGCCACAGCGTACCGCTTCCTCGGCAATTGCTTCCTGCGCCTGGCGCTTGGTCCCCACGAAGAGGATGGTCTTCGCTTCCCGCGAAAGGTCGGTAACAAAGCGCGCGGCCTCTTTGAAGAGCTTGAGGGTTTTCTGGAGGTCGATTATATAGATCCCGTTGCGCTCCCCGTAGATGTATTCCTTCATCTTGGGATTCCNNCACCGGCCTCCAGGAATTCTTTCATCGTTATGTTAGACAAACCCTCACCTCTCTCTGCTAGCTACCAGCGATCAGCAGTCAGCTTACAGCTTAAATCCGGGCTGAGCACCAACTGTACTGGGCTTAGCGTCACTCTCTTATGCGATCAGCTTTTCGGGCCCGCTTTCATCCTGCGCTATGGCTGTGGGCTGAAAGCTGGCGGCTGAGAGCCTGATTCTTTACCGTTTCGAGAACTGGAACCGCTTGCGCGCTCCCTTTTGGCCGTACTTCTTCCGCTCCTTGGCGCGCGGATCGCGGGTCAGGAAGCCGCCTTGGCGCAAGCGCGACCGGAGCTCAGCGTTGAACAGCACCAGGGCGCGCGCGATGCCCAATTTGGCAGCGCCGGCCTGGCCGTGGATACCGCCGCCAGCGGCGTTCACCAGAATGTCAAACTTCCCCGCCAGCTCCACGTGCGCCAGGGGAAACTGCACCTCGGCACGCAGGGCTTCCGACGGAAAGTACGTGGTGAAGGCTTGGTGGTTGACCGTAATCTTGCCATCACCGGGACGAAGAATTACTCGCGCTACCGCAGTCTTGCGACGACCTGTTGCCACAAATTGGACAAGCTCAGCCACAGTTGCTCCACTCTTGTTGAGATTCTGAGGGATTCAAATTATCGCGCCAGGGTGAGCGCAAGGGGGGACTGCCCCGTATGCGGGTGGGTCGATCCCACGTACACCTTCAACCGCTTGCTCAAGCGATCCCGCCACCGGTTTTTGGGGAGCATCCCGTAGATCGCTTCGCGAATCAGCCGCTCCGGTTGCGTCTCAAACACCTTGCGCGCGCTGATCTCCCTTAGCCCTCCGGGATAACCCGTGTTGTGGCGGTAGACTTTCTGGTCAAGCTTCTTACCCGTCAGTCGAATCTTCTCAGCATTGATAATGATTAAACCGCTGCGGGAATCCGTGTGCGGAGTGAAGTCCGGCTGATTCTTGCCGACCAACACTTGCGCAGCCCGCGACGCCAGCCGTCCCAGCACCCAACCTTCCCCGTCTACGACGTTCCAGCTGATCTGCTCTCTACTCGCCTTGGCTAAATAAGTCCCCACTCTACGCTCCGTGTGAATCCTCAGGTTGCAAACTTATATTTTTACTCGATAACTACACATCATGTCAACTGCCAACTATAAATGTTCTTAATTTGGCTTGGTTTCTGATTTCGGAACTTCCCAGCTAAGGGGGGGAAACCGCTCCAGCAAACCACTCTCCAAACACTATAACAGGTTCATTAAGAAAATTCTCGCTCGATTTTGCACAAATTCAGCTTGAGACTGATTTTCGAGCGAATGATAACCAAGGTGAGACCGACAATCAACTACTTCGGGGTCACTCCAACCAAGGCAGCCAAACGCTAGTATAACACAAGTTCCAGGTTCTGCACGCCAATTTAACCAATGTATGGGCTTTTGTGGGATTAGACCCACAAGATATTGTACGGGTCGATCTTTGAGTGCTGTCGCATTGGCTGCCGCCTTGCGGTTCCATCTTGAGTGCCCCCCGCGCTTGACATGCATCAACATCGGAATATGATAAGGCCCGATGCCCAAGCACTTCGTCCCGGTGTTGGTTCTTGCCTTGTTCCTCGGTGGAACTGTGTTTTGCCAGGGCGCGGACCAATCCACCGAATTGCGCCGCGCTCAGGCACTGGAAACCGCCCACAACTATGATCAGGCCAAGATGATCTACCGGGCAGTCCTGCAAGCTCAGCCCCAAAATGTGGAAGCAAATGTCGGATTGGGGCGCGCCTGCTTCTACTCCCGCGAATATCCCGAGGCGGCAGATCGTTTTGGGCAAGCCCTCAAGCTCTCGCCAGGAAATGCCGACGTCGTGGATTGGCTGGCCCGCAGCTATCTGGCAAACATGGAGCCGCAGAAAGTCATTGACCTCATCCATGCCGAAGGCACACCTGCGGGTAATTCCGCCCGGGCCCATCTGCTATTAGCGCATGCCTACGATGCCGAAGACAATCTGGATGACGCCCGCCGAGAACTGGCACACGCGCTGGCTCTCAATCCGCACTGCCGGGGAGCGCATTTCGCCCTGGGCTTTATTGCCTGGACTACGCGCGATTTGTCAACGGCTGAAAGGGAATTGACCGAAGAACTCGCCCTGGAGATGCCCGAATACCTGGCGTTCTATTACCTCGCGGAAACTCTGGAATTGGAGGGAAAGCTCGACGAGTCCGGCGTGGTGCTCAAGAAAATGGGAGATGCAGCGCCGGATTCGTATCTCCACCATTTTGCCCTGGGCAAATGGGATGAACGCAAACAAAATCCAGTCGCAGCGGCAGGAGAGTTCCGCGCCGCCATTCGCCTTGACCCGCAACAGCCCGAGGCCCACTATCACCTTGCCGTCGTCCTCCGCAAACTCGGCCAAACCGCAGAGGCCACCAAGGAGTTCGACCGCTACAACCAGGTGCGGGCCGGAATGAAATCCGGTATGGGACAGGGCATGGGCAAAATGCGCCCTCACCTGCCCGACCTCGATGCACCCCCAATGTAAAGTTGATTTCAGCAGTGGCACAGGCACTACTGCCTGTGCGGGTTTTGCCGTCAGCCATAGCTGGGCAGCCGATAACACCGCTAGGAGTGGCGGTTCACGAACCGCCCGTCCCAGTTTTGGCCGGAGGATTTGGTGATTCAGGAAATATGGCTGTCCCCGGGTTGCGGGTTTAGAGACTTTTGTTTCTTCAGGAGGGGGGATGAGGAAAATCTGCACCTGCCATTACACTCTAGTCCCGCAGCACGACGCTAAGAAGTCCCCTTTGGACCGTTAGAGCGCCACCATTTTCATAATCGATAAAGCCAAGCTTCCTGAATTTGTTCATGAAATGGCTAATTCGCGACCGGGTTGTACCCACCATTTGCGCCAGGTTTTCCTGATTGATTCCTGCTGCCACAGTTTCGGTCTCGCTTTGCTTGGTAAAGTGGGAGAGCAGCAGAAGGATTCGGGCTAGGCGCTTCTCACTGGAGTTGAAGAGCTGGTCCACCAGGTCCGCTTCGTATCGGATATTGCGGACTAGTAAGTGGGTAACAAATAACTCCGCGACTCCCTGCTGGTCGTGAAGCATTCGGGCTATCGTCGCCTTCTCAACCCTGCTAAGAGTGCAATCCTCCACGGAGGTCGCAGTGGCCATGCGCACCGGTTGGCCTGCCAGGCATCCTTCACCAAAGATTTCACCGGCGCCCAGCGTGGCAACAATTGCTTCCTTTCCTTCAGATGATGTAACGGAGAGTTGGACCTTGCCGCGCAGGAGGAAGAACACCGAATCCGCTGGCTGACCTTGTATAAAGATCTTGCGCTGCAAGCCGTATTCCAGATCGGTTCTCCCCCGGGAAATTCCCGTCAGTAGAGTTCCCCAATCGAATAATGGGGCCTTTTCCACCGCGGCAACAGGGGCCTTGGGCTTAACCACAGGCGAATTCGTCCTGGTATTCATAGGGTGCTGTTCTTCCCATCCGTAAATCCGTTTTACGGTTAGGCGCCTCTACCGCAGGAGCCTTTCCCTTACAGCCCATCTGAACCACATCAGACAATCGGTTGCAGGGCCAGGCCAATCAACACCCGTTCGGTGTTTGACAGGTCTCCGATGATCTTTTGCACGGGTTTTGGAAGATCTCTTTCCAGGGTTGGAACAGCCACGATCTGGTTGCCTCGCGCCATTTGCGGGTTCTCCAAAAGGTCGACCACTTCGATCTTGTACCGACCTTTCAGGTGCGTTTCGCAGAGCGCTTTGAGGTTTGCCAAAGCGCGGATCGATTTGGGTGTCTGGCCCGCTACGAAAAGACGCAGCTTCCAGACCTCTGGTTTTGGACCCTTCAACTTGCGTGGCTGCGCCCGCGCTTTGGTTTTGGTAATTGGCATTTAGTGTTTCCGCGCAGGATTCGCGCGCCCCTCTTTCTTATAAGCGAAGGTGTCCGCTTTCCGGCTTAGCACCATCTGCCCACGGTCCTGCACCACTTCCTTGCCGAGCAATTCCGATTCGGAGATGGTCTGTTGAATGCCTTCTTCCTCCGCTTCGAACTCCGCCCGCAGCATCACCATTCGGGCCTCAAAGATCCGTCGTTTACGCTCCAACTCCCGCCGGTGAGTTTCAATTTCCTGCCCGCGGAACGTCACGTCGGCCTTCTCGCGCATTTCCTGGGACACTCGAGCCGAACCGGTCAGCACACCTTCTGATCCCAGGTAAACGTCAAGCAATCGCAGGCCGTCGTCGGTCAACACGAATTCGCGAATCTGGTTGGAGTGCGCCATACCTCGCGACTTTAGGATGTAGAGAGCGCGGTTCCGTTCTCCACCCACTTCAATGCTTTTCAGCAGCACCCAGGTATCCATAAGGTAGGAAACGTCCACGTTGCTGGCTTCCAGCGGCCCGCCAGCAGCGGTCAAGCTGGTAAAGATCGAGGTGATCCCTTCCGTCTTCAGGAAATCCACCAGCCGCGTCAGCATGGAACGCACCCCTCTTTGAGTGCCGACCATAATGAGATTGGTAACCGGGTCAACCACCACGACCGTTGGCTTGAAGCTCGCGATGCGTTTGTGTTTCACCAGCAGATGCTCTTCAATTCCACCGTAGGTGGGGCGCGCGGCTTGGAATTGCAGAACCCCTTTTTGCACCCATTGTTGAAGGTCGATTCCGATCGAACGCATATTGCGCACGATCTGCCGGGGCGATTCCTCGAAGGCAAAAAACAGGCAGCGCTCACCGCGGCGGCAGGCCGCGTCCACAAAATGCGCCACCACGCTGGTTTTGCCGGTGCCCGGGGTGCCTGACAGCAGGATGCTGCTTCCCCGGAAAAATCCCTCACCGCCCAACATTCCGTCCAGGCGCTCGATGCCGCTTGAGATCCGTTCGTTCAGCGCGGCGTGTTCAAGTCCCAGGTAAGAAATGGGCAGTACGGAAAAACCGTCTTTATCAATCAGGAAGGGATACTCGTTTGTTCCGTGGGTGGAGCCCCGGTACTTCACCACGCGCAGGCGCCGGGTGGAGATCTCCTCTTCCATGCGCTGGTCCAGCACAATCACGCAGTCGGAGACAAACTCCTCAATGCCGTGACGCGTCAGCCGGTCGGGAGAATCCCGTTCCGCGGTTATTATCGTGGTCAGTCCCTTTTCCTTGAGCCAATCGAAAAGGCGACGAATTTCCGAGCGTAGGATGGCGGGATTGGGCAGATCAGCAAAGAGCGCTTCAATGGTGTCCAGAACCACTCGCCGCGCGCCCACCTGCTGCACGGCGTCGGCAATCCGAATGAAGAGGCCGTCAAGGTCATACTCGCCGGTCTCCGCAAACTCACTGCGCGGAATGGAGATGTGGTCCATGAACAGCTTCTTGTCCGCCACCAACTGGGCCAGGTCGAAGCCCAGCGAAGCCGCGTTCTTGGTGAGATCCGGAATCGATTCCTCGAACGAAATGAAGACGCCCGGTTCGTTGTGCTGCGTTGCGCCCCGAACCAGGAACTCCAGCGCGAACAGAGTCTTTCCGGAACCTGCGCCGCCACTCACCAGAGTGGGACGTCCGCGGGGCAGCCCTCCTCCCGTAATCTCATCCAAACCATTAATGCCCGTCAGCGCTTTAGGCAGCGACTTGAAGGATTCGTGGTTGGCCTTCTTCTTCCCTGGCATGTTCTTGGTCCTTTCCCCGGCAATCACCAGCGTGTTGGCGCTTCGGGAGTTAGCGCCCCACATCGCGAATCGTCCTACCTTCTCAAGGTGTTTACTGCAGATTGTCTTGGTAGCGCCATATCATCGAGAGGTAAAGAAAAAGGGTCGCACGCAGGCGGATTTGTTGTCTGTTCCTTTTTGCTCACCAGAGGGAATTGTTTTTGCCCGAGCCCATAGCGCCACCGTGTAGACCGGAAGCATCGCGTGGGAAGAATAAAACAGGCAGCAGGGATTTCATCGACGAGAGGATGAACCTCCGTCGTATTGCCCGCTGTAAAGGGGGGTCCCACCCGAGTACCTTGCTTCGGCGGACGTGTTCCGACTGCATTGATCGGGACTCATCCCGATGGTTTTGATCAGGATGGCCATGGAACAAGAGAAAGTGCAAGGGGTATCCTGCCCATGCCCGACCAAGGCAATTTCCTATCCTGATGGCTTTCGTCAGGACGGCCTTGGCACAAGATCGAATGCAGCCTCACCGAACGATGCCCGATGTTCCGTGCAGCGCGGCCCGTACTCCGCCGCATCGTTATCGGCGGTTTGTGCTCGGTCGATTAAACCGATTCAAGAGATCGCGAAGGCTGGAAATCCCTACATACTTGATGGCTGCAATGCATGGCGGGCACACTTGGATGGCAGACGCCTGTTTAGCTCGGGCCAGCGATCGCTGGCGCAAGCTAAAGGTGGCACAGGCACTCCTGCCTGTGACGTTTTTGCCTCACAGCCAATGGGTGTGCAGCCAATGACACCGCCAGGAATGACGGTGCCACCACCCCATGTCTTTTAAGTGCAGTTCACGAACCACCCGTCATTGCTTCGTCCGGAGGAGATGGTGACGTAGGAGAGAAGGCATGTCCCGGCCTTTTCTGGCGAAAAGATATACAAAAAGTCCTTGTGTCGCGAGAATGAGTACTGTAGGGTACTGCCCATGAAACCGAAGTCAGCCCCTTCGATCTTAAACACCGCAAAATGGATTGTTACTTGGGTAGCCGCAATTTTCAGTTTGGCAATGCCGGTGTTTGCTCAGATGAGTCCGGCGGGGGCTTTGGGCAGCGGCCTCGGCGGCGGGCTATTTGACGCAACAGCATCAGTCCTATTTAAAACAATGAAAGCGCCCGGCTCGACTGTGGATATCGGCCCGAAGCGCCTGGAATTTATCGGCGTGAGAGTGAATAAATCCTCCCTGAATGTCATGACCATCACCAACGGAACGAATCATCCGATAGAGATCAAGTCAGTGTCGATGCCATCCACGGGATTTCGGATTTTTTCCCGACTGCCGCTCCCGCTTGCGATCCCTCCCCAGACCCAGGCCTTGCTCACCGTCGAGTTTCTTCCCACCCGGTCAGGAGAATACAGCGGAGAGGCTGAGGTTCGGTACGAGACAGCGGGCAGCGATAAGCTTCGCAAAATGGGAATCACGCTGAAAGGCAAAGGAGTCCCAAAGTGACGATGAAGAGACTTGGCAAGGTTTTGATTTTGGGCGCCCTGATGGCTTGCGCGACAGGGCAAAGCGCGGAAGCCAAGAAGCACCAACCCCCGCCAACAACCGGTATAGACGGCTTGCTTTACGCGGCGGCCACATGCGATATGCCTACGGTCAAGTCGCTTATCGCCTCAGGCGTCGATTTATCCGCGAAGGACGCTACGGGATTTGATGTGCTTAGCCGAGCCTCCCTCGACCGGGACACAAAGCTTTGGGAATCCTGGGGCCTGCATAAGCCCAGAATTAAGACCGCGTGGAAATTGACCTGTCCCTCCGCGGTAGCTGCCCTGACAGCTGCCGGGGCTGACCCATGGAAGGCAAGATTCTACCAGAGCCCACGCCTCAATGAGAGCCAGCCGGAAAGCATCGCGCTGATCCGGGTGGAGGACAATCGCGAAACCAAAGGCAAAAGCGGGAACCTGATGGAGGAGATGACATCTGCCGTCGAATCCCAACTGGGCGGCCACGCCGGCGCCTCCGTATTCCATCTGGGATACCCCGTTATTAGCTTGAATGAGACTCGGCAGAAACTTCTGGCCGCGGGCTTTTCGGCGGAAGATTCCGCGGCGCCGGACCGCGCGAAAGCCTGTAAGGCTCTGGGCGTGGATGGAGTTTTTGAAGCGAGCTTGGAGGATTATCGCAGCTCCAGCGCAGCGATCGTAGTTGCATCGGGATTCAAGATCAAAATGGCGTTGTCGGATTGCAAATCCGGCGAGCCGCTGTGGCGCTTGGACCAGGATTATACGCTGTCGGAAGGCATCCTCGTTCGGGCCTTCGGTGGTGGTAAAATAAAGCAGATCATCGATGGCTTTACGAGCGGGGATCCCGCTTTAGGGTTCCCCCCTTACGAGAACGGATTTAAATAGCGCAGAGTTATCACCTCCGAGACGAATTTCTTTGCCTTCTGTTCTCATTGCTCGAAAATGAACCGGGCGCGATTTCGATTCGACGTACCGCAAGGGAAAACTAACAGTGCTGACCTCGGAGCTGTCGGCTTGGCCGCATCCGAGAGCATGAAAGAAAAGCGGGCGGTGTGGCCATACGAGATTCGTTGCGATGAAACCCATGTTCCGGCTTGACGATAAGGTGGCGTTGGTGACCGGCGCGGCGCGCGGCATCGGCGCGGCGACGGCCCACACATTAGCCCGGCAGGGCGCCAGCATTGCCTTGGCGGATATGGATCTCGAGGGGGCAAAAGCCGTCGCGGATAGCATTGAAAACGGCGCACAGGCCTTTGGCGTCGATCTCGCCCAGGTGGAAGAATGCAAGGCCCTGGTGACGGCCGTGGTCGAACGCTTCGGCCGGCTGGATATCCTGGTGAACAACGCGGGCATCTGCCCGGTGCAGCCCTTCGGAACGGCCACAGAAGCCGACTGGGACACGATGATGAATGTCAACGCGCGCAGCCAGTATTTCCTGATGCAGGCGGTCTGTCCGGTGATGAAACGGCAGGGCAGCGGAAGAATCATCAACTTGTCGTCCGCCGCCGGACGCGTCGGTTCCGTTTTGAATGCCAGCATCTACAGCGGCACCAAAGCGGCAATCCTGATGATCAGCAAGTCGATTGCGCGCGAGGTGGCTGCGGACGGCATCCTGGTGAACTGCGTCGCTCCCGGCCCCATCAAGACGGACATTCAACGCAATCTGCCCGCCGACCGGCTGAAGGCGGCGTGCGATCAAATCCCGCTGAAGCGCTTCGGCGAGCCGGAAGAAGTGGCCGCCGTAATCGCGTTTCTTGCCAGCGACGAGTGCAGCTTCTGTACGGGTGCGACCTTTGACGTTAACGGCGGGTGGTTCATGCTATGATCACCGGCTTTCACCACACAAGTTTCACGGTATCGGACGTGGATGCGGCGGAACGGTTCTTCGTCGACCTGTTCGGATTGGAACGAAAGGCGCGGGGAAGGTTCGACTTCGAACCCCTGCGCCAAATCGTGGGCTTTCCCGGCGCCGTCCTGAAAATCGCTTACCTGGCGTTCCCGGAAGTGTGCGGCGCGCGTCCTCCCCACCTGCTGGAACTGATCGAGTATGTGCTTCCTGCTGGACTCGCCACCGACACGGCAACGAATCCGCCCGGCAATGCTCACCTGTCGTTCCAAGTGGACGACATTCACCATGAATATCAACGATTGTCCAGCCTCGGGGTGCGTTTCAAATCCGCTCCGCAGCACATCACCTGGGGCGCTAACAAAGGCGCCTGGAGCGTCTACTGTAATGGTCCGGATGGCATCGCGTTGGAACTCACGCAGCCACCGCATTAGAACCAGGGTAAACCCGGGACAAGTTTCCCGGGTTTCGTGGCGACCATCACCCTAGGGGTAGCCTGGGGGAAAATCATAACATCAGGCTTAGTCTAAGGTGTATGCCGGGGTGCCTCAGGTCATACATGAAGTAGCCCCCGTCTATGTACTCAACATAAACGTCATCGTTGTAGCTCCAGCCGTATGGCCAGCCTACATTGAACCCAAACCAATAACCGCCGCACTGGAAGCGGTTATACCCACCGATAAATTGAGGGCGCATCATGTGGAACGAATGGTCGCGGCCAAAGTGCTCATGATAATTGGCGTCCGATATCCGGCCATAATGGTTGCCATTGTTCCCGTTGCCGCGGTAGCCGTTGTTCCCATGATTGTTATCCGTGGATCGGGCTTGCCGTGTCTCCGACCGTTGGGCGCGCTGCGTTTCAGCTTTCTGTGGGTGCTGCTGTTCTGATCGTTGGGCGTGCTGTGACTCAGACTTCTGCGCGTGTTGCGGCGCTGATTTGTGCGCGTGCTGCGGTTTCGCCTGGTGCTGTTCCGACAGTGCTTTTCCTCCGCTTCCCTTTTCTTCCTGGGATTTCCCTGCAAATGCGGGAATTGTGGATGCAAGAAGTGAACACATAAGTGCCGTACTGATCATTCGACTGGTTTTCATTGCCCTGCCTCCAACTTGACTGATCTCTGCCCCTTACCCGATTACTCGAGGCACAATGTTTATACCTTTTGTTTAAAGGGGTGTCAGTCCCGCACGGCTCACGTCGGAGGTCTGAATAGCTCATCCCAATCAAGGCGGAAAAACTACAAAGGATGGCTGTGAAAATTGCGGAACAATTTCGAAGGGTGTTAGAGCGCGATTTTAAGGCTTGGCATAGAGCCTCGTCCCATAAACGCAATATGGTGGCATAGCCTCGAGGTATTGTCCCTTTGGGAATTAAAAGCATCCCTACCCACAGATTAGTGAGAAGTGCAGACCTGGCACAGATTCCGTGATCGTGGGACTCAACGCTCTTCCGGATTGGGGACATCGGAGGCGCAGACGGTGAATGGCATGTCTGTAACAGGCAAGAGATCCCTGGACAGCGTGTGTAATTTTCCGCGGAGAACAATTACTCTACGACGGTCTGTGCTCACCGTTCTCCTCAGCTCACCGTCAATGTAAGTGTCACGCTATGGCTCAAGATGGAATTACCGGAACCGGCGGTGCCCGTAACGGTCAGTGTGTAGGTTCCGGCGGGAGTTCCAGGGTTATACGGAGGTGCGGGACTGCCGCCCCCTCCCCCCCCGCATCCTCCCAGCGCCAGAGCCAGCAACAATCCTGAAATAATCAGTGGGATCGCGGAAAGCCATCGGCACTCGCCAGGTTGCTTGCCCCGCGGAAAAACCCATGCCAAGGAAGCCAGCGCCAAGGCAAGTATCATCAGACCTCTAAAGTTCGGAGTTTGAGGTGAAGCAGGAGGAAGATGTCGAGAGCGTGGGGTGCCGGCCGAAGGTGCAGTCGTTGTAACGGTAACGGTGACATTGGCCGGCGAACTTCCCGCGGTGACCGGGTTTGGCGAAACCGTGCAGGTAGATTCGGATGGAGTTCCGGTACACGCAAAGGCCACATTTCCGGACATGCCCCCTTTGCCACCCAAGCTCAGGGTGAAGGTAGCAGCTTGTCCGGGCGTGGCGGTGGCATTCGTGGGCGATCCCGAAGGCGCGGCAAAAGTGAAGTCCTGCCCCGTGCCGCTGAGCGCCACACTTTGCGGACTGCCCGGCGCATTGTCGGTAAAGGTGAGGTTTCCCGATGCGTCGCCGATAGAGGTGGGAGTGAAAGTTATAGCGACGGTGCAGGAGGAACCAGCCGCGATGGCAGTGGCAGTGGAGCACGTTGTGCCCGAAGCCAAAATAGCGAACGGAGCCGGCGCAGTCATCGCACTCAAGATCAAGCTGACGTTGCCCGCGTTCTTCAGCGTCACAGTGAGCGCGGCGCTGCTGGTTCCGTTGAACGTCGCCGGGAAAGTGAGCGACGCCGGAGCCAGCGACATTTCCGCGCCGGTTCCAGTTCCTGAGAGAGTCACGATTTGCGGGCTGCCCGCGGCGTTGTCAGTGAAATTGAGCGAGGCGCTGCGGGCGCCGGGTCCGGCCGGCGTGAAATATACATTGACCGAGCATGTGCCATTGGGTGCCACGGTCGCCCCAGTACAATTGTCGTTGTTGAAGGCGAAATCCGCGGCGTTCGTACCGGTGATGGCCGACTTAGAGAGCGTCAGATTCTGGGTGCCACAGTTGGTCACGGTCACGGACTGGGCCGGGCTCGCAGAGCCTAACGTTTGGCTGGCGAAGTTCAACTGAGTGGCGGAAAGCGAGACGGCCGGGCCCAATCCGATCCCTGAGAGGGCCACCGTCTGTGTGCTGCCGGCCACACCCTGGCTGTTGTCAGCGATGGTCAGCGTGCCCGTGAGCGCACCTGGCGCCGTGGGGGTGAAGGTGACATTGATGGCGCAGGCAGTTCCTGAGGCCAATGTAGCCCCGCAGTTGTTGGTCTCCGCAAAGTTCGGGCTTGCAGTAATGCTGGAGATGGCAATCGCGCTCGTACCCCAGCTATAGAGTTTTACCGTCTGTATGGCGCTGGTGGCGCCGAGATCCTGATTGCCAAAGTCGATGCTTCCTGGCAAGGGCGTAACAATCTGCGCCGGCACGGATTGAAGCATTACGGCAATGAGGTCTGAGGTGAAGTTGGTAGTGTAGGCCAAGTCGAGCTTGCCGTCACCGGTGAAATCCCCCATGGCAGCTCCGAAAGTCGTGAAACCCGTCGATCCCGCTGTCGGATTCGCAGTGAACGTACCGTCGCCATTTCCCAGAAGGACGAGCACCGTGTAGTCAGGACCATTACCCAGCGCCAAGTCCAATTTCCCGTCGCCGTTGAAATCTCCAACACTCAAGGCATTGGCGGAATATACAGCGGAAGGAGGAACGGTGGGAGTAAAGGTACCATCGCCATTGCCCAGGAGGATGGTCACACCGCTTAGAAAATCAGCCACGGCCAAGTCCAATTTTCCGTCGGCGTTGAAATCTGCCACGGCAACGTATTCCGGATCATCGCCAGCCGGGATCGGTGGTCCGGCGGGCGAGAAAGTTCCGTCCCCCTTGCCCAGCAGTATGGTCAGAGTGTTGTCACCTTCGTTCACGACGGCCAAGTCGAGCCGCCCGTCCTGGTTGAAGTCACCCACGGCAAGAGAGAGAGCGTGGTTGCCAACCGAGGGAGAAGTTGCGGCGGGTTTAAAGGTGCCATCGCCATTGCCCAGCAAGATTGTTAGGTATCCGCTGCCCTCGCAGGCTATGGCAAGGTCGAGTTTTCCGTCCTGGTTGAAATCTCCCGTCACAATGGATAGGGGCGTGCTCCAGGTGCTAGGCGAGGACGCAACAGGTGTGAAAGTTCCATTCCCATTCCCCAGCAGAATCGTCACGCTAAAGGTGGATGCATTGACTACCGCCAAGTCGAGTTTTCCATCTCCATTGAAGTCGCCTGCGGCAATGGCCATGGGGAGTTCTCCCGTTGCCGGAGACGAGGCGGCGGGGGTAAACGCACCGTTTCCCTTCCCCAGGAGAATTGTCAGGTTATTGCTCTGGCTGTTGGCGACAGCCATGTCCAGGATTCCATCGCCATTGAAATCGCCCACCGCTATGGCGCTGGGGTTGGTTCCCACGGTGATGGGCGAAGCGGGGGCGGGAGCGAAATAGACCGCCGGCCTGGGCTGTGTTATCGGCAGATAAATCAGATTCGAACTCAGGCCCGAGCCAGGATTGACGACGGAGATCGAGGCGGTGCCAGGTGAGGCAATGTTCGCTGCCGGGACCGTGGCCGTCAACTCCTCATCGCTGACGAAGTTGGTGGCGAGCGCCTTGCCGTTCCAATCAATGGTGGCGCCCGGGACGAAATTTGTGCCTGAGACCGCCAATGTGAACGACGACCCTCCGGGGGCAACGCTGGCGGGCGCGAGAGTGGAATTAAGAAACGGTACGGGAAGGCTTGCAAGGCCAGTAAGGGTGACGGTCTGCGGGCTGCCAAGGGCGTTGTCGGAGAAGCCGAGTGTGGCGGTGCGCGTCCCGATTGCGGTCGGCGCGAAAGTGACATTGACCGTGCAGATGGACGCAGGGATTAATGTAGCTCCGGTGCAGGTGTCGATACCCTTGGCAAAGTCAGTGGCATTCGCACCCGAGAGGCTCACCGTGGTTATGACGATGCTGGTAGTGCCGGCATTGGTGAGTGTGACACTCTGCGCCGGGCTGGTTGTACCCATGCTTTGCGGCAGGAAAGTGAGAGAAAGGGGAGACAACGTCGCGACCACCGAGGTTCCGGTTCCACTTAAGCTGACCGTCTGTGGGCTGCCGGCGGCATTGTCCGCAAACGAAAGCGTGCCGGAAGCCGCGCCCGCGGCCAACGGCGAAAATGTCACGAGCGCCGTGCACGTCGCCCCCGCCGCCAGAGGGGTGGAGGTTGAACAGGTGGACCCGCTGGCAATGGCAAATGGGCCCGTAATCCCGATGGCGCTAAAACTAAGACTGGCGGTGCCCAGGTCGGTGATGGTGATGGTCTCGGCAGGCGAAGTCGTACCGAGCGGCTCCAATGGAAACGCGAGCGATCGAGGCCAGATACCGGCCGCGGGGCCCGATGCCAGTTGCAGAAGGACGGAGAGGTTATTTGCTCCCGCATTGGCGGTTGCCAAATCAAGTCGGCCATCGCCGTTGAAATCACCGATGATGAGTTGGTTGGGGTATTGGCCCGTAGGCGCAGTTGTGGTGCCTGCGATGAAGGTGCCATCCCCCTTACCCAGTAAGATGTTCACAGTGGATTCCAACTGATTGGCAATGGCGAGGTCCAAAATGCCATCACCGTTGAGATCCCCGAGCGCAATGCCCGCCGGGCCAGACCCAGCGGCGGGCGATGCGGCGGCCGTAAACGTGCCATCGCCATTGCCCAAAAGGATGGTAACGTTGTTTGACTGCGCGTTCACCACGGCCAGGTCCAGCTTTCCATCTCCGTTCAAGTCACCCGCCGCAATCGCAAACGGCTCCGTCCCTGTAGTGGGAGAGGACGCGAGCGTGAAGGTGCCGTCACCATTCCCCAGAAGAATCGAGAGCGTGTTGCCATGCTGATTCACCACGGCCAGGTCGAGCTTTCCGTCCCCGTTGAAGTCTCCTACAGCCTCAGCGATGGGGCCATTTCCCGTGGGCGAAATGGCGGCCACCGGCGTGAAAGTGCCGTCCCCGTTACCCAGGAGAACCTTTATCCCGTTGGCGTAACTGTCCGCAACGGCAACGTCCAACTTTCCATCTCCGTTAAAGTCACCGACCACAACTTGCTGGGGCTGAGTTCCCACAATAGGAGAATTCACTGACGCAGTGAACGTGCCGTCTCCGTTCCCCAATAGGATCGTGAGATTCTGGGAAGCGGTATTTGAAGTGACCAAGTCGAGCTTCCCGTCGCCATTAAAATCACCGGCGGCAATGGAAATCGGGAACACCCCTACGGGAACGGGCGAGGCGCTTTGGGTGAAGGTCCCATCACCGTTCGAGAGGAGGATGCTGACGTTGTCGGAGACGACGTTGGCCACCGCCAGATCCATCTTGCCGTCACCATTGAAGTCCCCTACTGCGACACTCTCTGGCTGGGTTCCGACGGTCAAAGGCGTGCCCGGCGCATTCGCCAATCCCAGGCTCGTGACCTTGGCTGAAATGGGAAAGGGAATGGCATTGGAAGCAAGGGCCAAGCCGGGATTCACCACCATGATCTGCGCGGTAACGGAAGAGGCGATTTTGGCCGCAGGTACTGTCGCAGTGAGCTTCTCGGAACTGACAAACGTCGTGGCCAGCGCCGAGCCGTTCCAATCGACCGCCGCACCCGAGGCAAAGCCCGTGCCTGTGACCGTAAGGGTGAAAGCCGAGCTGCCGGGCGCGGCGCTTGGGGGTGTAAGTGGCTGATTGATAAAGGGCACCGGCACCGCAGCCGTCCCGGTCAAGTTGACCGACTGTGGGCTGTCGAGCGCATTGTCCGTAATTGTGAGCCCGGCATTAACGCTTCCAGTGGCATCGGCCGTAAAGGTCACGGTGAAGGTGCAACTGGCTGCTGGCGGGAGAATCGAAGCGCAATTATTCGTTTGCCCAAAGGAGCTTGCCCCGCTGCCAGTGACGGCAATGTTGGTGAGGGTGAGCGCCAGGTCGCCTGGATTGCTCAAGCTCACAGTCTGGGAAGTGCTGGTGCCGATGATTTGGCTGGGGAATATGAGCGCGAGAGGTGACAGGGTCACTCCCGGTCCTGCTCCGATTCCCGTCAGCGTCACGCTGCTTTGACTCTGGCGGGCGGCATCAGTAAAGCTGAGGAACGCGCTACGCGTGCCCGCATAGGTGGGAGTGAATGTCACGCTGACGGAGCACGTCGCGCTGGGCAGGAGCGTAACTCCGGAACAGCTATCAGCACTCTTAGCGAAGTCAGAAGGATTTGTTCCTGCAATGGTCACGGCCAGCACGGCAAGATTACTGGTGCCGGTATTGCTCAGCATCACGCTTTGGGCCGCGCTCGAGGTGAACGGCGTCTGAGGAGCGAAAACAAGACTTGTGGGGGCAAGCGAGGCCGAATAGGTCAGGAAGCTTGACACCAGGTTCGAGGCGTTGACCGTCCCGATTCCCGTGGCAAAGTCCCACCCGGTGCCGGCGCTGTAGGCTGGCTGATAGGCATTGCTGCTGGTAACTTCCAGCGCCATGCAGGTTGCGCCAGTTCCGCCGCCCCCGCCGATGGCGCAGTGGGGCACAGTCGTGTAGCCGCTTCCGGTGGCTGTCAGATCAATCGACACTCCCGGACCCGCTGTGGCGGCGCAAGTCGCGCCTGAACCGCCGCCTCCGGTCAGCGTGCAGGTGGGAGCCGACGTGTAGCCGGCGCCGTAGGTAAGGATACTCACCGAGGAAACAAAGCCGGTGCCCGGGGGATTGGAGATGGTCACACCCACGCCGCAAGTCGCGCCCGTTCCGCCCCCTCCTGTGAGCGTGCAGATGGGATAATCCGTGTAGCCCGAGCCGCCATGGGTTAAGGTTATCGAGTTGACCACGCCGGTGAGCGTGGCTCCGCAGGCCGCGCCCGCTCCCCCGCCCCCCGTGATGCTGCACGTGGGCGCGCTGGTATAACCGCTTCCGAGCGTGAGAAGTTGCAGGTAGTTCACCGTCTGGGGTGCTGTGGAAAGAACACCGTAGGATCCCCCGGGCTCGTAGCAATTGATCCATCCACAGGGCAAGTCAATGTCGCCCCCCGCGCCGGTTCCCCCGTGGAGCAGCGGAATCTGGGTAATGTCATTGAAGATGCAGTTGCCCCCCACCTGATTGCCCAGAGCGGAATTGCATGTTGAACTGCCGCCAGCGCCATATTCCGCCCCGGCAAGGGCATAATAAGTGGGATTCGGATTACCCCACCGGCTCCCGGAAGCTTGATTGATAAGCGCCTGGATGCCCGCCATGATGGGCGCGGAGATCGAGGTTCCACCGTAGCCCGACCACGAACTCGGCGCCCCGCTGCAACTCTTGCCGCCGTTGTTGGGATCCGAGAAGCAAGCCACATAGTAGTGTCCCCAGATCCCATTGGCAGCAAAGAGGGAGACGTCAGGGATATCCCGCACGCCATCGCTGGGATTGCCGAGCAAACCCGCCTGCCATCCGGGTTTGGCGTATCCCGCACACGTGCCGCCCACGACCGGGTTTATGTCTGTCGCCCCCGTTGCGCAGCCACTGGGGCCGCCGCCGCCGGCAATGGTGTTCAGCAATTTATCCTGATTCTTGCTCGTGGCCGACGAGCAGAGTCCGGAGGAACCATAAGGGGGAAAGGACTGCTCCCAATCAGCCATGAGGACACTGGCGCAGGAATCGTTCCAGGGAATTTCGGGAATATACGAGAGTGCCGAGCCATAGTTGGCGGCATTCACCGTGTTCCAAAAGGCCGCGTTATTGCCTTGATAAGTGTCTGCAAAGTCGGTTCCTCCCACCGAGACGTTGTAGGGTGTGGAGGTGTATCCGCTGACGTTGATCCCATATTGAGCGTACTGGGCGCCGCGGTCTGAATTGGCCGGGCCGGAGTCCCCGGAAGAAACGAAGACGGAGACGCCCTCTGTCACGGCCTGTTGATATAAAGTACTGATATAGGCATTGAAGGTCGCCCCGATTGCCGATTCTGTTTCGCCATAACTGATACTGACAATGGGCGGCGGGGCGCTGCCGGCGTTCAAGAGATTCTGGAGGGCGATGAAGCCGCCGAAACCGGTTGCGGTGTCAAGGCAGGACGCCACCATGATCGCTGCATTGGGCGCGGCGGCACTGGCCCATTCCACATCCACCGCCACTTCGTCGTCATTGTCGTTGATGCCGGGGTCGATACAGTTGGTCACGCCACTGCTCGCAGGGTTCACCTGTGAAAGCGAACCGCCGGAATAGCTCGAGGCGATCCCTAGTGTGGAACGGAAGGTATTCCAATCCGTCGTGGAGTAGATGTCGCTGTCCTCCACTAGCAAAATTGTCTGTCCCTGGCCGGTGTACCCCTCCGTGAATGCTGGAGAGAAATTGTAAATCGTCCACAAATCCGCCGGCGCCACGGGGTAGGCGCCATTCCCAGGCGTGTACATAGGTCGCGATTCAAGCATTTTGCGCGGCCGGAAGTCATTCAAGGAAACAACCCCCGCCACCGTTGAAGCCAGCTCTTCCGGGATTTGCGGGTCGCTCATATTGGCGAAATGGGCTTGGCCATTCACCTGCAAATTGTGGATCTCGGTGTGGAAGGCCTGGCGAATCTGGCCCGCTGTTCCTGTAAAGTCAATGACCATCCGGTTGGAATATACCAGGTTGACCTTAAACCCTTGCGACCCGAGCCACGCCGTCACTCTGGAGATGTCGCCGGACGATGGGCCATACCTCCGCCCGAATTCCTCTGCTGTGATCCAATGGTGAAAAAGCGGTGACGTGGGGTCGTGAAGATCTTGAATGAATTGTTGGAGTGCTTGCTCCCGCTCGGGAGGTCGCTGCAATTGGAGCATCATGTGGTTGAGTGGCAAGCCATCGGGAACCCGCCCTCGATCGTTCTTCGCCACTGCTTCCGGGCGTGTGTTGCCCCAAAGGGTCACCATTCCGGCATTAATCTGAGGATTCAAGCGACTATTCTGTGCGGCTTGTATCGTGGCGAGCACACCAAACTCAAAGATGAGGAATAACAAAAGGACGGAAAATTCGGAGCAGATTAAAATACGCCTGGCTATTACCCACCCGTGCCTTGCAAAACTCAGGCGCGAGACCATGAACACCCCCCTGGGGCAAGACTCCGCACTATTTTGCCCAATGTAAATCCAAAGGTGGTGCATGTCAATCTATGAACTAGTCTACTGACGAAATGTCAAGTTTAAAAACAGTGCACAGACTGAATGTCCAATTTGAGAATGTACCCGACGATTGGATGGAAAACGATTGAAGGGATATGAGACCCGCACGATTTCGTGGCGGGAATTACAGGTTTCCCGTAGCGCTCAAGCCGTGGCACAGGCACTCCTGCTCGTGCTCGAGCATGGCTGGAACTTGTCCAGATGGTTTTTATCGGGACGCGATGATACAAACGAAAGTGCCACGGGCATCGTGCCCATACTCGAGCATGGCCTGGATGGCCATGGCACAAGTACGTGCCGTCCGCGTCCCGCCTGCATATCCCCCATAGCCGGGACTCGCCCCGATGACTTTGATCGGGACGACAATGCTACTAGCGGAGGCGCCAAGGGCATCTTGCCCGTGCTCGAGCATGGCCAGGATGGCCATGTCGCAAAAGCGAATGCAGCACCACCGAACGTTGCCCCATATCCCCTGCCACGCCGCCCACACTCCCCCCCATCGTTATCGGCGGTTTGCGCCGGGACGATTAAACCATTTCAAGTGGACGCGAAGGCTGAAAATCCATCCATCTTGAAAGGTGCACTCTGGATGGTGGCCACATTGGATGGCAGACGTCTGCTTGGCTCGGGCCAGCGATAGCTGGCCCGAGCCCCGGGTGGCACAGGCACTTCTGCCTGTGCCTTTTTTGCGGCGCAGCAAGCGGCGGGGCCACCGCCGATACCACCAGCGGTAGTGGCGTCTTCACCCATGGTTTCGTAGGGGCGGTTCGCGAACCTCCCGTCACGGCTTTGGCCAGAGGAGGTGTTGGTCTAGAAAGCAAGGATGTCCCACATTCTCTGGCGGGTGATTAAGTGAGTTCGATAACGGGCATGATGTCCGCTTGGAGGAACAAGACTCAGGAAATGACGTAGGCGGGCCGGCTTTTCCGGCTATTTGCGTGAACGTCCCGGCTTTCAGGTTTCATGCTCCCTGGGTGAGGGATGCCGTCCAATTTTTAGCGAAAAGGGCGAGGTTTATGGGTCGAACTGCGCATTTTGCTTTGCCAGAGCTTATTTGGGGTTAATCACCACTCATCAGGGTAAGGAATCTCATCCCTGGGCCTAGGTCATTGGGTGCGCTTAACCGTGCGACATGTCGGGCAAAATGACCGCAACATGCCGCGCACCAGCCTTCCGTGGCCTTTCCCCTTTGATGGCGGGCTATCCTCTTGGTAATACAAAACTTTAGTCACATACAATAAATCAATTACATTCCAAACATTGACGCAAATCAAGTGATTTTCTATCAAAGGTCATCGACATGCATATCTTCCCGCTGTAGCGTCAAAGTTCGCGTCGGGTAGAAGAAGGTTTTCTTGTATTGCACGGGAAGCGGTCGAAAGTTGTCAATCTCGGGGGGAAAGAATGGCACGGCACGTACCTTATCAACGGTTCATCCAAGCAGGTACATTTTGCCGATGAGTAGACGATCCCACGCCTGCCGCGCCATGCTCCTGATCCTGGGTTTGGGCTTTTTCCTTACATCACATGCCACCAATTCGGTGGCAATACCCCGCAATGTGCCGGGATACGCCGGTCTATTCGCCCTGAAATCCTGCCAGGCCCACCTCCCCGCTGCGGCAAGTGCAAACCCGATCCAGACAGACTCTGACCTCATCATTGTCGAAGCACCCGTTGTGCTGCCGGGAACCCTCTCCCGGCGCTTCCCGAAAGGCAGCCGTTTGGCCAGGCGGGCTCCATCTGCACAAGCTAGCCGCTCATTGACCCCGGACTTCTTCGCAGCCGCCGATCCGCGAATCTCTTTTGACGGCGCCCGCGCCCTCTTCTCCGGTAAGAAGACTGCTGACTCCCTCTGGCAAATCTGGGAAATGAATGCGGATGGCACCGGCGCGAGGCAAATAACCCATTGCGCCAGCGACTGCATGCAACCCGCGTATTTGGCTCATGGGCTCATCGTCTATACCACGATCTTCAACTCCTCCCCGGCCCATGCGACGAGATCAATTGGCGAAGGCTCGCAAATCTGGACTAGCAAGTTGGATGGCACTGACGCCCAACCCATCACCTTCGGGCCCGGCGACTTCCAGGTGGAAACGGTCTTGCAGAACGGGACCATTTTGTTGACAGCCCGAACGCCGCTGCTACCTTCCAATGGACATCCCGCTGACCGCGAACTTTATACAATTCGGCTCGACGGCACAGCCCTTGCAACTCTGCGCTGCGATCATCAGCACCCCGCAATACGCAGCCAGGCGGAAGAACTTGACGATGGCTCGGTAGTCTTCGTGAAGGCTTTACTCAACAACCAGAGCGTGGCTGGGCAGCTTGCGTGGATACGCCGCGGCGCCGTGCACAACGAACCACTCGCCCCCCCGTCGATTCAAGTCATGTCTCCGCAACCGATCGCTGGCAATGAAGTTATCGTCTCGCACGAAACCGCAATCGGCACGGGATCAGGAACGAAGTTGGCGCTTTACAGCTTTGACGCAGAATCGGGAAAGTTCAGCTCGCCGCTCTTCCAAGACCCTAAGCTTTCCGCAGTCGAGGCCGTCCCTCTAGCTGCGCACGAATCGCCCCGCTGGTATTGGAGCACGCTCAATGCCGATCTCAAGCGGGGTTATTTCATCTGCCTTAATGGGTATCTGGCCCAGGACGCTCCCCAAGGAAAGATTGCCGCGAAGCTGGCTCGAGTTCGAGTACTCACTCTGGATGCCGCTACCCAGCATGAAAGCCTGCTGGGGGAAGCACCCATGGAGGAAGACGGTTCGTTCTATATCGCGGTGCCCCCTGACAAGCCCGTGAGATTCGAAGTGCTGGACGCCGCAGGCAGTATGGTTCGCGCCCAGAAGAGCTGGATTTGGGCGCGATCCGGGGAAGAGCACGGCTGTGTAGGCTGCCACGAAGACCGCGCCCTGGCTCCGGAAAATCGTTGGCCCATGGCGCTGCGCCGGTTTGACACTCCCACACGCCTGGATTTGGCGAATCATGTGGATGGCTCCAAATGAGGATGCAATGAAGATGTTCCTCCGACAATTTACCTTCGCGGCAATCGCTGCCGGCCTGCTTTGGACCAATCTCCAGGCCCCCGCGCAAGGCCCCGTGCCCAAGAGTCCACCGCCTTCTTCGCTTGTGACCTATGAGGATGTTACGGAGAAGTCCGGGATCAACTTCAAGCATTCTTTTGGCGAACAGAAACTCAGTTCAATGTTGGAGGCCACGGGTTCCGGCTGCGCCTGGATCGACTATAACAACGACGGGCTGCTGGATCTCTACGTGGTCAGTGGGCGCTACATTGACGGCGTCACAAGGTTTTCCAAGCCTGACGGCGCAGACGCCACCAATCACCTTTACCGCAACAACGGCGATGGGACTTTCACCGACGTCACAGCGCAGGCTGGCGTGGGCGGCAAAGGCTTCGGCATGGGCGTCACCGTTGGCGATTACGACAACGACGGCTACGAGGACCTTTACGTCACCAACTGGGGCTCATCCATTCTCTACCACAACAACGGCAATGGAACTTTTACCGACGTAACGGCGAAGGCGGGCGTAGAAAATCCCCATTTCGGCACGGGCGCGGCATGGATCGATTACGACCGCGACGGAAAGCTCGATCTCTTTGTGGGGAACTACATCAAGTTTGACCCCAATGCCAAGCGCGAGTATTTCACCGCCGAAGCCTTTCCCGGCCCGCTTGACTACGAAGGCGACGCCGATCGCCTCTTTCACAACAATGGCGATGGCACGTTCACCGATGTCTCACACAAAGCGGGAATCGACAATCCCTTGGGCCGCGCCATGGGAGTGACCGTGGGCGATTTCGATAACGATGGCTGGCCTGACATCTACATCGCCAACGACACGATGGAAAGTTACATGTACCACAACAATCACGACGGAACTTTCACCAACGTGGCGCAGGACGTGAACACCGCTTTCGGCGCGAACGGCGAGGCCACCTCCGCCATGAATCCCGTCTTCGGCGACTATGACAATGATGGGTGGCAGGACCTGTTCGTTTCCGATATGCGCTATCACCGGCTGTTTCATAACCCCGGGCCCAAAGGATTCTGGCTCGACACAACAGTGGAAACAGGCGTCGCCGCGGTTTCCGGCCAATACGTGGGATGGGGCGACGGCTTCTACGATTTTGATAACGACGGGTGGAAGGACTTGTTTATCGTCAACGGCGGCCTGCACTGGCTGATTCCCATGGAGGATTCCCTACTCCGCAACAATGGCGATTCGACCTTTACCGATGTGTCTTCACAGGCGGGCGATTACTTTAAGTTCAAGAAGGTCGGGCGTGGCGCATGCTTTGGCGATTATGACAACGACGGCNNGGGGACGAAGAGCAATCGCGACGGGTTTGGGGCCAGCCTGGAAGCCGTCACCGGCGCTGCCCACCAATACATCCAGGCGGTCTCTGAGAATGGCTATCTCTCGCAGGGGGATCCGCGACCGCACTTCGGCCTCGGCCAGCATACTGAAGTCGACAAGCTGATCATCCATTGGCCCAGCGGCACGT
>PLSX01000273.1 GCA_003165315.1 Acidobacteriota bacterium
GGACTTCGAAGTGCTGAGGGGAGTCTGGTTCGATCCAGGGTGGACGGTTCCAGACAAGGGTTTGGCCTAAAGTGACCGATTCGCTTCCGGTGGCGGTGACGCCGTTGAGGCTGACTTCGCCGTTGTTCAGGTTTTTTTGCCAGGCTTGTGGGGTTGAGTGGGGGTAAAGGCTTGCCAAGTGGGAGAGCAGGGTTTGTCCATGGTATTTGGTGCTGATGATTGTGGTGTAGGCATGGCCCCGGTTTAGCATGTAGTTTGAGTATAAGCTATAGCATCTGCGGCGCGGCGGCCACGAGCGAAATATCACCAAGCCACTCACCGACAGGTTCTGGGCGGATCACGCGCTACTCGGAAGTAATTCTTCCTTATCTTAGCGCTTATGGGCATCCCGCCCGTGCTCGAGCATGGCCGGGAAGGCCGTGGCACAAGGGCCGGAAGCGAGCTTCCGGCAGCAAAATCGGCAGCGAGTTGCACGCACTCCAAAGCTTCGCTCTAAAGCGTGAGGGACGCGTGTAACTTTTGCGTCGCGCAACCCCTCGCCAGAGAGTTTATGGATAATGCGCGGTTTGTGGATATGGTCAGGTCGATTGGAGTACGGAATAGAAACCACCGCTTTACATCTCGCGGCGGCCTTCCATGGCTTTCAGCATGGTGACTTCATCCGCGTACTCCAATTCCGAGCCCACGGGGATACCCATGGCAATGCGGCTTACTTTTACGCCGAGGGGTTTGATAAGGCGGGAAATGTAGACGGCCGTCGCTTCACCTTCCACGGTGGGGCTGGTGGCAAGAATCAACTCTTTAACCGTGCCGCCCCTCAGACGTTCCAGAAGATTCTTGAGCTTCAACTGGTCCGGCCCAATGCTTTGCAGCGGCGAAAGGGAGCCGTGAAGTACGTGGTACTGTCCGTGGAACTCGCGGGTTTTTTCCACGGTAATAACGTTGTAGGGTGTTTCCACCACGCAGATTATTCCGCCATCGCGGCGAGTGTCCGTGCAGTAGTCACAGGGATCAAGTTCCGTCAGATTATTGCAGATGCTACAGAGGTGGATTTTGTCCTTGGCGTCAATGATGGCCGCGGCCAGGCGCTCTGCGTCTTCACGTGTGGCGCGCTCCAGGTGGAAGGCAATGCGCTGGGCGGATTTCTGCCCAATCCCCGGCAGGCGTTTGAACTCGTCTATCAAGCGAGCCAATGGCTCAGCGTAATCTCTCATTGTCGTGGAGGTTCAATCTGTTGGCGCTAGTCTTCTATGACCGGTTCAGGTCAAGCCGGGAATGTTGAGCCCGCCGGCCAGGTTGCCCATTTGGCTGGACATTTGCTCGTCCACTCTTCTCGCGGCTTCATTGCAGGCAACCAGGATCAGGTCCTGCAGCATTTCCACATCCTGGGAAGCAAAGACTTCGGGATCGATGCGCACTTCGTGGAGCTGCTTCTGGCCATTCATCTTGACGGAGACCATGCCCCCGCCCGCCGTAGCTTCCACCACCAGCTCATCCAGTTGCTTTTGCAATTGTTCCTGGAATTGCTGGACTTGCTTCAGGATCTGTTGCATTTGCAGTGGGTTTTTCATTGCTCACTCCCGACTCAGGTCCTTTACGTCCAACACCGTGCCATCGAACTTCTTGAGAATTGCTTCCACCGTCTGATCGCGTTCGGCGCGTTGGCGTGCGCTTGGCCGTTCCACTCGCGCTTCAACTTCCTGCATTTCAAGTCTAACACAAATTTTCACCGGTTGGCCCAGCACTTCCGCGCACACCGTGCGGAGTGTCTCCTGTTGCTCGCGGTTCTTCAGCAACTCCGCAAAAAAAGAGTCCTTGGGGGAATAAATAAAAGTAGCTTCGCCATTCTCGCGGGTCCAACCGGCCACATGTTCAAGGCAACTGCCGAGGAAGTTGGATTGGCCGTAGACCTTGGCGATGATGGCGGCCAGAGTGGCATCCTTGGCGGCTGGCGCCGAAGACGTGGAAGCTTCCACCGGAGGTGATGGCCGTGGAGCAGGCGCTGGAATTGCCGGCGCGGCCGGTCGTTGCTCTGCCGGGTGTCTCTCAAAACTCGTCGGGCGAACCGGACGCGGCGGTTCCGCAACGGGCCTTGAGGGTGGAGCCAACGCGGGGCGCGGGGCAGCCACAGGAGCAATTTTTCCTGGAAGGGCGGCATTCCCCAGCCCGCTCAGAAGGACCTCCAAAGACGCCAGGCGCCGCGCGTGCACCATCTTCATCAGGGCCAATTCCAAATGGAAGCGGGGGACCAGCGCGTAGCGCATCTCGCTCTCCGCCCTCAGCAGAATGTTGAAGAACCGCGAGAGATCTTCTTCGCTGAAACGCGCTTGCGATGCTCGCTGATGTGCTTCCGCTGTTCGGTAGGGAACCTGGATCAGCGGACTGTCGCGCGCCGCAACTGCGCCCGATCATCAGGTCGCGGACGTAACGCGTGAGCTCGCCGCAGAAGTGAGCAAGTTCGTACCCTTCCGCGGCCAGTTGCCCGATCTGCTCCAAAACCTTGCGTGAATCCGCGGCATCCACCGCGTGCAGGATGTCTGCCAATAATTCCGCGGGTACCACACCCAGCACCTGGCGAACCCGTTTCTCATCCAAATGCCCGCCGCAGGCTGCAATCACCTGGTCCAGAAGGGAGAGAGCGTCGCGCATGCTGCCTTCCGCCGCTTGCGCCAGCGTGGAGACGGAGCCTTCATCGGCGTCGACTTTTTCATCCGCTACGATGGCCCGAATTCGATCGTAAATCTCTCCGTAATCCAGCAGCCGGAAAGAAAAATGCTGGCAGCGCGACTGGATGGTGGGGGGCAGCTTGTGTGGCTCGGTCGTGGCCAGCATGAAGAGCGAACGCGGCGGGGGCTCCTCAAGCGTCTTCAGCAGCGCGTTGAACGCCTCCGTGGTCAGCATGTGCGCTTCGTCAATCAGAAAGATCTTGTAACGATCGCGCGCGGGCAGGTAGCGCACGGCCTCCCGCAATTCGCGGATTTCGTCAATGCCACGGTTGGAGGCGGCGTCAATCTCCTGGACGTCCACGGAATTCCCCGCGGTAATTTCCAGGCACGAGGGGCAGGTGCCGTCCGGAGTCACGGTGGGGCCTGAAATGCAATTGAGTGCCTTGGCCAGAATACGGGCGGTGGTGGTTTTTCCCACGCCCCGCGCCCCGGAAAAGATGTAACCGTGGGCCACGCGGTCCGTCAGAATGGCATTTTTCAGGGTGTCGGTTACAAGGCGCTGGCCCACCACGTCATCAAAAGTCTGGGGGCGATATTTGCGGGCGATGACTTGGTAGGACATGAGAAAAAATTTTGGATTTTAGATTTTGGATTTTAGATTTGAGATCAAAAACATCCTTAGTCCCTGGTCCGTGCGTAAAATTGCAACTGGCTTTTCGCGACAGACAACTGACTACGGACAACGGACATTTCCAATCCAAAATCCAAAATCTAAAATCCAAAATAAATCTGACCAGACTTCGGGTGATCTGCNNAACTCGATTTCATGGTAGCACGCGGTGGGAACGGCGTCGACCCCTTCACAAAATAATGGCGTGAGCAATCTTGGTGAATCCCCGCCTATCAAAGCAGACGCATGTCTTGTGGCCCGCTCGGCGATATTTTGGTAAATTCCATTCATGCAATCAGGGGAGCCAAGCCGCACTGCGTGGGCCGC
>PLSX01000138.1 GCA_003165315.1 Acidobacteriota bacterium
GCTCTTTTACACCGGGGCGGACAAAGAATCCGCCAGCCCCCCCTTTATGAGGGGCTATCGGCTGTTTCGGGCGGGAAAATGAGGAAATAATTTGCGGCATCTGAGCAGGCGCCAACTCCACTTTCAATAACAATTCGCGCCAGCGGCATGAGATCAGGCCTGAAGCAATTGAGCTTTGCTGAGGCTCAATTTGGACCGCCCCGAGTTTGCCTCGCTGCACGTTGGTTTTACCCCGCCACAGTGGGGCGTCCCGATGAAATCCCAACAGTTCCGCCACCTCCACGTCACCCCCCGCCCCCACCAGTCCCACTTTGTTCTTGACAAAGGCTAGATTTGTATCTATAATGACTAGTCGATTCCGTGCCTGGGAATGAAAGGCAGCGCCCATGCCGAGCCAGGAAAGCCCCAGCCTCCGCCTCTTGTGGCGATCTCGCCACACCGTAAGCAAACAAAAAGTCACCCGCAGAGATGGGCCACCAAAAAAAGATGTTATTTCCGACGACCGAACCCACTATGTGTATGAAAAAAACAAAAAATCGACATATTGCCATGTCAATATTCGGACATTTACGGCGAAGTGAGGCGGATTTTGCTGAAAGTTACAGGTCTTGGAGGCCAAATTTGCCGTAAATGGTGCTTCCATGGCGTGTTTTTGTGTAAATTCACGAGGACATGTGGCTGCTGGCGATTCAGCCGCGAGTCGGCCTCCCAGGTGAGCCCACTTAATTCCTAAGCGGACCATGGTTATTGAGGAAACTAAGGAAATCGGTTTTTGGCCTGAATTCTTTGTTGAGACCTTTTATAGCCACGATGTTGATGAAAATGAAGCCACTTACGCGAAAAACGACAAAATATCCAAAATCGCATCTTATTGAAATCGCGGCAATTAGTGAATTCATGAAGCAAAGAGTGTGTGCCCGGGGGGAATTAAAAATGAGGGATGATCCCACGATGTTATTGAAAACAAAGCAAAATCAATGTGACAGTTTGGATGATCCCACGATGTTGATCAAAACAAACGACTTAATTTTTTAGGCCACGATGTTGATGATAATAATAGCACTTAGCCATCAGGACAAAAATCGGAGGGGGCCTTTCTTAAGATGGAGAATCACGAATTGAACCAGCCCACCGTCGGAATCGTCGGCGCCGGCCAGATGGGCCACGGCATCGCCCACGTCATGCTTCGGGCCGCACATAATGTCGTTTTGCTCGATACTTCCCAAGCCTTGGTCGATGCCGGCGCCAAGCGCATCCTCAAGGGCCTCGCTCGCGACGTTGAGAAAGAGCGCCTGACGGAAGAGCAGCGCCAGCACGCGGTGGCTCGCCTGAAAACGGCCATAATGTCTACTTCCCACCCGGCGAACAGCACCGGATCCGGCCGTTCATCACCATTCCCCAACCTCGATTTTTCGGCTCTCGATTTCATCATTGAAGCAGTCACGGAAAGATTTGAGGTCAAAGCCAGCGTCTTTCAAGTGCTGGAACCCTACTGCCCGGCGGAGGCGATCTTTGCCTCCAACACCTCCTCGATCTCCATCACAAAACTCGCCGCGGCCACGAAGCGTCCAACCAAATTCGTGGGCCTGCACTTCTTCAATCCCGTCCCGGTGATGAAGCTGGTGGAGGTGGTGCCGGGCCTTCAAACCGCGCCCGAAACGGTGGATAAGGCCATCGCGCTGGCGGCTTCAGCGGGCAAGACCCCCGTCAAGGTGAACGACTTTCCCGGCTTCGTCTCCAATCGCGTGCTGATGCCCATGATCAACGAGGCGGTCTTCTGCCTGATGGAGGGCGTGGCCGACGCTGCGGGCGTTGACAACGTGATGAAGCTGGGCATGAACCACCCCATGGGGCCGCTGGAACTCGCCGACCTGATTGGCCTGGACGTCTGCCGCGACATCATGCTGGTGCTTTATGAGAGCTTCCGTGACTCAAAGTACCGCCCCTGTCCCCTGCTGGAGAAGATGGTGGCCGCAGGCTGGCTGGGCTGTAAGACCGGACGGGGTTTTTATACGTATCCCCGGGAGTAAGCGGAAAGTAGTAGGCAGTGGGCAGACGGCAGTAGGCATTCGGGTATTGGGAATATGGGAGATCAGAGAATTTTTCTGCACGAACTTGTAATGCTGGTTGCCGCGCTTTGTGCCCCGTCGTTGGCGGTAACAATTGTGCTCCAAGTGTGGTTATTTATTTGTCGTGGAGTTTTTCGCCGTGGCCATGGTACGCGGGCCGCTGTAGGATTCGCTTTCACGGTGATTGGTGTGCCAGCACTTTCAGTCCCTTTGTGGCTGATGTTGCCACAGAAGCTGTTGCCCCGCTCCGCCTGGCCGGATGGTTGGCTTCCACCATTTTTCACTCCAGCAATTCTGGCTTCACTTCTTGTCGGTACTCTAGCTTCCTGGTGGGTGGTACGGGACTGTTCTGTGCCTGGCTCGCTGCCCGACGCGTGAGCGTGCGTAAGAAAAGTGCCTGAGGTCATCGTGAGCGATAACCCTGCAAATCTTCCAGAGCATGGCAAATTTGCAGGGTGGGTTCGAGTGGTTGACATGATGGACAGGCAGTGGGTTTTACAGGTATCCGAGCAGGCAAGCGTGAGGTATGATGGTCTTGGCTGGACCATGAGACGAGGACCAAGCGGCAATTCATCCAAAATCCGCCTAACTAAAACAGGTGGGATCATAAGATTTTCTCATGAAGATCGGCAGTGCCGCCGATAAGAGGATCATAACAAGCAGTCAGACCAAGATGGAAAGGTTAGGAAAAACTCACATGCCGGAAGAGCGTACTGAAAAAAACAAGGCCATCGATCTGGCCCTGTTGCAAATTGAAAAAGATTTTGGCAAGGGCTCCATCATGCGCTTGGGTTCGAAGAGCGCATTGGTGCCGGTGGATATCATCCCCACGGGATCGATCTCCTTTGACGCCGCGCTGGGTGTGGGCGGAATGCCGCGCGGCAGGGTGGTGGAAATTTTTGGGCCTGAGTCGAGCGGCAAGACCACGATCGCGCTGCACGTGGTGGCCGAGGCGCAGAAGCGCGGCGGCATGGCCGCCTACATTGACGCCGAGCATGCCATGGATGCCGCCTACGCCAAGAAGCTGGGCGTGGATATTGACAACCTGCTGGTTTCGCAGCCTGACTATGGCGAGCAGGCGCTGGAAATCGCCGAGTCGCTGGTGCGCTCCAACGCCGTCGATGTGCTGGTGGTTGATTCCGTTGCCGCCCTCGTTCCCAAAGCGGAGCTTGATGGTGACATGGGGGATTCGCTTCCCGGTCTGCAAGCTCGCCTGATGTCGCAAGCGCTGCGCAAGCTCGCCGGCATCGTGGCCAAATCGAAAACCTGCCTGATCTTCATCAATCAGATTCGCGAAAAAATCGGCGTGATGTTCGGCAACCCTGAAACCACGACAGGCGGCCGCGCGCTGAAGTTCTATTCCTCCGTGCGCGTTGACATTCGCCGCATCGCCGCCATCA
>PLSX01000153.1 GCA_003165315.1 Acidobacteriota bacterium
CCCGCCAGATGCTTGAACACTATTCCCACATTCGTATAGCCGCCAAGCGTACCGCCTTGGATGCCATTTCAACGCGCCTGCCTGAGCCCGCTGGTGGAAAAGCAGCCGTTTTTGAGGGTGAGGGGAANNACCTCACCCTTATCAGGGGTGCGCTCTAGCCACCTGAGCTACAGGCCCATTCTGCTTCACGACGGGAAGCCCACAAAAGCGCGCATAACCATCGTGCGAGAATTATCAGTATAGGCAGACCCTCAAATTCGCGCAAGTGGAAAAGTCTTAAAACCAGTCGTCAACCCTCAGTTCACTCGTCAGTAGAAGCAACTGCGCGCTGCAAAAGCTTTTGTCAATGGCTGACGATTTTCGACCGTCCTCCATTATCAATCATCAGTTCTCAATAAACGCCTGCACGCCTGGCCAGGATTCTTAAAAGGAACTGATGACTGAAGACAGATAACTGCCAAATTCGATGACTTCCCTTCCCGCCGTGGTCTTTTACCTGGCGCTGTGGTACAAAAGGAAGAGAGGGCAATTGCGGGCTGTACTGCTGAGACCCAAATTAAAAAGAGCGCTTCTGCGCCAAGGATTGCGACTGATGCCGAATGTTCGTAAAGACGTTCTTCCCAACGGGCTGACGATTCTCACGGAGCCCATGTCGTCCGTCCGTTCTGTCTCTGTCGGCATCTGGCTGCGCACGGGCGCCCGCCAGGAGTCCATCGAAGATAACGGCATCTCGCATTTTATCGAGCACATGCTCTTCAAGGGGACCAAGAATCGCAGCGCCGAGGACATTGCCCGCGCGGCAGATTCAATTGGCGGCCACCTGGATGCCTTCACCGCCAAGGAGACCACCAATTATTCCATTAAGGTCCTGGACGAGCACCTGCCTCGGGCCTTTGACATCCTTTCCGACCTGGTGAAGAATCCGCTCTTCGAACCCGAGCACATCAAGAATGAAAGTCGCGTTATCCAGGAAGAGATAAAAATGGTGGAAGACACCCCGGATGATCTGGTGCACGAGATCTTTACCCAGACCTATTGGCGAGGGCACGCGCTGGGGCGTCCGATTCTGGGCACTCGAAGCACCGTGCGGGGCTTTGATCGCAAGCGATTGCTCAGTTCTTTCCATCGGCACTATGCACCCAACAATCTGCTGGTTGCCGCAGCGGGCCACATCAAGCACTCACAAATCGTCGATCTGGTGCAGAAGGAATTCGGCCACCTCCCCGCCGGCCCGGCACTGCGCAGCGGTCCCGTCCCCGTTGCCCACCCTCATCTTCAGGTGCGGCACAAGAAGGATTTGGAGCAGGTTCACCTTTGCGTGGGTTCGCCCTCCTATCCGCAACCCCATAAGAAGCGTTTCCCCGCTTATATTCTCAATTCGGTTTTGGGTGGAGGCATGAGTTCGCACCTGTTCCAGAACATTCGCGAAAAGCGGGGCCTCGCGTACTCCGTGTTTTCCAGTCTCAGCAGCTTTCACGATGCGGGCTGTCTTAGCGTTTATGCCGGCACTTCCACTGACAAGGCACGGCAGGTCATCGATCTGGTTCTCAAGGAATTCTGCGAATTGAAGTCAAACCCCATCAGCCAGGAAGAGCTTTCGCGCGCCAAGGCTTACCTGAAAGGAAGCCTGCTACTTAGCCTTGAGTCGTCCAGCAGCCGAATGGGCAACGTGGCGCGGCAGGAGATGTACTTTGGGCGCTACATCTCACTCGACGAAATTGCACGAAGCGTTGACGCCGTCACGGCTGAGCAGGTGCAGGAAGTGGCTCAGGAGTTTTTCCAGCCGGAGCGCCTGGCCGTCACTGTTTTGGGACCCCTCAAGGACCTTAAACTCAAGCGCGCCGACCTCGGGTGCTGATCCCATAAACCCGCAATTTGACTTCCCGTTGCGGCATCGCCCCCCCTCGCTATCCCACCTCCAGGATCGGTTGAAATGGCTATTTTGCCGGGATATAATTTTCTCTTTAGACTTCTTCCGGCCGATTAAATAGGCCGAATCCAAGACGAGGTGCACCCATGCGCGGAAAACTCTTGTTGCTTTTGGTTTTGGGGCTGCCGTCGGTGCTGTGCAGCCAAACCCCACGACAAATTCCTCCCCAAGCTGTCGGGCGTATTACCCAGGAAGTCCGGCATCAGCTTGTGATGCTTCCCTACCTGGATGTCTTTGACAACCTCACCTACTCAGTGACGGGTTACGATGTAACATTGAGGGGTCAGGTTACCAACCCGGCTCTTAAGAAGGACGCGGAAAGGGCAGTGAAGAATATCGAGGGAGTGGAAAAGGTCGATAACCAGATCGAGGTGCTCCCAACTTCCTCCATGGACGACCAACTGCGCCTTCGGCTCTATCGCGCCATCTACGGATTCGGCGCGCTGGAGAAATACGCCATGCCCGTCATCAAGCCCATACGCATTATCGTTAAGAGCGGCAATGTCACGCTGGAAGGGGTAGTGGACAACAAGGCGGATAAGGACATGGCCGGCCTCCGCGCCAATGGCGTCTCCGGGGCATTTTCCGTCACCAATAACCTGGTGGTGGAGAAGGCGAAATAGACTCTGGGCGGTCGGACATCACGGAACGGGTGGAATTCCCTACCCCCAAGGGTTTTGCTTTTCCGATTTCTCACGATCCGGCCTATAATCGCTTTTGACTTCTATGGGCGGGAATCGAAGAATGAGGACGGCTATAGGGAACGGGCAATCACGCGTAGGTGGAGGTTTGCTCACAATGAGGCGCTCCCATCTGCCTGAAAACTTTTCTGCGTTCCCTGTCCTCTATTCCCTGCCCCCTGTAACCTGTAACCTGGTGCTCTTCACACGTCACTTCTCACACGTCACTCCCCAGGAGGCCGAATGAGCCTGCGCGTCTGCGTCCTGGGCAGTGGCAGCAAGGGCAATTCCACGCTGGTGGCCACGGAGAGGACGCGCATTCTGGTCGACGCGGGGTTTAACCGCCGCGAAACCTATGCCCGCCTTGCCTCTGTCGGTGAGCGCACGGACGGGTTTGACGCCATTCTGATTTCCCACGAACACAGTGACCACGTCAACGGCCTGCGGCTGTTGGGGATCGATTCCAAGGCGCCCATCTGTATTACCCGGCTCACTCACCAGGTGCTCACGTGGGACCCCAAGCTTTGCGCCTTTGAATTCACCACTCCAGGCCAGAAGTTTGTGATTGGCGACATTGAAGTCACCCCGTTTTCCATTCCCCACGACGCCACCGACCCCGTGGCGTTTACCCTGGAATCGCAAGGCATCAAAGTGGCCGTGGTCACCGACCTGGGATACATGCACGAGGTTGCCAAGCAGCGGGTAAAAGACTGCCATTGCCTCATCCTGGAGTCGAATCACGATCTGGACATGCTCAAAGTGGGACCTTATCCGTGGCACATCAAACAGCGCGTGATGAGCCGCCATGGCCACCTTTCAAATATGGCGACGGCGGGATTCCTGACGGAAGATTTTGATGGCGCAGCCCAGGTGTTGGTGCTGGCGCATCTAAGCGAAACCAACAATCACCCTGAAATCGCCCGCCTCACTGCTGAGCAAGCCCTGGCGGAACGGACACGCGGCGAGCAAACCGTATTGCACGTGGCCAGCCAGTCCGCACCCACGCAGATCTTCCAATTCGGATGATGCCCTTCGCCCTCCAACCTAAAACGAAAAGGTAAAGACCCATGGAAAGTATGACCTCGCTCGAACGCACCATGGCGGTGCTGGACCACAAGGTGCCCGATCGCGTGCCCGTGGCCTTGCACAATTTCCTCATGGCAGCTCGCATGATCGGCGCTGATTTTGGGGAGGTGATGCGTTCCGGAGAGATTTTGGCCGAGGCGCAGCTCACCGCCTGGCGGGAGTTTGGGCACGATGTGATCATGCATGAGAATGGCGTCTGCGCAGAAGCGGAGTCGCTGGGATGCGAAATCCACTACCCATCCGATTCCGCTCCGCACGTGAAGGAAACCATTCTGAAATCGCTCGACGATGTGGGCAAGCTTTCCATCCCCGACCCGGAAAAAACTTTCCCCTTGAATGAACTTTTGAAGGCAACCCGCATCCTGGTGAAGGAGACCAGGGGGAAGGTCTTTATCATGGGCCGCGCGGATCAGGGTCCGGTGGCTCTTGCACTGGCGCTCTTTGGGCCGGAAAATTTCTTGCTGGCGGCAGGCGATGAAACCTTACGGCCCCGGATTCTACAACTGCTGGATTTTACCTCGCGCATGAATGTTGTTTACGGTGAGGCCCAGCGCCGCGCCGGCGCCCATGGCAGCAGCATCGGCTCCGTGGGCACCAGCTTGATTTCACCTCAGATGTACACGGAACTGGAGTTGCCCGGAGACAGAAAGTTCAGCAGCGCCATGCGTGCAGTTGGCTGTCGGAGCTTTGTCCATTCATGCGGCAATGAAACACGGATGCTAACCCGCCTGATCAGCTCCGGCGCCGACTGCCTGGAACTTGATCCCCTAACCGACCCGAAGACCTGCAAGCAAACCACACAAGGAAAAGTGAGCGTCCTGGGTATGCTCGACCCGCACGGCGTGCTTCGGCGAGGCACGGTCGACGAAATCCGCAACCACACTCTGGACATCATGCGAATCATGGCTCCCCATGGCGAGTTCATGATGGGCCCGGGCTGCAGCCTTCCACCCGAGACTCCCGCGCAATCGATCCATGCGGTCATGGAATGCGCCCGAACCGCAGGAGCATATGGTGCGGACGGCTCCTTGCCCGCGCTGAACTCCTAGTCGGTAGCCGCGGTCAGCGCCTTCCTGACCGCGGCTTCTTCTTCGCAAATCTGTTGACTTCCGCCAGGCGGAAGCGCTTCGAATTGGGAGTGCTTTATTGAGAAAAGCAATAGTCGGCAACTCGCAGTGCGTTGCACCTGCCTTATGCCGTTTTTCAGGAGCGACCCTCATGAAACTGGCTGCCACGGCAGACATTTTCGTTGTCGTAGGGTTCAGAATGCGTATAATCCCAGGACGGGAAGTGGGAACAATAAAGCCTTAAATGGTGTCTGGAATCTAAGAGATGTCATGACGGCAAACAGAGACGTTTTTCCAATACTCCGTTTCATCGTTCGAAGCCTTACCAGCCGGGGTGGAAAACTCGTTCTGATTTCTCTACTTGCTATTCCCCTTGTGGTTTGGGGTGCACTCCGCCTCACCATGGTCATCACCGTTTGGCGCGCGAATGCGCTCCTCCACAGGATCAAACAGCTCAAGCCCCGCCAATCCACGTATGAAGATGCGCTACGCCTAGCGCGCGATTACGGCAGCAACGCCGATTTTCGGGGTCAGCCCTGTAGCTCCAAAGATTGCAGCTTTGGTATTTGGGTGGGCAACGATTGGCCTGACCATAGAGGCCTCGTGGAGACTGACTTTTTGTGGTCGTTAGGCATCAGGGTTTCTACTTTCGGTGGCTGGGTGAACGTTCACGAAGGGCGCGTCATCGGGACAGGATTCAGTGTTCACACGGAAGCCAGGAGGGGCGCGCCTTTTGGTCAATGGCTCGCCATCAGGTCTGAACTCACGGACCACTTTCACGAGTGGTTCAACGGCGAGCTCTTGGGAGGACGGCTATTTGGCCTGGAAGAACATCCCAATCACTATGTAGTGAATCCACATCTTTCAACCAACGGGGGTGGACACGCATTGGATGCATATGTCACGTCCGATGCCACAGCACGGCAGATTGAGCGGGCATTTGATTATCGCCTTTCATGTGTCTCAAGCCTGGCCGGATGTTCGGACCTCGGCGACCTCCTGCCCACAGCATGGGAGGATCATCTGGCTACAGAAGCGGCATCGCACTCGCCCAAGGACGATAAGATATATGGACCGTGTCCCCCGCGCAGTTTGGCAAGGCTGGCGCGGGACATGAATGATGTGGCGTTGGTCGAAGTGAAAAGGGTCTTTCCGGTGAAAAATGACCATAGTTGGACGCAGGACGTGGAGTTTCAACTGGTCCAAGTCCTGAAGGGGCAGTCGGACGAGCACCTGTCCCAATTTCCAATGAACCTCGGACGCGTTGATGACGACTCTGCGCATTTGCCTGCCGCTCTGCCTGCAACTGTCTTCTCGCCGGGAAAGCGAATCATACTCTTCCTGAAACCATCCACCGTGGATTTCATTCCATATCCCCATTGTGAAGTGGTTCCGGCATCCGAAGGAAACCTCCAGATCGTGCGTCAGACCATAGAGCAACTTTCGCAGGGGGCGCAGATCAGCGCCCTGCGAGACGTGACCGGGCAACCTGAAATGAATCGGAGTCAATAACTCTTGGTAAGGGGTCAGGGGACCTGCCAATATCACACGATAAGGGGTCTCACCGTCATTGATCGAGGTAGGCAGGCGGGAGCGAATTCAGGCATTTCGACCCTCACTCAAGAATTACTCCTCGTAACGTTAAAGAACCGCGATATTTTGCCTTCATCTTCCGAATTCTCGTCTGTAGCCTCTTTTGTTATTGACAAGATAAATAGCCATAGTATACTAGTCGTTCGTCCGGCACGGCGGCGGCCTGCGGCCAATGATAAACAGCGCCGTATTTACCTGGGCGCCGTGAAGAATGCCGCGGCACGCCATTATGTATTAGAAACAAAAGGGAGTTAGCGGTAATGAACGAAAATCGATGCAGCCTGTATGTATTTAAAAATAAATGACTTAATAAAATTGTCACGGTTCAGCCGCGATAAAACGCGGGGGGAAAATGTGAAGGTAAGTCCCATTATGTTGTTGAAAACAAATATTGAAAAAATGTCCGAAACAACCCAAGCCATTATATCTATGAAAACAATGCACATAAAGGTCGCTCGCCATTATGTTGATGAAAAGAATCGAGGTTATTCAAAATGCAACAAAAGAAAAGCGAAGGTGCGAGATGAGTACCGATGCTCTGATTGGAGGGCTAGGCGATTGCCGGAAATAGTGCCACCAAGCCACATTCCTGGGATGGTTGCGACCGGCCTTACCCGGGGCAGCCGCTTGTGGTAGGATGCCCACTGCGAATTTCGTCCCGATTAGGGTGGAAATCGCAAATCACAAATCGAAAATTGGAAAACCTATGATTCCCCGCTACACGCGCCCGGAAATGGGCAGCATCTGGACAGACCAAAACAAGTTTCAAAAATGGCTGGACGTTGAAATCGCCACGGCGGAAGTTGAGGCAGAAGCCGGGATGATTCCCAAGACCGCCGCCCGCGCCATCCGCAAGAAAGCGAAGTTTGAGGTGGAGCGCATTCTGGAGATCGAGCGCGAAGTGAAGCACGACGTGATCGCGTTCACCACCAATGTTGCCGAACACGTGGGCAAAGAGGGGCGCTACCTTCACTACGGCCTGACGTCGAATGATGTCGTGGACACTGCGCAGGCGATTCAGATCAGGGAAGCCTCCGCTCTGTTACTGAATGGGCTCAAGCGCCTGGGTGAGGTTCTGAAGCAGCGCGCCCTGGAATTCAAGCATACCCCCATGGTTGGCCGCACCCACGGCATTCATGCCGAGCCCATCACATTTGGCTGCAAAATCGCCATCTGGTATGCGGAGAACCAGCGCAATACGGAGCGGGTGGGTTACGCCGCGGAACAGATGCGCGTCGGGAAAATTTCCGGCGCCGTGGGTACTTATACCCACCTGCCGCCTTCGATTGAACGAGCAATCTGCAAGCGCCTGGGCCTGGAGCCGGCTCCGGTATCTTCCCAAGTAATCCAGCGCGACCGCCACGCCTTTTATCTTTCCACTCTCGCCGTAGCGGCCGCCTCGCTGGAGAAGATCGCATTGGAAGTTCGCGGTTTGCAGCGGACGGAAGTGCGGGAAGTGGAGGAGTACTTTTCGCCGTTACAGAAGGGCTCCTCGGCCATGCCCCACAAGCGCAATCCCATCACCGCTGAACAGATTTGCGGCCTGGCCCGCGTTGTGCGCTCCAATGCCCAGGCGGCGCTGGAGAACGTGGCGCTCTGGCATGAGCGCGACATCTCGCACTCTTCCGTTGAGCGTGTGATCCTTGCCGATTCCACCATTCTGCTTGATTACCTGCTGGCCAAAACCGCAAATCTGGTGGAGAAGATGTTCGTCTATCCCCAGCGCATGCAGGAAAATTTGGGCATGCTGAAGGGCTTGATCTTTTCCGGGCAATTGCTGCTCGACCTGGTGGAAAAGGGTGTGAAGCGCGAAGATGCCTACCGCTGGGTGCAGCGCAATGCCATGCAGGTGTGGGAGACGCGCGAGGACTATCGTACGCTGGTGGAACGCGACGCTGACATCCGCCAGTATCTGAAGCCCAGTGAAATTGCCGAGGTCTTCAATGTGGAACGCTATCTGACCCACGTGGACGAAATCTTCACACGGGTGTTCGGGAAGTGACGCAGCACGCCACCTTGGGCAGCGGGCGCTACTTCCAAATCCGGGAGGACAATTGAATGAAGAAAATTCTTTGGTCTTTATCGATTTTACTTTTGCTGGGCAGCTCTGTTGTGAAAGCACAGGAGTCGCAGCCCGCATTTGATGGCCTGGGCGTTGGAATGGGCAACCTCTTTCGCCTTTCCCACGCCAAGACGCGCTCCATCAGCGCCGAGAATACGACCGGGGAAAAAGGCAAGGGGGGAATGGCCACGGAGGGCACGGGCGCGAAGGCCGCGCGCGAACTCGGCCAGACCTGGAAGGTATCGCCCTCCGTCCAGATCGCTTCCAGGCAGGTTTACACCATTGCCGAGATTCAAGGCCCGGGCGCCATTCAGCACATCTGGATGACTCCTACGGGAAACTGGCGCTTCTCCATCCTGCGCATCTATTGGGACGGTGAGCGTGAGCCCTCCGTGGAGGTCCCGGCCGGGGACTTCTTCGCCGCCGGCTGGGGAAGGTACGGCCAGATCTCTTCCCTGGCCGTGTGCGTGAATCCTAACAGCGGGCTCAATTCCTATTGGCAGATGCCTTTTCGCAAGTCCGCCAGAATAACCATGGAGAACATCGACACGGAGCCCATGACGCTCTACTACCAGGTGGATTACACACTCACCGACGTCCCGAAGGACACGGGTTACTTCCATGCCCAATTCCGGCGCTCAAACCCGCTGCCCTACAAAACCGATCACGTGATACTCGACGGCGTAAAGGGCTGGGGGCAATATGTGGGAACCTACATCGCGTACGGAACGCACAGCACCGGGTGGTGGGGTGAAGGCGAAGTGAAGTTCTTCATCGACGGCGACTCAAAATTCCCCACGATTTGCGGTACCGGAACGGAAGACTACTTTTGCGGTTCGTATGACTTTGAGAGTGGGCCGGACAAAGCTAGGCACTACACGGAGTTCACCACGCCTTACACGGGGCTCTCGCTGGTGATCCGGCCCGACGGTCTTTACGATTCGCAACAGCGCTTCAGCCTCTATCGCTGGCACATCGTGGATCCGGTGCGATTTGAGCAGAATTTGAAAGTGACCATTCAATCGTTGGGTTGGCGGTCAGGCGGCCGGTATCTTCCGCTTCAGGACGATATCTCTTCCACGGCGTTTTGGTACCAGACGGAACCCCATGCGCCATTTCCGCCGTTGCCGGATAAGGACGTGCTGGAGTTGAAATAGCCACCGAAGCGCCCCTCCTCTGATAATGAGGGGCATGGTGATTTTCCATTGGCGTGCACTGTCAATCGAGCGCTTGAAACCACCCCCCTTTGCTAGCGCTCAGCCCCTCCTGATTCAGGAGGGGAGCCGCCGGAAAAAACGCCCCTCCTCAGATGAGGAGGGGCGGCGCGATAAGCGCCGGGGGTGGTGCTGAGAAGGAAATCAAAAGCAGGAATGAAATTGAGAGCACGAAATAGTATTCCCGGATCACCTGCGCCTTTATTGCCGGTTCATCACGCTGGCCAGGTAGCCCGCGCCAAAGCCGTTATCGATATTCACCACGCAGACGTTGGGAGAGCAGCTGTTCAGCATGCCCAACAGCGCGGCAAGACCATGGAAACTTGCACCGTAACCCACACTCGATGGAACGGCAATCACCGGCACAGCCACCATGCCCGCCACCACGCTGGGGAGCGCTCCTTCCATGCCCGCCACGCAGATGATAACGCGCGCTGTGCGCAAGTGCTGACTCTCACCGAGCAAACGATGGATTCCCGCCACGCCCACGTCGTAAAGCCCCTCGGCGCGATTGCCCATGACGGTGGCCGTCACCAGCGCTTCCTCCGCCACGGGAATATCGGAGGTGCCCGCGCACACCACAAGGACTTTCCCTTTGCCGCGAATCTTTTTGTCCTGGCGGATGGAGATGGCGTTCGAGAGCGCGTGGAACTCCACCTTGGGGTTAAGCGGACGGAGCAATTCGTACAGCGCACGGTCGCCGCGCGTCACCAAGATGTTGTGCTTGTTGCGCAGCATGCGCTCCACGATGCCCTTCACCTGCTCCGGAGCCTTGCCCCGCGCAAACACCACTTCCGGAAATCCCTGCCGCAGCGAGCGGTGATGATCAATCTTGGCGTAACCCAGATCTTCATAGGGGAGCGTCCGCAGCCGCTCCACGGCGTCTTCCACGGAGAGCTTGCCTCCGCGGACATTCTCCAACATGCTGGTGATTTCTTCGGGACTCAATTTGTTCCTCCGTCGCGGAAGCGCGCACGCGCTAAGCGCATGTTTCTAACCGCTGATTTTTTCCTGGACTTAAATTATAACAGTCCTCATCCGAATTCTCACTTCCTTGACTTCACCTGGGGCGCAAACTAACATCCGGTACAATGGCCATTAATAAGATCGATCACAAAAAACGAATTATTTTGGGCGTCACCGGAGCCAGCGGAGCCCTGTTCGCGCGCCGTACCTTGCAGATTCTTGAGGGTGACCCGCGTGTGGAGAAGATCCATCTGGTCATCTCAGGTAGCGGGCTGAAGTTGCTGCGCGATGAGCTGGATCTGAACATCTCAAAGTCAGCGCAGATCCCCTCACTGCTGGCGGAGCGTGCAACCCACAAGACGGAATATCTGCGTGACTCGGATATTGGCGCTTCCATTGCCAGCGGGTCGTACGCGGTGGAAGGCATGGTGGTGATTCCGTGCACCACGGGCTGCCTGGCGCAGATTGCTACGGGAATTTCCGACACGCTGATTGAGCGCGCGGCGGATGTTTGCCTGAAGCAGAGGCGCCAATTGATCCTCGCCGTGCGCGACACGCCGTTCAACCGTATCCACCTTGAGAACATGCTGCGGGCGCAGCAGGCCGGCGCCGTGATCTTCCCCATTATTCCGACCTACTACGACCGGCCCAAATCGATCGATGACCTTGTTACCCAGTTCTGCTGCCGTGTGCTGGCTCTTCTCGACCTTGAGCAGGATGCGCAGTTTCATTGGTTGGGAGAAGCCGAGCGGCCGGGAAAATGAGTTTGCGCATTGGGTGTTTATGCAGGAACTTAGTTCGCAACGATGACCATTACTTCGAGGGCTGACGGCGCGTTGCCCGCCCCTAAATCATAGAATTTACCCCATGAGTACAAATCTATCACTTCCCCCAGCGCCGATTGGCAGTGCCCCAGGTCTCGCTGGCAAGCTCCACACCACGCTCGAAATGATCAAGTTCGAGCACTCGATTTTTGCTCTGCCGTTTGCCTTGGTGGGAGGTATGCTGGCGGTTCATGGCTGGCCAACGTGGCGGCAGGTCTTCTGGCTGATCGTTGCGATGGTGGGTGCGCGCAGCGCGGCGATGACCTTCAATCGAATCGCTGACCGCAAGATCGACGCGCTCAATCCCCGCACCAAAATGCGCGCCCTGCCCGCGGGGCGGCTCACTCTGCGTTTCGCCGTGGGTTTTACCGTGCTCTCCTGCGGCTTGCTGGCTCTCGCGGCATGGGAACTCAGCCCGCTCGCGTTCAAGCTCTCCCCGGTCGCGATCGCCGTGCTGCTTTTCTACTCCTACACGAAACGCTTCACGATGCTCTCTCACCTTGTTTTGGGCTTCGCCGACGGCATCGCCCCCATCGCCGCGTGGATCGCCCTGCGCAACGACATCAGCGTGAGCATCCTGCTGGTGGGCGGTGCCGTTGCCTTGTGGGTGGGTGGCTTCGACCTCATCTACGCCTGCCAGGACATTGAATTTGACCGCAGCATCAGCATCCATTCGTTCCCGCAGCGTTACGGGGTGGCGGCGGCGCTTTACACTTCCATTGCCTGCCACGTTGCCATGGTGGTCCTGCTGGTGGAAGTGATCCGATTGGAAAGCCTGGGCTGGATCGCCATCATTGGCCTGGCGCTGATGGCGGCGCTGCTGGCATACGAGCACGCCATCGTCACGCCGTCAGACCTCTCCCGCCTGAATGCCGCATTTTTCAACGTGAATGGCTATATCAGCCTGATCTTCTTTTTAACCTGGGGAGCGGACATCCTGAAGAATCGCATGATCGGGTGATTAACAGCTGTCCGTAGTCCGTTGTCCTTAGTCATTTGTCCGTCGTCAGTTGGCCTTGGTGAGTGGATTGTGTTTCGTGTCTGGAGAAAAGTGATGCAATCGCCTCGAATAACTTGCGGCGGACAATGGACCAAGAACAACGGACAGCTTTTCCCTGACCCAATGATTTCACTGCGTCCGCGGCTCGACCAGCATGTCGCGAAAGACGAGAGTTTCAAAAATGGCGAGGACGTGTTTGCGATAGGTCAGCATCCGGTCCAGCATGCCGTGATACATGGGATCATGCTGCGCCAGTCGCTGCCAGCGCTCAAGGACATGGGGAGGGACGTCGATATCTTCCCGCAGTTTTTGCAGTGGGTGGCCACGCAGAAAGAGCCCGTAGAAGAACGCTGCTTCTTGTTGCGGCTCGGCGAATTGAAGTTGTGCAGTCTCCATAAACTCAGGAATCCACCCACAATTCTAACCAGAAAAAATTCTGATGCGCCAGTTAAATTCTTTCCTTGGGCCCTGGACAGAAACACCATAATAAACCCGTTGTCAAGTCCCCGTCAGTGTTTATGCGGGTTGGATGGGCATATCCCAAGGCAATTGTAATGCCAGATACTGTATGAAAACTGGATTGCCCTTCGCCGACAATTGCAAATCCTGCCCCATCCCGTTAGAATTGAAACTTGGCCATGATTCCTCAAAATCTCCAGATCGATGACCGTGTCCTGCTCCCCATTGCCGAAAAGGTCCTGGCGGGCGAACGATTGAGCTTTCAGGAAGGCGTGACGATTTACCAGTCCCATGATCTCCTCGCGATCGGCTACCTGGCCCATCACGTCCGGGTAAGAATGCATGGGATGCGGACTTACTTCAACGTCAACCGGCACATCAACCCCACCAATGTGTGTGTGGCCAGTTGCAAGCTCTGTGCCTTTGGCCGCAAGCCTGACGTGCCCGGCGCCTACACCATGGCGCTGGATGAAGCTTTTCGCGTCGCGGGTGAGAATTGGTCGGAGGCAGTCACGGAATTCCATATCGTGGGCGGCCTGCATCCGGACTTATCGTTTGAGTATTATCTGGATCTAGTTCGCGGCCTGAAGGAACGCTTTCCCACCGTCCATTTGAAGGGGTTTACGGCGGTGGAGATTGGATATTTTTCGCATCTCACGCGCCTTTCCTATCGCGAAGTCCTTGAGCGTTTGAAAGACGCGGGCCTCGATTCCTTGCCCGGAGGAGGCGCGGAAATCTTTGCCCCCGCTATACGCCGCGTCATCTGCGATCACAAAATTGGCGCGCACATGTGGCTGAAGGTCCATCGCCTGGCGCACGAATTGGGCATGCATACCAATGCCACCATGCTCTACGGCCACATTGAATCGGCGGAAGACCGTGTTGATCACCTGCTCCAACTGCGCAAACTTCAGGATGAGACGCACGGATTCCAAACGTATATACCGCTGGCCTTCCATCCCGCCAACACAGAATTAGGCAAGCTGGTGCCGCACGATGAGACCAGCGGATTTATGGATTTGAAGAACGTTGCCGTGGCCCGCCTGCTGCTCGACAATTTTCCGCACATCAAGGCTTATTGGATTATGATGACCCCGCGCGTGGCGCAGGTGGCGTTGAGATTTGGCGCCGATGATCTTGACGGCACCGTGGTGGAAGAAAAAATCTATCACGACGCCGGTGCCACGACACCACAGGCGATGACCCGCCAGCAACTTGTCCGCCTGATTCGCGAGGCGGGCTGCGAACCCTTTGAGCGCGACACGCTCTACCGCTCCGTCACCCGCACCGAAACCAGCGTCACCGTGCAGGTGTGACGTCAAAACTCCAATACCACAATTGATTTCTGCTTTAAGTAATTCGAAGGATGGCGTGCGTCGCCGAAGCAAGCACTTATCGAACGTCCGACGGCACGATGCGGCTGATGGGATGAGCAATCACGTTGGGGTTCTCGCCCACCTCTTTGCGAAAGAGCGCCTGGAGCTTGGGGTTGTCCTGCACCAGCATGTTCGATTCACGGCCCGTTTTGGGATCATTCATAAAGGTTGAGTTCCACCAGGAGAATCCGATCAATTTGGGCCAGCGGCCACCCAGAAGATCGGAAAGAGCGGCAGTGGTCCACGTCACTTGCTGGCGGTCATTGATCTGCCCGAATTCGCAAACGATGAATGGTTTTTTGGTCATCCTCTGCATGCGCCCGTATACCCAATCCATCTGGTAACGGAACGATACCCCAGGTGGATCACTGGGCAACTGCCGTCCGTACACGCTGGCGCCAACCCAGTCTATCCAATCGTCACCGGGGTAATAGTTCTCGAACTTATTCCACTCCACCACCGGCTCATCCCATGGGTCAACGTGGAAAACCCAACGGATGTTGTAGGCGCCTTCTTCGCGCGCGATGTGGATAATATGCCGGTAGGCTTCCCGAAATCGACCTACGGAGTCGGCATAGGATCCGCCTTCTTTGTTGTAAAGGCCATTCCAAGGGAACCACCACCCGTCAACCTCCACGCCGTATTCGGCAATCACCGGGGAGCCGAACTTCCGGGCATCCTGCATCCATTTCCGTAACTGGAGATCAAACTTGCCATCGATAATATTCTTTAAGGAATAAATTGGTTCGGGCCGGGGAATGGCAGGGCTGCTGAGGAGCATCATGCGAATATAAGGAACACTTCCGTTGGCGCGGATCCAGGAGGCAGTCTTGATGGGAAAGCGTGGATCCTCGTACCAGTTATTCCAAAAGTAAACCCAGGCGAGCGGCTTGCCCACCGCGGCCTGATAGACCTTTACATCATTGAGAGTGACGTCCCCTCCCATGCCGTCCTTGCTGCCGGGGAAGACTCCCTGGTAGTAACTGCCGGCAGGCGGCTCCATCAAAGTCTGGAGGGGAAAGGGGCGGGGTTTGGGATCCCTTCCAACAGTCGCTACTGCAACCAGAATGACAACCCACACCCGCCAGAGTTGACGTGAACTTCGCGTTAGATGGACTCCTAAGATCATCCCACTCTTCAATCTATACGAGAATGTGTGAGCTTTCGAGCCCGAACATTGCGAGAGAAAGATCGGCCCGAGGGCGCACGGACTACCGCCCAGTATAAATTGCTGCCCACAATTGCAATGCGACCGGGGACAAAGGCTGCTTCAAAATTCAAAAATTCAGGGAACCAAGGTCATTGTGGGCGAGGTGCGCCGTGGTCAACTGCCGAGCGCTTATTGGTCTGCTTTTCCGCGTACATCCTGGCATCGGCTTCTGCAACATCTTTTTCCGCCGTTTGACCGGTCACGTGTCGATACAAACCCAGACTGACAGAGACCGGCAGATCGCCCACACGGTTGCTGTTGTCCCATTCGGCAACCTTGCTATGCACGCGTTGGCGCACAATCTCCCCCCCTTGTTCGTCTGTCTCGGGAAGCAAGATAAGAAACTCATCTCCCCCGTAACGGATAACATAGTCGGAGCCGCGCACGCAGGATTTTAGAATGGTGGCAATTTGCGAAAGGACGTAGTCACCCATCAAATGGCCGTAACGGTCGTTGACCTGCTTGAAGTTGTTGAGGTCGCACATGATCAGCGACAAAGAGCGGTTGGTGCGTTCAGCGCGGGAAATTTCACTTGACATCAGATCATGCAGGAAGCCACGGGTGAAGACGTTGGTCACCGCATCGAACATGCCGGCAGCCTGCTCCTCCTGCGAAGACATAAACTGCTGCAAATTGGCCAACCGCAACCCTCGAACTTCGAGATCACGGCGAACAAAGACCAGGGAAGCCAATACTAATGCAATCATGATGACAAAAACGATCTGGGGAGAAATGCTAATCTCCAACCTGCCGCCATTCCAGAATCGATGGGGAAAGAAAAAAGACAAAACACCCAGGAGAAGAACCATCGCAGCAAAGATGACTAGAATCCAAAATTCTTTCTTCTGCGATTCCAGTTGCAGGAGTTCCGTCTTAATTCGCGCCTGAGGGCCGACTTGTTCCAAATTCAATAACTTCGCCATGCTCTCCATTCAAAACTAGTAATGATATATATAAAAGGTAAACATACCACTGTGTCCCTACCTAAAATTGGACCATTCAAATATAATTCAGCACTTTGATATTGAATAAATTAAATGGTAATCACTTTTTGCTCTTCGGCAATGTTACCGATGCTACGATAATCCAGTCAGCAGACCCCGTCAAAAGGTCATCCTCTCGCTGACGGTCTTAGCCTGGGTAAAAAGAAGCAGGTAATCATTCCCCCCCGCCTTGGAATCAGTCCCGGACATATTGAAACCCCCAAAGGGATGGGCGCCCACCAGTGCACCTGTGCATTTGCGGTTTAGATAGAGGTTGCCGACGAAAAACTCTTCCGTCGCTTTATCCAGTTTACGCCGGTCATTCGTATAAACCGCCCCAGTCAGTCCATAATCCGTATTATTGGCAATCGCGAGGGCCTCCTCAAAATTCCCGGCTCGAATCACCGCCAGGACCGGGCCGAAAATCTCTTCCTGCGCAATTCGCGCCGTGGGGGATACATCGGCAATCACTGTTGGCTGTACAAAATGCCCTTCACCGGTTGGTTCGGCGCTCCCGACGATGAGTCGGCCTTCCGTCTTCCCCACCTCGATGTACTGCAAGATCGTTCTCTTGGCCTTGGCGTTGATTACCGGGCCCATGTAGTTTTCAGGGCGTTCGGCAGGCCCAAGCGTAATCTGTTCCACCCGTTTTTGGAGCCGCTGCAGGAAGTCGTCATAGACCGACCCCACCACGATCGCTCGCGAGCAGGCGGAACACTTCTGGCCCTGATACCCAAAAGCCGAGGCAACAACTCCATCCACTGCATCGTCTAGGTCCGCATCACTATCAACTACAATCGAATCCTTGCCGCCCATCTCAGCAATGACACGCTTCACCCAAATTTGTCCGGGGGCGGTTTTGGCTGCCAACTCATTGATATGAAGTCCCACATCCTTGGATCCAGTAAAGGCCACGAAGCGGGTTCGAGGGTGTCCAACCAGGACATCACCTACCTCGCCGCCCGGACAGGGTAGGAAATTCACCACTCCCTTGGGCATGCCCGCTTCTTCCAAGGCTTCAAAGAATTTGTATGCGATGGCAGGGGCATCACTCGATGGTTTCAGCACCACGGTATTGCCCGTCACGATGGAAGCCACCGTCATTCCCACTAGAATCGCCAGAGGGAAATTCCAGGGCGGAATCACAATACCCACGCCGAGGGGAATGTAACGCAGTTGGCTCTTTTCGCCGGCAACAGGTGTGAGCGCCTGCGGGGATGCCAAGCGCTGGGCAGAACGCGCATAGAATTCAATAAAATCGATGGCCTCGGCCACATCGGCATCCGCCTCGGGCCAGGTCTTGCCCACCTCGTAGACCNNGTCCAATAGAATTTTGGAGGTCCGCTGCAGCAGGTCGACCCGTTTCTGCAAGGGTGTGCTGCTCCAGGACTTGAACGCCTCATCGGCAGTCCGAACGGCACGGTCCGCCAGGGTAGCGTCTGCCTGCGAAAACACTCCCACCACATGGTCAGGATGGCTGGGATTGTAGGAGTAAAGTTTTTTCTGCGTTTTGATTCGTTCGCCGCCGATCACCAAGTCGTGTTCGCGGCCCAACTCATCGCGAATTTCATCCAGCGCGTATTCCATCCGGCGACGATGAGCCGGATTATTTTTGAAATCGCTCAGTGGCTCATTTTTGAAGCTGGACAGTGTCATCAGAGTGCCTCCACTCAATCTATTGGCGTCGTTCATTATAACGCCTGGCGAAGGCGCAACGAAATAATCCGGCGCGAGCCGCCTGCCAGCAGGGCTACGGTCCGACCACGGGATTGGTTAGCGTCCCGATTCCTTCCACCGTCACGCTTGTCGTATCGCCTGCCTTCAACCAAACCGGGGGCTTTCGAGCAAAGCCCACACCTGGAGGCGTTCCCGTAGAAATCAGATCACCCACTTCCCAGGTGAGAGATTGGGAAAGATAGCTGATAAGGAATGGAACCTTGAAGATCAGGTTGCTGGTGTNNTCGCAACTCTTGCCGCGGTACCACTGATTGTCGCTGAACTGCATGTCGCGCGCGCTCACATCGTGTAGAAGGGTGTAACCCGCGATATATTTGTGCGCATCGCTCTCCGCAATGTCCCGCCCGCGCTTGCCTATGACCACTGCAAACTCAGCTTCGTAGTCCACCTGCTCGGAGTTGGGCGGCAGTTTGATGGGGTCGCCGGGCCCACAGATTGTGTTGTGAGATTTAAGAAAGAAAATCGGCGCCGGGGGCGGCTCCACCCCTCCCTCGCGCGCGTGGTCAGCATAGTTAAGCCCAACGCAGGTGATTTTTTGGGGATGTGCAATGGGGGCACGCAGCTTAGCCTTGGCCAACGGTGTAAGCAAACCCTTGGGACCTTTCTTGCCCAACCCACTCGCGCTCGCCACAACCACTCCAAGCGCTTTGTGATATCTTTCACCCAACCCCAGGAGTTCAATCATGTCGGCAGGAGGCCTGCCCAACTTGCGCAGCACCTTTGCGGCGGCAGCCACCTTGGCATCGGAAATTCGCCCCTTGGCAATCAGGGCGTAGGCGGCGGAGACATTTACCACCAGCTCCCCTTGCACCACTCCCAGGTGGGATTGTTTCGCGGATTCGTAAGTTACCAATTTCATGATGATTTCCTCTCCTCTCGTGTCTCTTTATTGTAGTTCACCGCGGAGGTATTGATTCTCCAAGAGTGGAATTATTCTAAGATCAGAGCATCGGACCATTTATCGAATATCCCAATTATTCCATGACGCAACTTACTCACTCCCCTGTAAGCCGAAAGAAATAGTGCCCGGAGCCCACTTCGAATCTCACGCGCCGATCCTGAAATGCTCCTGACATCACCCTTGCATCGGCGGGAATCCCCCAAGTAACGCCCTGCGTCCCCTCCACGAAGTGTCCCTTATCCCAAACGGTTCGATCGCCTTCGCGCACAGTTACGCTCGTCATTTCATCTTCCTCCGGAATGGCCACCGTTGCGGTGCTGTTGACAGGCACATCAACCTGCAGAGTAATGACTCCCGGCTCGTGAGTCCATGAGGACGTCACTTCACCTCGCACCGTACCAACGCTGGCGCTGACGGAAGTGAGATCGCGCGTCACCTGCGGTTCGATGCGGAAGTGTTTATAGCCCGGCTGTTCAGGGTCCACATTGATTCCACCCAATGCCTCATAGAACCACGCATCGATGCTTCCCATCATGTGGTGATTTTGCGAATTCATGTGCGGCCCCACTTTGTTCTGCCAAAGCTCCCAAACCGTGGTGGCGCCATTCGCCAGCATATAGCCCCAACTTGGGAAAGTGGTCTGCGTCGCCAGGTCATAGGCCAATGAAGACTGGTCAACTTGTGTCAACACCGGGAAGAGGTATCGCAACCCCGCCAGTCCCGTGGTGAGGTGCGTATCATGCTCGTAGAGAATATTGTTGATCAGGTTACCCGCAACCTTTCCCCGATATTCCTTGGGAACCATGTCCAAAAAGAGCGGCAGGTCGTTGGCGGTCTGAGTTCCTGTGGTGTAGTTGGCCGTCTTGGGATCGAAGAATTCCTTGTTGAAAGCATCTTTGATGACGACGGCCCGTTGGGCATAATCATCAGCATCGGCAGATTTTCCGAGTGCCGCCGCCATTTTCGACATCACCAGCGTATCGTAATAAAAGTAGAAGTCGGAAACTTCAGCCCCCGGAGTCTTCTCCGTCGCCACCCAGTCGCCATACAATGTGTAGCGCAAAACATTGTCTGGGGCGCGTCTTTGCAGGTCTTCCAGGTATTTCTTGATCCCGTCGTAATTCTCCTCAACGATGCGGCGATCGCCCGTTTGTTGGTAGACGTACCAGGTGATCAAGGGGAAGGCCGTCCCCCAGGCGGGGTCAGCCGGACGGCTGCCATAGCCGCCAAACGGTACAGTGTCCATCAGGGTCCCATCTGCTCCCTGAACGTCGCGCATGTCCCGCAGGAAGTTGGTGTAGAAGGCCATCATGTCGAAGTTCAACATCACGCCTTCGGAGCTCACCTGTGCGTCGCCCATCCAACCCATGCGTTCGTCGCGCTGAGGGCAATCGGTGGGAACGCTGTGCAGGTTCGTCAGGTCTGACCAGCGAATCATTTTGTGGATTTGATTCAGCAAGGGCTTTGAGGCCACAAAACTGCCGGTGGTTTTCACCACCGTGTGCACAACGTGACCGCGCAGAGAATCGAGACTGGGCGTGCCGGGGAATCCCGTAACCTCAACGTAGCGAAAGCCGTGATAAGTGAACGTTGGATGGTAGCATTCCTCACCATCGCCGCGCAGAATGTAGATGTCGCGGGCCTTCGCCCCGCGGATGTTCTCACGGTTGATCATTCCCGTGTCGTAGAGCAGTTCGGCGAAACGCAATTGCACTTGAGCCCCTCGCGGCCCGCTGACATGCAAGTCAACCCAGCCGCTGAAGTTCTGCCCCATGTCGTACACGTAAACGCCGGCCCGTGGATTGGTCAGTGCAACGGGAACCATGGAATCGACGTCCTGGATGGGCGGCATCATCTGCGCGGAGAGCACGCCTCCAGGAGCCTTGGCGATTTGGGCCGGTCCCCAGCCATCGTCTTTGAATCCTGGCTGGTCCCAACCCATGGTTTCCAGTCGAGCGTCGTAAACCTCGCCATCCCACACACTGTCACTCACAATGGGGCCGTTCTTCACCTTCCAGGTGGGGCCGCTCGAGATGCTGACATGCTTTCCGTTCGCGAGTTCGATTTCAAGTTGCACCATCAACACACGCGATTTAAACCAGCCCTCGCCCAGCCTCACACCGACAGCGTTCACACCCCGATGCAGGTTCGCCGTGATGTCATAGGTCACATAAAGAGCGCGCTTATCGAACGTCGTCCAGCCGGGATCCAGGTAGTTGTTCCCAATTTTCGCGCCGTTGAGCCGAAGTTCGTAATAGCCCAGTCCGCAAATGTAAGCGCGGGCGCGGCGTGGCGCTTCCGCCAAAGTGAATTCCTGCCGCAACTGATTGGCGCCGTCAATCCATTGCCCCTTCCATTCATCTGCGGCAAGCAGGGCGACATCAAAGAACGCCGTTTGGCTGTATTCACTGGCGTTGCCGTCTTTATCCCAGTAGCGGACCTTCCACCAATAGGAGTGATCGCTCTCCAGCGGTTTGCCGTTGTAAACCACCTGCGTTGGGTCGTCCGAGGCGGCCTTCCCTGTGTCCCACTTATCGCCCTTGTTTTGGGCCAGCAAATCCGGGCTGGAAGCGACCAGCAACTGATAAGCGGACTGCGACTGCGCGCGCCCCGTGTGGCGATCAATCCACCCGAATCGCGGTTGGCGCACGTCGATACCCACCGGGTTGGTGAGATACTCACAGCGCAGGTTCACGGGGGCCAAAGGACCCTCGACTGCACGCAACGAGGGAACAGCCCACGCGGAGGAAAGGACCATCACAACTGCCAACTGGATTAGCTTAAGGGTTGAATGAAAGCAACGCATTGCACAACTCCGTAAAAGGTGTCAGGTTTCAGGCGCTCCAAAGGATAAAGGGGAAAAGGGGAAGGGTAAAGACCAAAGTTCAAAAGCTAAAGGGTAAAGGCTAAATTGTAATTTGAAAGGGGGAAACGATGAACAATGAGGAGTGAAGGGTGAAGGATGAAGGCTAAAGGGTAAATGAAAAATGGTAGGAGAATGACCAGCTTTACCCTTTACCCTTTGCCTTTTAGCCTTTGCACTTTATCCTTTTTGCTTGCTGGCACCTGATACCTGGCACCTACATCTTCTTCCACCGCTCGCGAAACGACTGCGGAGCCAGCGCGGGGAAGTCCCGTTCCTTGGTCCATCGGGAAGCAGGGTAAGCAGGAATTTTGTGAATCCAGCCTTTGCGTGCCACCAGCAGTTGCACCAACCGCGCCAACCGGGCGCCCAGCTTATAAGCGGTCGGGTTGCGCATTGCCCAAGCCCACATCCGAAACGTCAGCCGTTCTGAAACCAGGCCGCCGGATTTTTGCGGCGCATGATTCTGTGCCTCGCTGCGCAGGTGCAGAAGGAGGTCCGGAATATTGATTTTGACGGGGCAAACTTCGCGGCAGGCGCCGCACAACGACGACGCAAAGGGTAACTCCCGCGCGTTGCCAATACCCGTAAATTCCGGTGTCACTAGTGCACCGATGGGGCCGCTGTACACCCCCCCGTATGCGTGTCCGCCGATCTTGCGGTACACCGGACAGGTGTTCAGGCAGGCGCCGCAGCGAATGCAATATAACATTTCACGCATTTTAGGATCGGCCAGCGACTTAATGCGTCCATTATCCACCAGCACCACGTGCATCTGTTCGGGACCGTCTTCATGCTCGCGGCGCGGCCCCGTCAGGAGCGAAGTGTACGTGGTCAACTTCTGGCCCGTCCCCGAGCGGCCCAGCAGGCGCAGAAATATTCCCAGGTCGGAGAGACGAGGAATGAGCTTTTCGATTCCAACCAGGGCAATGTGAACTCGTGGAACCGTGGTGCACATGCGGATGTTCCCTTCGTTCTCAATCGTAACCACAGTGCCCGTCTCGGCCACGGCAAAGTTGGCGCCGCTAACTCCCACGCCAGCTTTCTGGAACATTTCACGCAGCGCCGTTCGAGCGATCGCGGTGAGCTCCTCGGGAACCAGCGTGCGCCTCGGATCGACGTGCTCCTCAAACAAGTCCGCCACTTCTTCGCGAGTCTTGTGGATAGCGGGAGCAACGATGTGCGCGGGCCGCTCACCTGCCAACTGAATGATGAACTCGCCCAAATCCGTTTCCACGGCACGAATCCCGGCGGCGTCCAGGGCATGGTTCAGCTCCACTTCCTCGCCCACCATTGTCTTGGCTTTCACCACTTCCTGCGCCGCCGATTTCTGCACAATATCCACGACAATCCGGCACACCTCCGCGCCATCGGAAGCCCAATGCACTTTGCCGCCGTTGCGCTCTACGCTATCCGCAAACTGGCCGAGGTAGAAATCGAGGTTCTCAATGGTCTGGCGCTTAAGCTCGCGGCCAAGGTCACGCAGGCGGTCGAAGCCGGGCACTTCGGCAATCGCGCTCAAGCGGTGCGTGAACAAGCGCACGGTGGAGGACCGATAGGCTTCCGCCAGCCGCGGATTGGCAATGGTGGCCGCCCCGTCCTGGTGGATGTCGGAGATGTGAATGAGAGTATCGGTCATAAATTCAAGGTGTCAGCTGCCAGTTCTCAGGAAAAGACGAGGTTTAAAGTGTGCAGAAGAAGGGTGAAGGTTGAGGGGTAAAGGGTAAAACCTAACTTTATTCCAACCCCCAAATGTAGCCTTTATTCTTAAGACTTCCACCCTTGAGTATCAGTCTTCACCCTTCAGCCTTTATCCTCTACCCTTCACCCTTTACACTTCCGCAAGAATTTCCGCCAAATGCATCGTCTTGAGTGCCAGTCCCTGCCGGTGGATCAGCCCGTTCAGGTGCATCAGGCAGCCACCGTCAGCGGCTACCAGGTATTCAGCTTGTGTTTCGGTGGCGGCGCGAATCTTGTCCTGGCCCATGGGCACGGAAACTTCCGGAAACTTGATTGAAAACGTGCCGCCAAACCCGCAGCAAAGCTTGTAGTCATCCATCTCGACCAATTCAATGCCCTGCACTTTGCGCAGCAGTTGGCGTGGGGGTTCGGAGACACCGAGTTCGCGCAATAGATGGCAGGAATCGTGATAGGTGACGCGGTGGGGGAAGCGCGCGCCCACATCGTCCACTTTCAAAACCTTCACCAGGAATTCCGAGAATTCAAAGAAGCGCTTTTGCAGGTCCTGAGCTTTTTTGAGAAGCTCCGGCTCATCCGCAAAAAGCTCAGGGTAGAAAGCCCTCACCATGGAGGAGCACGATCCCGACGGCGCCACAACGTAATCGGCCTTGTCATACATGTCGATGACCCTGCGGGCTACACTGCGCGCCTCATCGCGAAAGCCCGTGTTGAAGGCCGGCTGGCCGCAACACGTCTGCTCCGGATTGAACGTCACTTCCACGTCCAACCTTTTCAGGACTTTTACCACGCATTCGCCGACTTGAGGAAAGAACTGGTCGGCAAGGCATGTAATAAAGAGAGCTACTCGAGGCTTTGACATGATCTCACTAATTTTCAACGCTATCGGAAATCGACGTTGAGGTCAAGTATTCTGGGGCGTGTGACATTGGCACAGTATAAAAAAGGTCATGTTGATTAGCCATACTAAGAGGCGCATACTTCTGCAAGGAGGGAAAGCGATGCACCCGGGGATCACAATGCACAAGATTCCGGTAAAGGGGGCGGCGGGGCTTCTCTTTACAGTTGGAATTATTGCCGTGGCGCTTATCTCTCTTCCGCAAGCCCGATAGTTCATGGCCATCAGTTTGCCTACTGGGGTGATCATCGGCATCATTCTTCGTTTGACCAGCCGAGACTGATCCATTGAATTCTGGATTGGCAAAGAGCCTTCCCCTGGGAGCGTAAGCGCCCATTTTGCAGTATAGAATTGGTGTCACCACATTGAATTTGGGGAAAAAGTGCCTGGCACGGACGTGGTCGATAGGTCCGAGGCTCGGGCCCAATTAGCAGGAAGAAAGGCGGACCGACAAAACAGGTCCGCCCTTTGGCTCAGTTTTAATCCGTAAGCGGCAGTGCTTCGCGATAGTGCTGAATGACGGGGGGCGGATCATAGAAATGCTGAAGGAGCCTGCGCCACTCCGGGAAGCGGTCCGACTGCCGGAATCCCACGGTGTGATCCTCAATCGTTCGCCAGGTGACGAGCAGCAGATAGCGGTTGGGTGTCTCAATGCAGGGGTGGATGCTGATCGATTCAAAGCCGGGCGTGGCGGCAATCAGCGGCCGCGCAATCTTCAGCGTCGCCTCAAATTCAGCTTCCTCACTGGGTTTAACATTTAATATACCTACTTCAAGTATCATGTTTGCTCCTTATCGTCAGGACAGTATATCACTGTAACGCGGTCGTCCGGGCTTGCCTCACTTCGGGAAGGGGTAGCGTCCTGGTCTGCCATTAAGACCCAAAGGGGCGCGATAACAAAGCCCAGGCCAGCGGCGTGGGTTGGCGGTGCGCCATGGCGTACAAGCCCTGAAAGGGCAAAACAGGCAACAATTTGAATTTCGATTGTGTCGCCTTTCATTACGCCCTTACAGGGCTCTTGATACGAATTTGAGGATGTTGCCATAAACCCAGGCCGCTGGCCCATAAGCGCTAACTTAAGGATTGGGAGCCCCCGCGAGCCCGCTGCGCGGCTCTGGATAGTGCAATCTGCTTAAGTTGGCGCTCATGGGGCGCTGGCCTGGCCTTTGTTATCGCGCTCCTTTGGAGCTGAACGGACGCTGGACAACTGACAACGGACCACTGACCACGGAAAGCCTTTCACTAACTCGATCTCCCGATCACCCGATGCTTTTGACTCTTGTCCCCCGCTGTGTGAAGATAACGCCGGAGAAACCCCATGGATAACAACCGTAAGATTCGAGTAATTGTCGCCCTCATGATTTTCGTTCTCGTCTTCCTGCCTCTGCTCTTCAGCGGCGTCAATCTGCTGGTGGATTGGCTCTGGTTCAACCAGGAAGGTTACCGCCTGATCTACGTCACCATCCTGAAATCCCAGATCAACCTGAGTGGAATTGCCGGACTGGGCTTCATGGCCGTGGCCGCGGTGAATCTGCTGATCGCCCACACGCTGGCGCATCGCGAGGGTCATCGAGTTTACACGGAGCAGATCGAGTTCGCGCCTCTGGAGCGTTTCGGCGTGCTCTTCCGCTGGGCCATCTGGGGAGGCGTGCTCTTTGGCGGATACATGGTCAGCCAATGGGGCATGAGCCATTGGCTGGTCTATTTGCGCTCGCGGCATGTGCCCGTGATGGGCATCGCCGACCCGCTCTTCGGCCGCGACCTTGGCTTCTACCTTTTCCAGTTGCCCTTCACGTGGTTTCTCTACCATCTGGCGCTCGTTACCCTGATTGCCTGCCTGCTTACCGCCACCTTCATGTATCTGGTGGAAGGCGGAGTCTGGTTTACGCCGCGCGGTCCGGTGATGGCAAAGGCGGCGCGAGCGCACCTTATGTCGCTGGGCGGCATCATCATGCTCCTGGTTGCCTATCGCTTTCGGCTGGGCATGTTTGACCTTCTCTATTCGCCTCGGGGAATGGTGTACGGTCCGGGTTACACAGATGTTCACGCCACGTGGCCCGTCTTGTGGGTGCTTTTGGGATTCTCGGTTTTGACCGCCTTGCTCTTTTTCGTCCGCGCCGGCTCGGGAGACATTCGCACGCCACTGTTTGGCATTGGCGCGCTAATCGTGGTGGGGATTCTGGGCGGCTCCCTTTACCCGGAGATTGTGCAGCGCTTTGTGGTGGCGCCCAATGAGTTCGATAAGGAGCGCCCCTACATTGCTAACTCCATTGACTTTACCCGCAAGGCCTACGCGCTGGATCGATTTGAAGAGAAGAGCTTCTCCGCTGTGGAGGACTTGACTCTCGATGACATTCGCCAGAATGACTCCACCTTCCGTAACGTCCGCCTTTGGGACCACGGCCCGCTGTTGACCACCTTCGCCCAATTGCAGGAGATCCGCACCTACTACGACTTCGTCCATATTGACAACGACCGCTACTGGATCAACGGCGTCTACCGCCAGGTTTCCCTTTCACCGCGCGAACTGAATCCGGCAAGCCTGCCAGTGCGGAACTGGATCAACGAAAACCTGACTTACACGCACGGCTACGGCCTGTGCCTGGGCCCCGTGAACGAATTCACCAGCGAAGGGCTGCCGGTGCTCTTTATCAAGGACCTTCCCCCTGTTTCCAATGTCTCGCTCAAAGTCACTCGGCCGGAAATCTACTTTGGCGAGCAGGGTGGCGACTATTGCTTCGTCAAGACGCGCGCGCAGGAATTCGACTATCCGCGCGGCGACAAGGACGTCTACACCAGCTATGAGGGTTCGGGCGGAATCCCCGTCGAGAACTTCTGGCGGCGCCTGTTGTTTGCGGCGGCCTTCAGTGAAAAGAACATCCTGTTCTCGTCGGACATTCAACCGGACAGCCGCCTGATGATCTACCGCCAGGTGCTGGAACGTGCAGCCCGCCTGACCCCTTTTATCCACTACGACCACGATCCTTACATGGTAATCGCGGACAACGGCGCGCTTTTCTGGATGCTCGACGGCTATACCAGTTCAACGCTCTATCCCTACTCGGAACCCGCACCGAAAGGGGATAATTACATCCGCAACTCGGTAAAGGCCACCGTCAATGCCTATACGGGCGAGGTGCGCTTTTACATCAGCGACGCAACGGACCCATTTATCCAAACCTATGCGCAGATATTTCCCGGAGTCTTCCATCCGCTTGCCGATATGCCCAAGGACTTGCGCGCCCACATCCGCTATCCGGAGGAGATGTTCTCCATCCAGGCGAATATGTACGCGGTCTTCCATATGACCGATCCGCAGGTGTTCTATAACAAGGAGGATTTGTGGCGCATCGCCCAGAGCGCGGCGGGAGGCACGGGCACGGCCATGACTCCGTACTACAACATCATGAAGCTGGCGGAGGTGGGCAAGCGCGAGGAGTTCATCCTGATGGCGCCCTTCACGCCCGCGCGCAAAGACAACATGATTGCCTGGATGGCGGCGCGCTGCGACGATCCCAATTACGGCAAGGTTCTGGTGTTCACGTTCCCCAAGGAGAAGCTGATCTACGGCCCGCAGCAGATTGAATCGCGCATCGATCAGGAGCCGGCCATTTCGCAGCAGTTGACGCTGTGGGGACAGGGCGGGTCAAAGGTGATTCGCGGCACGCTGCTGGTGACCCCGGTAATGAATTCTGTGCTCTATGTCGAGCCCCTCTATCTTTCCGCGGAAGGCGGAAACCCGCTGCCGCAATTGCAGCGCGTGATTGTGGCCTATTCGGACCACGTGGTGATGGAGTCCAGCCTTGACGCCGCCCTGACCAAAATCTTCGGCGGCAGCGTCAACACGACGCCGGCACAAGGCGCTTCCGTGCCCGGACAGCCCGCTTCCATAGCCGCGCCAGGAACAAAGCCCGTCACCGCTGAGCCTGACACCGCGGCGCTGATCCACGAAGCCAATCAGCATTATGAAAAAGCGCTGCAACTCGAACGCAATGGTGATTGGGCCGGATACGGCGATGAGATCAAGCAGCTCGGCGTCATTCTGAATAAGCTGGCGGCGAAACAGAAGTGACAAGTCGTAGGGGCGGGTCGCGAACCGCCCCTACATTCAACCATCGCAATTCAAACCCATTGTGTGAGAGTTGATGCGAAAAGCCCTCGCCATCCCACTGGAAGAAGTCAGCACGCATCTTGCCCTGAACACGCGCCAGGATGTGAAGATCGTTGCCCCGGAGATCCTGGCGGGTGAATTAATCACAAGGTTAGCTGCCGCCGGTAGGTGTTTGAAGCCGGAGCGCCTTTTGGACGGCAACTGGTGGCGACACTCCGCCGGCGATGCCCCAAACGATCTGTGTGAATCGCACGAATTCTCCACGGGAATTACTCCTGAAACCTCCGGCCCCTTCTCCCTCTGCTTCGGCAATGAGAAAGGCGCGCAGGACGCGCACTACCATCCGCATCACCTGGAAATCTACTTTTCCGAGCATCCACTCGAAGCCGAATACCGCCTTGATGTCGACTCTCCGATTGAGCGCGTGCGTCTGGAAAAAGGTGGCGTACTCATCTTCTGCGCCGGAGTCGTGCACCGCGCGCGGCTGGGCGGGTTGACCGTTGTGATTGAAATTCCGGCAGTGAAAGACGATAAGGTCGTTGTCGAAATCTAAACCGGACGCCTCGCACCGGGGCTGCAATCGTGCGAGTGCCAAAAGAACGGGGAACCTATCAATGGAGGACGATAAACACAGACAACTTCGCGAGACCTATCGAAACTTAATGGATGGGGAACTGCTTTCTTTGGCTGCTGATGCCGGGTCCCTTACCTTCAACGCGCGCCAGGCATTAATGGAAGAAATGGCGAAGCGCGGGCTGAACGACCGTAACATTCCGGAGTCAACAAGACCTCCGTCTGGAGAACGCTCGGGAATAAAGCACCACGGAAACAAATCGGGATTTTTCTCGATCCTCAAGAAATCTGGACTCGCCATCACTCTTGGCGCTTGGGGCGTCTTCTGGATATGTGCTAAGTCTCATTTATTTCCGAAAGATTGGATGGTACCTGCATTGTTTTTGTTAATCGTCCCGTTGATGGTTACAGGTGCGGTTTTGGAATTGTTGCGAATCAATAAGAAAGAACTGCGACGAAAACGTCTTGCCAAGGCCTTTGGCATGGATAAAGAGAATGGAAAGCGCATATAGGGCCGCGATGGTTCAAGAGAGGATCTTCCCTGTGGCTGTTCTCTGTGAGCCTCTGCGACCTTTGTGGTGAGGCCTTGACTAAACGCAAGTGAGTAATTTCGTCGTAAGCGGTTAAAGGCAATAAATCAGACGCTCGCTGCCCACTGCCTTCTGCCTACTGCTTACCCGGCAAAGAACAGGAGTGAAGCGCGCCGGAATGGTCAATGGCGTCGTTACCCTCTTCAATGTGGCGGATGATGCCGTCTTGATCGATCACGAACGTGACGCGGTTGGCAAAGAGGCGGGTAAAGCTAAGAACGCCGTAGGCTTTGGCGACTTGTTTGTCGGTGTCGCATAGCAGAGGAAAGCTGGCACAGGTGTCTTCGGCAAATTTGCAGTTTCTCTCCTGAGTGTCGAGACTGATGCCCAGAACTTGTGCGCCGGCGGCTTGGAATTTGGCGATATCAGACTGATATCCCTTGATCTCGCGAGTTCAACCGGGAGTGGAGGCTTTGGGATAGAACGCCAGGATCACGGTCTTCTTGCCATGGAAGTCAGCCAGCTTCACCATCTTGCCATTTTGGTCAGGCAATGAGAAGTCGGGAGCGCGGTCGCCGACTTTCAAAGTTACCGATGTGCCAAACAATGCCATGAGAGGTATCCCCAGTCCGAGTATTGGGAAAATTACCGCGAGATATTTCGCTTTGCTCACTTGATGAATGCCCTTATTGGGACGCCGCCACCGTCATGCGGATTCCAAGCAGAATCGAGCGGCCCACCATGATGTCGCGGTCTCAAGCCCATAGGTCATTATACGCCCAAAGCTTAATCGCGGGGAAACTTGACAAGTTATAACGACCCAATGTGGTCCATCGGAGATCGGCCAAGGCTGAATCGATATGACAAATCCAACTTCGGCCCCGCATCATGATAAGATCACTTCTACCATGGGTGTAGCCAATCGTCTGCGAAGTCTATTCCGGCTTTTCCTCCTCTTCACGGTTCTGGTGGCCGTAGCGCTGCTCAGTGCCATCACCACCATCCGGCTCACCATTCATGGCCGACAGGAGAACATGCCGAAGCTGGTGGGCATCTCGCTGGAGTCAGCGCAGCGCATCACTTCTGTCATGGGCCTCGAGATCAGAGTGGAAGACAAGATCTACAGCACCCAATACGCAGCCAATGAGATTGCCCAACAAATGCCGCCCCCCGGCACACCCTTGAAGATGGGACAACACGTGCACGTGCTGGTCAGCCTGGGGCTTCCGCAATTGAACGTTCCCAACATGGTGGGCGACTCGGTGCGCGCAGCCCGCATCAATGCCATGCAGCGGGGACTTACGGTGGGAGACGTCACCGTGATTCCCTGGACAGGCGACCCGGACATCGTCGTGGCACAAGATCCTCCCCCCGCCGCCACAGAGGTGCGCTCCCCGACGGTGAACTTGCTTGTCTCCGGCGGTGAAGAACAACCAGAGTACTTATGCCCTAGGTTCGTTGGCCAATCGGGGCCAGAGGCGCGGGTAGCCGTGGAACGGAACGGCTTCAAGGTTGGGCAAGTGATACAAATACCCACTCCCGGGGTAACCCCTGGAATTATCGTGGCGCAATCGCCTCCCTCGGGAAGCAAGATTGGATCCGATGCCGTCTTCAGCTTCCAAGTCTCTCAATAAGAAGGGGTTTTTTCTAAATTAGACAGCCTGGGCGAAATCCGCATAGAGAAGCGCAAGTGTGATTCGACCATGGGAATATGGAACTCTTGTCCCCGACCTGCCCTGCAAGTGTTGAAAATTGCGGCACTCGAACTGCAATAAAACCCCCGGAGGCGCAAAAAACTGACTGAGAGTCATAAAGTACCCCTCGTCCTTCAAAAATATGCGCATTTTGCCCCAATTTTATTCTGCAAAGAGACCCATCGTGAAGCCAAACAGCAACCTATCCCGGCAAAAAGTCCTACACCCCCAGAAGCGAGCCATGCGGCGATGGATCGTACTATTTGCCGCATTGTTGGGGATTTGTGGTTTATCCACAATACCTCCCGCCCTCTTTGCCGCCGTCGATTGCATTTCTTGCCACGGGCCGGGAACCGGAATGGTGAACTCCCAGGGGAAATCCATCACGGTAAATCCCAACGCACTGGCGCATAGTGTTCACAAGGACCTTGCCTGTCTCGATTGCCACGCAGGGGCGGCCAAGGAAGGCCACACAGCCAAGACCGCTTCGGCCACATGCATCACCTGCCATGACGACGTTCCGGCCAAGCTCAGCGCCAGCGCGCATGCGATGTTGGGCGATCCCAAGGACAACTCCACGTGCCTCTCCTGCCATGGCGATCAGCACGAGGTGGCGGATCCCGCCAAGCGCGGAGTGCAGTTCTGCGCCACCTGCCACCAGACGGAAGTGAGCGAATACAACGGAAGCATTCACGGCCGCGCTCATGCCAAGTTGAATGGAGACGCGCCCACCTGCCAGAGTTGCCACGGCGCCGCGCACGATGTTGTCGCATCCACCGAGGCGAAATCGCCGGTCAGCAAAGCCAACCTTCCGGACACATGCGGCAAGTGCCACTCGAATCCTGCCCTGGCGGCGAAGTACATGTTCGCCGTGGCCCTGCCCGTGGAAGCTTACAAGCAGAGCGTGCACGGCCGCGCCATCTTAGCGGGAAACCTGAACGCGGCATCGTGCAATGATTGCCACGGCGTGCATAATATCCTTCCCGCATCCGATCCGCGTTCAAAGATTTGGAAGCAGAACGTAGCGTCCACCTGTGCCCAATGCCACAAGAATGTATTTGATGTTTACAAGGAAAGCATTCACGGAAAGGCTGTGGCGGCGGGAGTCATGGATGCCGCCACCTGCACGGATTGCCACGGTGAGCATCGCATCCTGGCGCCGGGAAATCCCGAATCACCGGTCTCATTGGCCAATGTTTCGCAGGCCACCTGCTCGCGCTGCCACGCCGATATCCAGTTGATGGGCCGCTTCAACGTGCCAGACTCGCGTGTCTCCACTTACCAGGACAGCTACCACGGCATGGCATCGAATTCCGGACAGCAAACAGTTGCCAACTGCGCCAGTTGCCATGGCGTGCACAATATCTTCCGTTCTAGCGATCCGCGCTCGACCGTGAACAAGGCCAACCTCAGCAAGACCTGCGGCAAATGCCATCCCGACGCGGGCCAGCGCTTCACCATCGGTCCCGTTCACACCCTGCCTGCGTCAACAACCGGCGGCCGGGCACTCAACTTCGTAAAGTCCTTCTACCTGCTGGCGATTCCGGTGATCCTCGGATTTATGCTTCTGCATAACTTCCTGGATTGGTGGCGAAAAGCGCGCCGAATCCTGGCACAGGACCGCGTGGGGCACGGACAGGTGCGCCTGACGCTGAACGAGCGCATACAGCATGTGCTGCTGCTCACAAGCTTCCTAACGCTGGTTGTGACCGGATTTGCCTTAAAGTACCCGCACTCATTTTGGGCGCAGCCCATTGTGCAGTGGGAGAGGCACTTCCCCATTCGCGGCTGGTTGCATCGCTTTGCCGGAGTGGTTCTGATATGCGCTTCGGTTTACCACGTGATCTACATGTTTACCAAACGCGATGGGCGGCGGTGGCTGAAAGCCATGCTTCCCCGTGTGCGTGACGTGCAGGAGGCGGTGCAAACCGTGGGCTATAACATTGGGTATCGCTCCACGCTGCCAACCTATGCGCGGTTCAATTACACCGAAAAAGCCGAATACTGGGCGCTGGTGTGGGGCACCATCGTCATGGCCGCCACCGGGATCCTCCTGTGGGCGCACAATTGGGTACTTTCCCACCTGCCTTACCCCATGTCGTTCCTTGACGTCACCACGGCCGTCCATTTCTACGAAGCCATTCTGGCGACGTTCGCCATCCTGATCTGGCACTTCTACTTTGTGATTTTCGATCCTGACGTTTACCCCATTAAGTGGACGGCAATCACCGGCCGCGCTCCTGAGCATGAAGTAAGAGATGAAGAAGAGGAAGATCCCGTTCCGGTTACGCCATTCCCGGCGGACACGAAGCCTCCAGCGGGCGAAACGGGTCAGAGTGGACCTTCAACGACAGCGCCATTAACGGCGGCGCCATCGAAAGCAATCGCAGCAAAACCATCAGCGATGTCCCCCATGCCCTCAGCCGCCTCCGGAGAACCCTCTGCCACTCCCGACGCCGACGCCACCGGTCCCGATGCTCCTCCAGTAAGCGGCAAGTCTTCCAAGCCGAATTGACCGGGGAGTTGATTGCACTCGCGGGTCCCGGGACCGTGAAGGTCACATCGCCGGTTAGGCGGTTACAAGGTAGGGCGCCCTGTAGGACGAAACTTAACGCGTTCGGGAATCGAGTTTGGAAGGGGACAGCAATTCGAGCGGAACATGGCTGGCCCAATGCCGGGCCTTTCTGTCGGGCTAAGACCCGGCTCTACACCTGATGCGAAGCCACCAGAAACCCTCAATGAGACATCCCGAAAGCACATCCGCATTGACTCCCACTCGCTCATCAACTGCAATGGTGACCAGCACTCCATGCTAGTGTGGTGTCCCACACAAGAATTGACAATTGGCGAGACCCCCTCACCCGGCCCGCCCCGGCTGATGAAACCGCCGGACGCGCGCCACCCTCTCCCCCAAGCGTCCGAGGGCAGTAAAATCAACCCTCCCCTCAGTCACCGCGGCAACAGAGGGGTCCGGGGTGAGGGGGTCCTTGCAACACACCGTCGTCAAGAATTACGCGGGAAACCACACTAGCGGCTGGCGTCAATGTGGAATACGTCCGGCGGCATGGCTCTTGTATTGCCGATAACTGCGGTAAGCTATTCGCTCAGTATCACGCTCAAGAGGCCGTTGTTGACCGTCAACCCTCCGTTGCCGGTGTAATCGATAAAGCCCAGCGTCCGGAATTTGTTCATGAAATGACTGACCCGTGACCGGGTGGTACCGACCATTTGCGCCAGGTGTTCCTGATTGATTCCGGGATGGATGGTTTCGATTCGGCTTTCCTTGCCAAAATGCGCCAGCAATAAAAGAATCCGCGCCAGGCGCTTCTCACTGGAATTGAAAAGTTGGTCGACTAAGTCCTCTTCATAGCGGATGTTGCGGGAAAGCAAGTGCGTCACGAACAATTCCGAGATGCCATGCTGCTCGTGGAGCAGACGCACCATCAACGCCTTCTCGATTCGGCAAAGGGTGCAATCCGTCACCGCGCTCGCCGTGGAGATGCGCGATAGCTGGCTGGCTAGGCATCCCTCACCGAAGAACTCATTGTCGCCCAGAACGCTGACGATCGCTTCCTTGCCTTGTTGGGAAATCACCGCAAGTTGCACTTCCCCGTGTTGGAGATACCATACGGAATCCGCAGGGTCTCCCTGCACAAAGATTGTGCGGTTCGCGCCGTATTCCAGAACGGTTTTCCCGCGGGAGATTCCCGCGAGGAATGCTGCCCAACCGATGCGCTGAGTATTCCCACCTGCTGTAGTAAGTAGAGCCTCACCTTTGCCCTTGGCCCTGACAACCTTAGGCAGGGTCTTGTGTTGGGTCATGATAACCTCCCTTGGGGTCATCCTCTGGGCAGAGACAAACAGCTAAGCCGGAATTTTATCCAACCATGTCAAACCTGCCGACGAGACATTGACCCCATAGGCCTCGGCCACCCCGGCGCTACCCCTTCCGAACGCGAAGTTCTGCGCAGGAGACAGTCATTACGGCGTCACTCCCGGGCATTCGTTCACGCTGCTCGCTCCGAAACTTCAACGCCGGGAGTGGGTAAATCCCAGATCCAGCGGGGACCGCCCCACTCACTTTCCCAGACCACCCAATTCCCTTCCCATCGGAAGTCGGCCAGCAGTTCGAACTCGGCAGGAGTATCGCCTTTCGGGATCGATGAACCTTCCGACAGATTCTTGCTGTTCGCGACGCGGCCGTTCTTGAGCATCGCTTCTGCCCGAAACCAATCTTCTTGGTCCGATCCAGTGGGACAGCCGTTGTCTTGCCACAATTGATAGGCAACGGCAGCGATCTCGATTTCAGTTGGCCCCATGGTTGCGTCGGGTTTCACGGATTCACTTACCGTGGTCCTTTCGGGCACTATCATTGCTGCTTGGCTTGGCATGGTTCACCTCCATCCGAAGCGGAGTTCTTGCACGACTCAAGGCCAGATTAAGGATGAGCATTACACCTCTTATATCCATCGGGGGAGTTAGTGAACCGCAGGACAGTGGTCTCGCGCGCCATAAATGAAAGGCCCGAAGGATAATTAGACCCTGGGCGCCACTAGAATTATGTTCCAATTTTCCTCTGTTGCAAGCGGTTTGACGACACCGCCCTATGACCGACTGGTGATTCCGGGCACAGGTAGTAATGTGTGCATTATTGAACAGACTTCGCGCCGGGAACTGCATACACTCCTGTCGTGTTTGTTCGCGCTGGATACTCCGAGGAAATTGTCTGCCACGCTGCCAGGCAAATCCGTGGCGGTGCGATTTCCAGAATGATATCATCATAGGTTGATGAGGTTGAGGCGCCATGCTCCCAGATGCGTGAAATATCTGCTGTAGTGGCTATAGATCGATTCGGGACGGGCGTTGCGGCAACCGCATCCAATGGAATCCACTCAGGCACATGCCCTGGCCCGGTGGCCCCCAAGGGATAACATCATGATCAACAACTCACATCCAAGTGTCGTGCCCATTTTGCATGGTAACGGAATGAAAATGATGCTTCCCCAAGAGACACGAGATTTGGCCCAGCGCCTTATTGGTTACGAAGGCGCAGCAAGCAATACCCCCGAGCCAATGGAGCTTGCGGCCTTTCGCGTTTGCGAGACGTTGCGCCGGCCTATAGTTGAACTCGCGGGACATGACGGCTTTCGCGCGCTCCTTTCCCGCGCCCTGGGGCTGGCCAAGGCGGAAGCTCCCTGTCTAAGTGTGCTGCGAGTCGCGGCAGATGGCTCCTTGGAAGGGCTGGACGAAATTGGGCGGCAAATTGACAAGGACCAGGCCAGGGAAGGCGGGGTAATTCTCATTTCCCAGCTTCTGGGGCTGCTCCTCACCTTCATTGGCGAAGCGATGACGTCGCGGCTGGTGACCTCGGAAGGTCTCCCAACCTATCGGTCCAATGTGAAGATCGGTCAACCACAGGGTTTTGAAATGATCCTGAACGAAGTTGACCAACTCAAAGGCGTCAGTGCGCGTCTGGAGGGAATGGCGGATCGGAACCCCCCATTTACAGAAGCGCTGATGACGATCGCGGCAAACATTCGCAGCACTGCCACCGTCCTGGCGGTGCTGGTGGCGGTTCGAAGCCCCAGACCTAATTGAGTGCAGTCTCAGCGTTTTGCCCGGTAAAAGAGATCATGAGTTCTCCGGTGTCGCTACAATTGGCCCGGCGCCTTCTTCAGTACGAAGCCGTTGCGGGCAGAAACTCCGGGCCCACGGAGTCAGCGGCCTTTCGCGTCTGTGAGAAGCTGCGCCTGCCCCTTTGTTCACTCGCGGGAGTGGCGGGGTTTCGCTCCCTCCTTTCCCGTGCCCTGGCGCTGGCCAGGGCAGAAGCTCCCAGTCTTCGCGAGGTGCAGGTGGGTGCGGATGGATCGCTCAAGGGTCTGGAGGAGCTTGGGCCGCAAAAGGACAAGGAGATGTCTGGGGAGGGAGGAGCCCTTCTCATTGCCCAGTT